>NZ_JBQUZW010000008.1:0-178250 GCF_056313665.1 Lysobacter sp. DMC104 | reverse complement strand
GCTGGTCCTTCTGCTGCTGATCCTTCTGCTGCTGATCCTTCTGCTGCTGATCCTTCTGCTGCTGGTCCTTCTGCTGCTGATCCTTCTGCTGCTGATCCTTCTGCTGCTGGTCCTTCTGCTGCTGGTCCTTCTGCTGCTGGTCCTTCTGCTGCTGGTCCTTCTGCTGCTGGTCCTTCTGCTGCTGTTGCCGGCGCGCCTGTTCCACCTTGCGGCGGTTCTCGATCGCGTCGGCCATGCCCGGCTGCAAACGCAGGGCACGGTCGTATTCGGCGATGGCGTCTTCGTAGCGCTGCAGGCGGGCGAGCGCGTTGCCGCGGTTGTACGCGGCCTCGGCGCCGGGCAGGCCTTCCCAGGCCGACTGGGCGGCCTCGAAATCGCCGCGATGATAGGCCTCGACGCCCTGTGCCATCGCCGCGTGCCGGCGCTGGTCCGGGCGCTGCCACAGGTCCGCCGCCGCGGCCGGGCGCCACGGCAGCCACAGGGCGATCACCAGCACCGCCAGCACGCCGCGACGGAACGCCAGCAGGCCCAGCAGCAACAGCGGCGGCAGCAGCCAGAAACCTTCGTCGAGCGCGGCGGTGCCGCGCTTGTCCTGCGCCGTCGCCTCGTCGATGCGGTCGGCGCGCAGCACGCCCAGCGCGCGCAGGTCGGCATCGCCCGGGGCGAACGCGGCGTAGCGTCCACCGCCCGTGGTGGCCAGCGCGCGCAGTTCCACGCCGTGCAGGCGCGCGGTGTGCACGTCGCCGCCGGCATCGCGGTACTGCCCGCCGGTGAACCCGCCCAGGCCCAGCACCGAGACCCGATAGCCGCTGCCGCGCGCTTCCAGTGCGGCGCTGTCGGCGCTGCCGCCGGCACGGTCGGTGATCAGCAGGATGTCGCCCTTGTGGAAGCCGGCGCGTTCGAGCAGCCGCGCCGATTCCTCGATCGCACGATCGGCGCGGCTGCCGTCGCGCGGCATCACGTCGGGCGACAGCGCATCGAGGAACAGCGCGATGTTGTTGGCGTCGTCGGTGAGCGGCGACACGGTGTAGGCGTCGTCGGCGAATGCGACCAGCGCGGTCTGCCCGCCGCCGCGCTCGCGCAGGATCTGCGCGATCTTCGCCCGCGCCTGCAGCAGCCGCGACGGCGGCACGTCGGCGGCGTTGGCCGCCGAGGACATGTCGACCGCGATCACCAGCGGCATGCGGTCCTGCCACAGCGGCTGCGGCAGTTCGCGCCAGCTCGGGCCGGCCAGCGCCAGCACCGCCAGCGCCCCGGCCAGCAGGAACGCCGCCTGCGGCAGCCACGCGCGCCAGCCGCTGCGCTCGGCGCCATCGGTTTCCAGCAGATGCGACAGCAGATGCGCGTCGACCAGCCCGCGCCACTGTTCGCCGCGATGGCGCTGGCGGCGCAGCCACCACAGCAGCGGCGGCAACGCGAGCAGGCCCAGCAGCCACAGCGGCCGCAGGAAGTGGAACGCGCCCATCACCGGCAACTCGTTCATCGCGGGCCTCCCGATGCGCGTCGCCGCAGCAGCAGTGCCAGCAGCGCGCAGGCGATGGCGCCGCCCAGCGGCCACGGGTAGCGCTCGATCCGTGGCCGCAGCCGCTGGCCGGGCAGCTTCACCGGTTCAAGCCGGTCGATCTCGGCGTAGATGCCGGCCAGCTGGTCGGCGTCGCGTGCGGCGTAGGCGCGGCCGCCGGTCATCTCGGCGATCTTGCGCAGGCCGTCCTCGTCGGTGGTGTCGGCCGCGCTGGGCATGCGGATCGGCAGCCCGAACACCGACAGCCCCGCGCCGTAGCCGCCGAAGGCGATGGTGTGCACGCGCACGCCGGCATCGCGGGCGATGGCCGCGGCCTTGATCGGATCCAGCGCGCCGGCATTGCTCATGCCGTCGGTGAGCAGGATCAGCAGGCGCTGTTCCGCCGGCTGCGCCTGCAGGCGCTTGGTCGACAGCGCGATGGCGTCGCCGATCGCGGTGGCGCGGCCGGCGATGCCGGAGACGGTGCCGTCGAGCTGCTCGCGCACGGTGTCGAGGTCGCGGGTCAGCGGCGTCAGCGCGAAGGCACGCTCGCCGAAGATGATCAGGCCGACGCGGTCGCCGCGCCGGCGTTCGAGGAAGTCGGAGATCACCGCCTTCGCCGCGGTGAGGCGGGTGACGGTGCGGCCGCCCAGTTCGATGTCGCGCTCGTCCATGCTGCCGGAGAGATCCAGCGCCAGCATCAGGTTGCGCGACGTCTGCGGCGGCTGCACCACTTCGCCGAGCTGCTGCGGGCGCGCCGCGGCCACGCACAGCAGCGCCCACGCCAGCCACGGCAGCAGACCGATCGGTTTCGCCCGCGCCGGGCCGACGCGGCCGCCGATCGACGCCAGGCGCTCGCCCCACGGCACCCGCAGCGCCGCGGACGCGCCCGCGGTCGGCGGCAGCAGCCAGCGCACCAGCCACGGCAGCGGCAGCGCGAGCAGCCACCACGGCCACGCGAACAGGGCGAACAGCTGCGGCAGCGCCTGGCGCAGGGCGTCGATCATGCGCGGCGCCTCCGCAGGCGGCGCCACCACGGCAGCGGTCGCATCAACTGCACGAACCGGACCCGCGCCGCGACCCGCAGCGCCTCGCAGTCCGCCGGCGTCGTGCCCGGGCGGAACGGGCCCTCCAGCAGCGTGCGCGCCACCGGACCGGTGAACAGGGGCTGGCGTTCGCCCGCATCGAGGAACTGCAGCCAGGCATCACCGGCGAGACGGTCCGCGGCGGGATCGCGAAGTCGCGAGGCGCGTCGCAGCAATTCCGACATCGCCGCCACGCGCGCCATGGTCGGCGACGCGGCATCGACACTGGCGTCGAACAGCGCCTCCATGCCGCGCTGCCACCGGCCCCGTTGCAGCCTGCGCCAGGCCAGGAACGCCAGCAGCACCAGCACCGCCGCCAGCACCAGCCACCAGCCCGGGGCCGGCGGCCACAGCGGCGGCGACGGCGGCAGATGCACGTCGCGCAGTTGCAGCGGATCGGGCGCCGGCGCCGTCGGGGCCTGTGCGAGGAGGGACAGGGGAAGCGTCATGCCGCGCGCGTGCCCTCGAACAGGTCGAGCCAGCTCTCGCTGGGCATGTCGGTGGACAGCGCGCGGGCGCGGATGCCGCCGCGCGCGAGCACCTGCAGCGCCTGCGCGATCGGTGCCGAGAAGGCATTGCGCCAGCGTTCGCGCTGGGCGCCGTTGGCGAGGTCCAGTTCGATCCGCGTCGAGGCCGTCGACGTGGCGGGTCGCTCGATCCGGAACGGCAGGCTGGCGCGCGGCGGATCGCGTTCGATCGGGTCGCACAGCAGCAACACGATCACTTCGCGGTGCTGCGCCAGCGAGGGCCAGCGCGTCGGTGCCTGCGCCAGCACGCTGGCGGCATCGGCCAGCACCACCAGCCGCGAGCCCGGACGCAACAGGCGGTCGGCGTGGTCCAGCGCCACGCCGAGGCCGCCGTCGTCCTCGGGCGGACGCGCATACCAGCGCACCATCGCATCGAGCACGCGCAGCGCGCCGCGGGTGCCGGAGGCCGGGATCACCGGCGGTTCGCGCACGCTGCCGCGCAACGCGGCGAGGCGATCGCCATCGCGCACCGCGGCCCACGCCGCGATCGCGCCGGCGCGCGCGGCCTGCACCGACTTGAAGCGCACGCGGGTGCCGAAATACAGCGCCGGCGCGGTGTCGGCGACGATCAGCGTCAACCGCTCGCGTTCGGCCTGGAACAGTTTGGTGTGCGGCTTGCCGGTGCGCGCGGTGAGCCGCCAGTCGATGTGGCGGGCGTCGTCGCCCTGGGTGTACTCGCGCGATTCGGCGTACTCCATGCCGCGACCGCGCATCGGCGACGGCGCCTGCCCGCTCAGCCCGTGGCGGCCGCGGCGCGGCGGACGCCGGCCCGTGGCGGCGCGACGCAGCGCCACCAGTTCGTCCAATCCCGGAACGATGCCTTCGCTCATGTCACCCTCGCGCGCTGCCGAGCCTGGCTCAGGGCAGCGGCACCTTG
This sequence comes from Lysobacter sp. DMC104, assembly GCF_056313665.1. NCBI lineage: Bacteria > Pseudomonadati > Pseudomonadota > Gammaproteobacteria > Lysobacterales > Lysobacteraceae > Lysobacter > Lysobacter sp. DMC104. The sequence continues at coordinate 174,260 of NZ_JBQUZW010000008.1, read as the reverse complement.
TCGATCAGCGCCTGCACCAGGCGCTCGCCATCCCAGCCCTCGGCCACCGCCTCGTAGCTCGGCAGCACGCGATGCCGCAGCACGTCGTGGGCGACGGCGCGGACGTCCTCGGGCGTCACGAAATCGCGGCCCGCCAGCCACGCACGGGCGCGGGCGCAGCGCTCCAGCGCGATCGAGCCGCGCGGGCTCGCGCCCCAGCCGATCCGCCGGGCCAGCGCGGCGTCGTAGCGGTGCGCATCGCGCGAGGCCAGCACCAGTTCGATCATGTAGCGCTCCACCGGCACCGCCAGGTGCAGGTCCAGCACGGCATCGCGCGCGGCGAACACGTCCGCCTGCGACAGCCGCACCGGCACGGCCTCGAGCGGCGTCGTCGGGGCGTCGCCCGCCCGTGCACGCTCACGCGCCAGACGCAGGATCTCGGCTTCCATCGCCGCTTCGGGATAGCCGATGCGCACGTACATCAGGAAGCGGTCGAGCTGCGCCTCGGGCAGCGGGAACGTGCCTTCCTGTTCGATCGGGTTCTGCGTCGCCATCACCAGGAATAACCGCGGCAGCGCATAGGTGCGGCGGCCGACGGTGACCTGGCGTTCGCCCATGGCCTCCAGCAGCGCCGATTGCACCTTCGCCGGCGCGCGGTTGATCTCGTCGGCCAGCAGCAGCGAATGGAAGATCGGGCCGGGCTGGAATTCGAAATGGCCGTCCTGCGGACGCCAGACCTCGGTGCCGGTGAGGTCCGCGGGCAGCAGGTCGGGCGTGAACTGGACGCGGGCGAAATCGGCTTCCAGGCGCGAGGCCAGCGCGCGGATCGCGGTGGTCTTCGCCAGGCCCGGCGCGCCTTCCACCAGCAGGTGGCCGTCGGCGAGCAGCGCGATGAGCAGGCGCTCGATCAGCGCGGACTGGCCGACGATCTCGGCGGAAAGCCGGTCGCGCAATTGCGTGAACGCGGCGTGGAGTCGGGCGTTGGAAGCGGTGTCCGTCATGTGCGGCGGGCGTCCTTGGGGCGGGAGGCGACCCGCAGTTTGACCGATGTCCGGCCGAAATGTTCAGCCGGAAGATGCAGGGGGCGTCAGCGACGGGGCCGGGCGCCGCGCGGCCGTCATGCCGCCGTCCCCGGTGTCCGGCAGCGTCGGCCGGACACGAAAACGGGGGCCGAAGCCCCCGTGTCCGCGAATCGATGTCCCGCGCGGGCCGTGCTCAGACGCGCGGCGCGACGGTCATCACCTTCGGCGTGACGAAGATCAGCAGCTCGGCCTTGCTCTTGCTGCGGCCCTTCTTCTTGAACAGGTTGCCCAGCACCGGCAGATCGGCGAGGAACGGCACCTTCGCGGCTTGGCTGCGATCTGAGAACTCGTACACGCCGCCGATCACGACGGTGTTGCCGTCCTCGACCAGCACCGCGGTGTTCACTTCGCGCTTGGCGATCAGCGGCACCGCGCCGCTCACCGTGTCGACGAAGTCCTCGAGCTCGTCCTTCTTCACCGCCATGTTCAGGAACACGCGGCCGTCGTTGGTGATGGTCGGGGTGACCTTCAGCTCCAGCACCACGTCCTTGAAGTTCACCGTCTGGGTGACGATGCCGCCCGAGGAGTTGGTGGTGACGTAGCCGATTTCCTTGCCCTGCTTGATCACCGCTTCGCGCTGGTTGCTGGTGACGACGCGCGGGTTGGAGATCACTTCGCCGCGGCCCTCTTCCTGCATCGCCGACAGCTCGATGTCGAGCGCGTAGCCGGCGTTGAGGATGGTGAAGGCGAGGCTGGCCGGGGTGTTGGTGACCAGGCTGCCGACGGTCGCGGGCAGGTTGACGTTCGGCGACTTGCTGATGGTGTAGCTGCCGCGCTGCGGCGGGACGCCGACGCTGCCGGCATTGATCCACTCGCGCAGCGCATCCTGATAGTCGGCTTCCGCCTTGTTGATCGAATTGCGGGTCGCCGTCGTGTTGGAGATGCTGTCGCCGAAGTTCACGTTGTTGCGCGAACCGTTGATGCCGAACTTGGCGCCCAGTTCGCGGGCGAAGTCCTCGGTGGCGATCACGATCTTGGCTTCGATCAGCACCTGGTCGACCGGCTTGTCGAGCTGGTTGACGAGGCGACGGATCTCGGCGACGCGCGGCGGGATGTCGATGACCAGCAGGGTGTTGGTGCGGCGGTCGAAGCTGAGGCTGCCGCGCTGCGACAGGAAGCCGCGGCTCTGCTGCTGAGTGCTGCCGCCACCGGCGGCGCCACCGCCACCACCGGTGCTGTTGCCCTTGCTGTCGTCGGTGAGCAGCTTGGCGATGTCCTCGGCGTTGCCGTAGCTGACCGGGATGTACTCGGTGACGGTCTCGGTGCGGTTCTCGATCGCGATGCGGGCGTCTTCCTTGTCCTGCTCGAACTTCGCGATCTCGGACTGCGGGGCGATCCACACCACGTTGCCGCTGCGGCGCTTGTCGAGCTGCTTGGCCTGCAGGACGATGTCCAGCGCCTGGTCCCACGGCACGTTGATCAGGCGCAGGGTGACGTTGCCCTGGGTGGTGTCGCTGGCGACGATGTTGAGGTTGGACTCCTCGGCGATCAGCTGCAGCACCGTGCGCACCGGCACGTCCTGGAAGTTGAACGTCACCGGCTTGCCGCTGTAGCGGACGCCCGCGTTGTTGGCGGCCGGCGCGGTGGACGCCGTGGTCGTCGCGTTGCGGGACGAGGCGGCGCCGACGGCGCGATCCGGCGCGGCGGCGCGCGGCACGAGCTCGACGATGTAGTCGCGGCCGGTCTGGTAGGCCAGCGATTCGAAGCCGCCCTTCGCGCTCACCGTGACCCGGGACTTGTCGCCCGAGCCACTGGCCTGCACCTGCTGCGCCGGCGTGGCGAAGTCGGTGACATCCAGCGTGCGCTGGAGGTTGGCGGCCATCGTGGCGTTGCCGATGTCCACGACCACGCCGCTGTCGCTGGTGCGCAGGTCGGGGATGGCGCCGTCGCCGTCGAAGTGCAGGATCAGCTTGCCGGAGCCGCCGTCGCCGCGCTTGAAGTCGATGCTGGTGACGGAGGCGATCGCCGGCGCCTGCTGGACCGTGGTCGCAGCCGGTGCGGAGGCGGGCGGCGGGGCGGCACCGACGGCGCTGAGCGCCGCGAGCAGCCCGGCAGCCAGGCCGAGGAGCGCGACTTTCACGGGTTTGGTGCGACGGCCGTGCTGCTGGCTATGCGCGTTGAGTACGATCATTTCGCTATCCCCTCGTCTTATTCGTCATCGAGCGAAACCGTCGCCGGCCGCTCCAGCCAACCGCCTGCACCATCGGACACCAGCTCGACGAGTTCGATGCGATCCTCGTAGACCCCGGTCACCCGTCCGTCGGACTGGCCCATGTAATTGCCCGGTACCACGCGCTGGGTCACCTTGTCGGGCCCCATCACCAGGGCCACCAGGGAACCGCGCGTGCCGATCGTGCCCACCATCTTCAGCGAGTCGAGCGGGAATTGTTCCAGCGCCTGCTTGGGACGGCCGTCGTCGGGCCGCGGACCCGCGGCCGAAGAACCCGGCGCGAAGGCAGTGCTGAACGGGTCGCGCAGCGTCTGCGCGGAATATTCGAAAGTCTCGAACTGCTGCATCACCGGCAGCGGATCGAGCGGCGGCGCCGGCTTGGCCTTGATGCCGTCGACCCACTGGTGCAGGGCCGGCGCATCGCCCGGCGTGCTGTCGATGCCGCGACCGCAGCCGGCGGCGGCCAGCGCGAGCGGCAGCACCAGCGCGAAACGGGCGGCGTTGGGAATGGATCTGCGCATCAGCGGCTCCCTCCGGCCTGGTTGGCGGCGGCCTGGGTCTTCTGCATGCCCGAAGTGACGGCGGCGGCGCCCGGCACCGGCGGCGTGCCCGGCGCGGCGGCCGGCTTGCCGCCGTTGGCCGTCGTGGAGTCGCCGCCTTCGAGGTCCTCGTTGGGATCGCGGTAACGGTAGGTCTTCACCGTGCCCTTGAGTTCGAGCACCGTGCCCGGACCGATGCCCGCAGGCTTCTTGCCCTTGTCGGCAGCCGACGCCTCGCGCGGCTTCAGCGAGATGTCGTGCATGGTCATGATGACCACGCGCGGCAGCGAGGCCACGCCGCTGACGAAGGCGCCGAACTGGTGGTACGTGCCCAGCATCTTCAGTTCGATCGGCTTCTCGGCGTAGAACTCCTGCGCGGACTCGGCACCCGGCTGGAACAGCTCGTTGGCGATGCCGGTGGCCAGCGCGGTCTGCGAGATGTCGACGATGAGGTCGGGCATCTCGGTCTTGCTCGGCAGCTGGCGCAGCATCTGCTGGAGCTGCTGTTCCATCTGCGCGAGCTGCTGCTTCAGCGGCTCGAGGTTCGCGGCCTGGCCCTGCAACTTCTCGAACTCGGCGCGCTTGGTGGTCTCTTCCCCTTCCAGTGCTTCCAGCGCCGCGCCCTTGGGACGGGTCAGGAAGTTCCAGAGCAGGAACAGGATCAACAGCCCGAGGGCGAGGCAGAAGCCGATCTGCCACTCGCGCGGCCACGAGCCGGCGTTGTTGAAGTCGAGCTCCTTGAGCGACATCTTCTTTTTCATCGCGCGGCTCCTCCCGCAGACGGCTTGCCGCTGTTCGGGCTCGGGGGTGTCTTGGCCGGGGCCGGTGCGGCCGCAGGTGCGGCGGCCGAGGGCGCCGGGGCGGGCGCTGTCACGGCACCGCCAGCGGGCGCCGGGGCGGCACCTGCGGCAGGCGCGGGCTGTCCGGCGGGCACCAACGGCTGCAGCGTCGTGGTCTGCGTCGTGGTCCCCGTGGCGGGCGTCGCGCCACCGGCAGGCGCGGCACCGGCCGGCGTGCTGCCATCCTCGGCCTTGGCGTTCGGGTTGGACAGCGTGACCGTCAGCTTGAAGGTGTGCGGCAGGCCGGTGATGTCGTCCTGCGCCTGGATCACCGACAGGTCGGGCTTGGTCATCCAGCCGGACGCGGCCAGGTTGTCCATGTAGTTACTGACCCGCGCGTACGACTGCGAGCGGCCTTCCAGCGTGAGCTTGTCGCCTTCCTGGTTCAGGCCGGTGAGGATCACGCCGTCGGGGATCGTGCGAACCAGCGCATCGAACAGATGCACCATCTGCGAGCGGTTGGCCTGCAGTTCCTCGATCACCTGCTTGCGGCTGAGGAGGTTGCTCTTCTTCTTCTCGAGCTCCTCGATCTCGGTGATCTTCTGCTTGACCTCGGCGATCTGGCCGTCGAGGAAGGCGTTGCGCTCCTGCTGGCCCGCGACCTGCGCGTCGTAGTAACCGTCGACCAGGAACCACACCAGCAGGCCGGCGAACGCCGACATCGCCAGCATGATCAGGAACTGCTTCTTGCGCTCTTTCTGCCGTTCGGCGCGCCACGGGAGGAGGTTGATCCGTGCCATCAGTCGAAACTCCTCAGGGCGAGGCCGCAGGCGATCATCAGCGCGGGCGCGTCCTGCGCGAGCGCGTGGGCCTGCACGCGGGGGCCGAGCGTCATCTGGGCCAGCGGATTGGCGACCACGGTCTGCACGCCGAGCTGTTCCTCGACCATCGCGGCGATGCCGGCGATGGAGGCGCAGCCGCCGGCCAGCACGATCTGGTCGACACGGTTGTATTCACTGCCTGCGTAGAAGAACTGCAGCAGGCGGCCGATCTGCTGGGCCATCGCTTCCTTGAAGGGCTCCAGCACCTCGATCTCGTAGCTTTCCGGCAGGCCGCCCTGGCGCTTGGCCAGGCCCGCCTCCTCGTAGCTCAGGCCGTAGCGGCGCATCACCTCGTCGGTGAGCTGCTTGCCGCCGAAGACCTGCTCGCGGCTGTAGATGTTGCGGCCGTTGCGCAGGATGCTGAGCGTGGTCATCGTGGCGCCGACGTCGACCAGCGCGACGATGCCGTCGTGCGGGACGTTGAGGCTGCCGGCGATCAGCGCGTAGGCGTTCTCGATCGCGAACGCCTCGACATCCATGACCTTCGCGGTCAGGCCGCCGATCTCCAGCGCCGAGGCCCGCATCTCCACGTTCTCGGAACGCGAGGCGGCCAGCAGCACCTGGACCATCTCCGGGTTGCCGGGCATGCCGCCCAGCACCTCGAAGTCGAGGTTCACTTCCTCGATCGGATACGGAATGTAGTTCACCGCCTCCAGCTCGATCTGCGACTCCATGTCGTCCTCGTCGAGCTCGGCCGGCATCGGGATGACCTTGGTGATCACCGCCGAGCCTGCCACCGCGGCCGCGGCGAACTTGGCTTTGCTGCCGGATCGGTTGAGCGCGCGCCGGATGGCCTCGCCCACCGCCTCGACCTCGACGATGTTCTTCTCGGCCACGGCGTTCGGCGGCAATGGCTCGACCGCGTAGTGTTCCACCCGATAGCGGTCGCCGGCCCGAGACAGCTGCAGGAGCTTGACGGCGGTCGAACTGATGTCGACACCCACCAGAGGTGACTGGTTTTTTGCGAACAGTCCCACTTTTTCCCCTTCCCACGCGCGCTTACGCGCGTTACGTGTCCCAATACATTAAATAACGGACTTTGCATCCCAAGGCAACTACCCCTTGGTTCGGGATGACGTGAGAGTGACCTCTGTCACGACCCGGGAGGGCTCCGGGCAACCCTCCGACCCGGCAAGCCCCCCCCCGGCAGGCCCGGCCCTGCCCACCGGCCGCGGGGGCGGGCCGCCTATAATCCCCTCCCCGCCCGTCCGCCTCCGACGCCAGGATCGCACCGCCCATGTCCCGTCTCCGCCGCCTGCTGCGCTGGGCGCTCCTGCTTTCCCTCGCCGGCCTGGTGGTCGGCGGCATCGCCTTCGGCCTTCTGTATGCCTCGGTGGCGTCCAGGCTGCCCGACGTGGACACCCTGCGCCACGTCGAGCTGCAGGAACCCCTCTATGTATATGCCGCCGATGGCCGCCTGATGGGCCTGTTCGGCGAGACCCGACGCTACCCGGTGAAGATCGCGCAGGTGCCGCAGCACCTGAAGCAGGCCTTCATGGCCATCGAGGACGCCCGCTTCTACGAGCACGGTGGCGTGGACTACAAGGGCGTGGGCCGCGCGGTGTGGCAGTTGCTGACCACCGACCGCGACCGCGTGGCCGGCGGTTCGACCATCACCCAGCAGGTCGCGCGCCAGTTCTTCCTCAGCTCCGAGTACAGCTACAGCCGCAAGTTCGCGGAGATGCTGCTGGCCCGGAAGATGGAGCAGGAGCTGACCAAGGACCAGATCTTCGAGCTGTACCTCAACAAGAGCTTCTTCGGCAATCGCGCCTACGGCGTGGGTGCCGCGGCCGAGTTCTACTACGGCAAGCGACTGGACCAGCTGAGCCTCGACGAGATGGCTTCGCTGGCGGCGATCCCCAAGTTCCCGTCCACCGGCAACCCGCTCAACAACCCGGAACGCGCGAAGATCCGCCGCGACTACGTGCTGCAGCGCATGCGCGAGCTGAAGATGATCTCGCCGGCCGAGGAACAGTCCGCGCAGGCCGCGCCGATGCACGCCACCCCGCACGAGCGCCCGGTCGAGGTCTACGCGCCCTACGTCGCCGAGATGGTCCGCCAGGAGATGGTCGAGCGCTACGGCAAGGAAGCGCTGACCAAGGGCTACCACGTCACCACCACCATCGACCCCGTGCTGCAGGCCGCCGCCGACGCCGCAGTGCGCGACGGACTTGGCACCTACGACCACCGCCACGGCTGGAATCCCAAGTCGATGCCGCACCTGGACCTCGCCGCCGGCGAGGACGCCACCGCCGCGGCCACCCGGCTGCGCGCCTTCCCGACCCAGGGCGAGCTGCATGCCGCGCTGGTGCTGGGCACCAGCGGCACCAACGCCCAGGTCGTGCTGGCCGACGGCACCGTGCTGGACCTCGGCCCGGACGCCTCGCGCTGGACCGGCAAGCCGCCGGGCGCCCTGCTCAAGCGCGGCGACGTGACCCGGGTGCGCAAGCTCGTGCCCGAGGCGAAGACCGCCGATGCCGATGCCAAGCCGGGCGCGCCCGCCACCGAGCCGGCCGGCCCGGTGACCTGGCGCCTCGACCAGATCCCGCGCGCCGAATCCGCGCTGGTTTCGCTGGACGCCGACACCGGCGCGCTGCGCGCCATCGTCGGCGGCTACAGCTTCGCCGGCAGCAAGTTCAACAACGCCACCCAGGCGCGCCGCCAGCCGGGCTCGTCGTTCAAGCCGTTCGTGTACGCCGCGGCGTTCGAGCGCGGCTACAACCCGGCCTCGATCGTGCTGGACGCGCCGGTGGTATTCCGCATGCGCGGCGGCAAGGTCTGGCGCCCGCAGAACGACGGCGGCGGCTTCGCCGGCCCGGTGCGGGTGCGCCAGGCGCTGGTGCAGTCGCGCAACCTGGTGTCGGTGCGCATGCTCGACGCCATCGGCGTGGACTACGCCCGCAAATACATCACCCAGTTCGGCTTCAAGGAAGAGGAACTGCCGCCGAACCTGTCGATCGCGCTGGGCACGCCGTCGCTGACGCCGCTGTCGATCGCCCGCGGCTACGCCGCCTTCGCCAACGGAGGCTTCCGCATCGACCCGTGGTTCATCCGCGAAGTGAAGGACCGCGAAGGCAAGGTCATCTTCACGATGAAGCCCGCCATCGCCTGCCGCACCTGCGGCCAGGGCGCGGCCGGCCAGCCGCTGGCGCCGACCTCCACCGTGGTCGACGGCTTCGACCTGGGCCCGGCCGGCGGCGCCGCCGACAAGTCCGATCCCAAGGACAAGAAGGGCCCGAAGGTCACCACCGCCAAGCCCGCCGAAACCCCCGCCACGCTGCCGGCCGACGCCGTGCTGGCACCGCGCGCCATCGACGAACGCATCGCCTACCAACTGGTCTCGATGATGCGCGACGTCGTGCTGCACGGCACCGCCACCGACGCCCGCCGCATCGGCCGCGACGACATCGGCGGCAAGACCGGCTCCACCAACGACCACCGCGACGCGTGGTTCTCGGGCACCGGCGGCAACCTCATCACCACCGTGTGGGTGGGCAAGAGCGACAACTCGTCGCTGGGCTACCGCGAATACGGCGGCAAGGCCGCGCTGCCGATCTGGATCGACTACATGCAGAAGGCGCTGAAGGACGTGCCGATCGCGCCCAACGACCCGCCGCCGGGCATGGTCAAGGTCACGGTCACCGCCGGCGGCCAGCTGCTGCCCACCAACGGCACCGGCGGCATCATCGAATACGTGAAGGTCGAAGACCTCGAGAAGATGGAAACCTACGTCGAGGACTACGGCGCCGAAGACGCCGTGCCCAGCGAGGAATCGTTCGACATCTTCTGATCGGGCCCGCTCTGATCGGGCAAGCAGGCCGGGCAGCGCGCCCGGCCTGCGCCACCGGTTTGCCATTTCACGGGCATCCGTTACAGTCGAACCTGGCCACGCCGGGACGCTGCCCATGCACCACGCCCGCCAGCACGCCGAAACGAAGGTCCGCGAGCGCCGCTACCGGCTCGCACGCGAGGCCGCCCGGCTGATCGCCGAATCCGGCATCCGCGATTTCCACCAGGCCAAGCTCAAGGCCGCCGCCCGCCTCGGCATCCACGACGACGCCTCGCTGCCGCGCAACCGCGAGATCGAGGACGCCCTGCGCGAATACCAGCGCCTGTTCCAGGGCGATGCGCAGACATCAGAACTGCGCCGCCGCCGCGAGGCCGCGCTGCGCGCGATGGACTTCTTTGCCGGCTTCGACCCGCGCCTCGTCGGCCCGGTGCTGGACGGCACCGCCGACGCCAACTCGCCGGTGCACCTGCATCTGTACACCGACGACGCCGAAAGCGTGCCGCGCTTCCTCGACGACCACCGCATCCCCGCCGAACCGCGCAGCCGCCGCATCCGGCTCGACCGCGAACGTCAGATCGACGCGCCCGTGTGGCTGTTCTCCGCCGAAGACCTGAGCTTCGACCTCACCGTCCTGCCCCACGCCGCCCTGCGCCAGGCCCCGCTGTCGACCATCGACGAGAAGCCGATGCGACGCGCGTCCGCGGCGCAGCTGCGCGCGCTGCTGGTGGAGGAGGAGGTGGCGGGGTTTGAGTGCAGCAACAACACCCGCTCGCACCCATGAAAATTAATCTTGCGAATCACTGTGAAGCCAGTATTCCCTTACCACATTCTCGAAGTTCTCGTAAGCTCCCTTCTTAATATCCTGAGCGAAAATTCGGACATGTCGAGTGTCCTTGTAAAGATCAACCGCAATGTCGCTCAACGTTTGCCTCAACATCGCCTCATCCAATTCCTTCAATTTTATTCCAGCACAAACGAACTCATAAAAATTCAATATGTACTTGACGCTTTGAATAGATAAATATTTCTTTTCAAGATCATCTTTCTTTTTATCGTAAATTTCCTTTATTAGATCCTTTGCGCCGTCCTTTGCCGCACCAATCTCTCTAATGTAGTCGGCATCAATTTCGTTCTTCTTTTTTTCAAAGCCATCAGCCCTAAAAAGAGGCGCGTCCACGGCCTCTATCAACTTACCAGCCGAGTAGTAACTCATTCTCATCCTTACATGGTCTTGAAATTCCTTGCTCAACCGAGATTGCATAAGAACGCCAAAAGTATGGGCTCTACGAGAAGCTTTAGCGCCACTCTGGTGCTGAACGACCCACCCAATGCCCACCATCATTGCAGCAGCAGCCGCAGATAAGAGAGCTGTGACAGCAGCAGTATTTGCGCTCTTGGAAAGCACGACTATTCCGATAACAATAAAAACGACTAGGTGAGATATTCCAACACCTATCAATATTCCAAGCGGGACCTCATTTCTATCTTTAGACAAATTAAACAAAGGGCCAACCGTTGAAAAAACCAAAACCACCCATGCCCCATACCAAAAAATAGGGTAGTACTTCATGTAAAACTCGTCACCCCTGAAATGAAATCCCGCAGAGATCGCCACCATTGCGATAAATACTAAAAATATAATCCAACTAAGCGGGTCAGCGGCTCGCGCCAATGGGCAAGCGACATGACGCCACGCCAAACTTGCTATGTTTTCCTTTTTCATGAGTCTCCCCTTTAAATAAAAAGCCCCCTGCAAGAGGGGGCTTTTAGCGGCATTTTTTACCTTACACACGGCCAATACACGTTAGCCTTCACCCATACCTGTTGCCATACAACACCCCTATGTACTTTAGTACGCGCCAGAGGATAGGGGCGCGATCCCTATATTGAAAATTTCTATGCATCCATTGCACATGCCTATCGCCGCCAAGCCTTCAGCTTTCACTCAAAGCACTAACGGCTCCAGAGAGTACAAGTCCCATCCTGCAGGCTTGTCAAGAGACGCTCAAGCGAATGGATAAATTTTCGTTAAAAACATGGGCTTACACCACATTTCGAGCAGTCTTGTTCAGCTAATTAAGAGCTAACCGCGCAATTTGCCTGCTCAGCCTGTTGGACGAATGAGCTGCGCGAAAGTTCACTGAAAACGGTAAGCGGGCTACAACAAACTGCGTCAGCCCCAACGCGCAGATATCGTAGCCCACGGCGCAGGATAGCTCACAGAATTGGCTTGTCATGCCGGCACAATTCCGTCAACGCCACGCATCACGACCGCCATGCGCCTTCAAGGACGACTCTCGCACTGGAACGACGACAAGGGCTTCGGGTTCGTCACGCCGAACGGTGGCGGGGATCGCGCGTTCGTGCACATCAAGGCGTTCGAGCGCGCGGGGCGGCGGCCGGTCGATGGCGACGTGCTGACCTACGCCGCTGCGCGCGACGCGCGGGGCCGGTTGCAGGCGACGGCGATCCGGTTCGCGGACGAACCGATGCAATTGGAACCCGCGCTATCCCGCTCCATGCGACCGCCGCCGACACGCCCGACAACGGCGAGAGCGACGCCCCCACGATCCACCGCGATGCGACGCGGGGCGACATCCGAAGCGCCCTCGCGCGGCACGTTCGCCTACGTGCTCGTGGGCGTGTTCGCGCTGGCGCTCGCGGGCCTGATCGCCACCGGACGCCTGCCCGTGCACGCGGGCACGCTGTACGTCGTGATGAGCCTCGCCGCGCTGTGGGCCTACCGCAGCGACAAGCGCGCCGCCGCCGAAAACCGCTGGCGCACGCCGGAAAGCTCGCTGCACCTGTTCGCGCTCTGCGGTGGCTGGCCCGGCGCGCTGCTCGCGCAGCGCTGGTTCCGGCACAAGTCGAAGAAGACGGAGTTCCTGTGGACGTTCTGGTTCACGGTGCTCGCGAACGTCGTCGTGCTGGCGTGGTACGCGGGGCGGTGACGCGCCGGACCGACCGTCGACCGGCCCGGCAATCGCGTTGGTCGTGGATTTACGACGCGAACCGATCCGTCGCGCGCACCAGCGCGTCGGTGTTCTCGGCCTCGAAGGCGGAGTGGCCGGACGCAGGGCTGATGTGCAGGTCGGCCTTCGGCCACGCCTTGTGCAGGTCCCAGGCGTTCTGGATCGGGCAGACCACGTCGTAGCGGCCGTGCACGATCACGCCGGGGATGTCGGCGATGCGGTGCGCGTCGCGCAGCAACTGGTCGTCGACCTCGAAGAAGCCGCCGTTGACGAAGTAGTGGTTCTCGATGCGCGCGAAGGCCAGCGCGAAGTGCGCGTCCTCGTGGCCGGCGACGAAATCGTCGTCGACGTGCAGGAAGCTGGTCGCGCCTTCCCACACGCTCCAGGCGCGCGCGGCGGCGAGGCGGGTGGCTTCGTCGTCGCTGGTGAGGCGGCGGTGGAACGCGGAGATCAGGTCGTGGCGTTCGACCGCCGGGATCGCGGCGAGGTAGTGCTCCCACGCATCCGGGAACAGGCGCGACGCGCCTTCCTGGTAGAACCATTCCAGCTCCCAGCGCCGCAGCATGAAGATGCCGCGCAACAGCAGTTCGGTCACGCGCTCGGGATGCGTCTCGGCGTAGGCGAGCGCGAGCGTGGAGCCCCACGAGCCGCCGAACACCTGCCAGCGTTCGATGCCCAGCGTCTCGCGCAGCTTCTCGATGTCGGCGACGAGGTTCCAGGTGGTGTTGCCGACGAGATCGGCGTGCGGCGTGGAGCGTCCGGCGCCGCGCTGGTCGAACAGCACGATGCGGTACTTCGCGGGATCGTGGAAACGCCGCATCTTCTCGCCGCAGCCGGCGCCGGGGCCGCCGTGCAGCATCACCACCGGCTTGCCGTGCGGGTTGCCGCACTGTTCGTAGTACAGCACGTGGCGATCGTCGACCCGCAGCGTGCCGGTGTCGAAGGGGGCGATCTCGGGATACAGCGTGCGCATGGGCGTCTCGGAAGCCGTGGGCGAGGCACCGGAGTGTAGCGCAGCGCCTCAGCCTGGCCGGCGGCCCAGCGTCACCCGGTCGCGGTCCTCCAGATCGCGATGCGTGGCGACGTCGACGAACCCGGCATCGCGCAGCAGCGTGCGCACTGCATCGCCCTGGGTCCAGCCGTGCTCGAACAGCAGCCAGCCGCCGGGCACGAGATGCCGCGGCGCGTCGGCGACGATGCGGCGGATCGCCTCCAGCCCGTCGACGCCGCAGGACAGCGCGGTCGGCGGCTCGAAGCGCAGGTCGCCTTCGTCGAGGTGCGGGTCGTCGTCGGCGAGGTACGGCGGGTTGCTGGCGATCAGGTCGAAGCGTTCGCCGGCCAGCGGCGCACACCAGTCGCCGGCGCGGAATTCGACGTTCGCGAGGCCCAGCGCCTGCGCGTTGCCGCGCGCGACCGTCAGCGCGTCGGTGCTGGCGTCGGTCGCGACCACCCGCGCCCGCGGGCGCTCGTGCGCCAGCGCGAGGGCGATCGCGCCGCTGCCGGTGCCGAGGTCGGCGATCACCAGCGGCGCGCCGGCGGGCAGGCGGTCGAGGGCGAGTTCGACCAGCAATTCGGTCTCCGGCCGCGGGATCAGCGTCGCCGGGGTGACTGCCAGGTCGAAGGACCAGAACCCGCGGCGGCCGGTGAGGTAGGCCACGGGCTCGCCGGCGACGCGGCGGGCGAGCAGCGCGCGGAAGCGTTCGGCATCGGCGGGGGCGACGGCATCGTCGCGGTGGGCGTACAGCCAGCTGCGCGGCCGGCCCAGGGCGTGGACGAGCAGCCATTCGGCGTCGACGGCGTCGATCCGGGCCGCGGCATCCCGCAGCAGCGCCTGCACGGTGGGGGCGTCGGTCATCGGGAGGCGGTACCGTGCGGACGGATCGGCATGGGACGGGAGGCGGCCGGGCGGGACAGAATAGAAGCAAAGCCCGGTTACCTCATTTCGATAGTCAATGACTATCGAAACGATCTAATGGATTCATTGGATCGATTCAAACCCTGTCCGTAGACTGTGCCCTGTCGCGAAGGCCGGGTCCGCCCGGCATCGCCCACCGACCACCACCCCCAAGGAGCTTTCCGATGTCCCTGATCAACACCCAGGTCCAACCCTTCAAGGCCAATGCCTACCGCAACGGCGAATTCATCCAGGTCACCGACGAAACCCTCAAGGGCAAGTGGTCGGTCCTGATCTTCATGCCGGCCGCCTTCACCTTCAACTGCCCGACCGAAGTCGAGGACGCGGCGAACAACTACGCCGAGTTCCAGAAGGCGAATGCCGAGGTCTACATCGTCACCACCGACACGCACTTCGCGCACAAGATCTGGCACGACACCTCGCCGGCAGTCGGCAAGGCGCAGTTCCCGCTGGTCGGCGACCCGACCCACCAGCTGACCCGCGCGTTCGGCGTGCACATCGACGAGGAAGGCCTGGCGCTGCGCGGCACCTTCATCATCAACCCGGAAGGCGTGATCAAGACCCTCGAGATCCACGACAACGCGATCGCCCGCGACGTCAGCGAGACCCTGCGCAAGCTGAAGGCCGCGCAGTTCGTCGCCAGCCACCCGGGCGAAGTCTGCCCGGCGAAGTGGAAGGAAGGCGCCGAGACGCTGAAGCCGTCGCTCGACCTCGTCGGCAAGATCTGATCGACCTGATCTGATCAGCCTGCTCTCCCGCGCCGATCGTGCGGGACGGCAGACCGCAACACGAACAGGACCCCGGAGCGCGCGTGCAAGCCCTCCGACAGTCGCGGCGGACCTCCGCACCGCAAGACCCTCCTGCGCGTCCCCTCGCGCAATGCTCCACCGAACGCCGGCGTCGCGGGATGCGCCGCCGGCCTCGTCTCCGGTCGCCGTTCGCGACCGACGCTCCGTTCGCCGCAGCGGCCACGCTTCGACCGCATGCGCCGCGCATCGCGGATCGCCCTCACCCCCGATGCACGACCGGCACGCTGTCCAACGCCTGGCCGCTGCGGCGAACGACGCGACTTCGTCTCTTCCTCCCCTCCTTCCCCTTTCCCGCGAGGACACGGCCATGCTCGATGCCGACCTGAAAACCCAGTTGCAGGCCTATCTCCAGAAGCTCGTGCGCCCGGTCGAACTGGTCGCCGCGCTCGATGACGGCGAAAAGTCGCGCGAGCTGCGCGAACTGCTGGTCGAACTGACGCAGCTGTCGAACCAGGTCACGCTGCGTGAAGCGCGCGAGCCCGGCGACCGCGTGCCGTCGTTCGCCATCGCGAGCCCCGGCCAGTCGATCGCGCTGCGCTTCGCCGGCATCCCGATGGGCCACGAATTCACCTCGCTGGTGCTGGCGCTGCTGCAGGTCGGCGGCCATCCGTCGAAGCTGGCGCAGGACGTCATCGACCGCATCCGCGAGCTCGAAGGCACCGGCCCCGACAGTGCGCTGCGCTTCGAGACCTACTTCTCGCTGAGCTGCCAGAACTGCCCCGACGTGGTGCAGGCGCTGAACCTGATGGCGGTGCTGAACCCGCGCATCGAGCACGTCGCGATCGACGGCGCGCTGTTCCAGGCCGAAGTCGAGGCGCGCGAGATCATGTCGGTGCCGGCGGTGTTCCTCAACGGCGAATCGTTCGGTGCCGGGCGCATGGGCGTGGAAGAAATCCTCGCGAAGCTCGACACCGGCGCGCAGGCGCGCGAGGCGGAGAAGCTCGCCGCGAAGGCACCGTTCGACATGCTGATCGTCGGCGGCGGCCCGGCCGGAGCGGCGGCGGCGATCTACGCCGCGCGCAAGGGCATCCGCACCGGCCTCGCGGCCGAACGCTTCGGCGGCCAGGTGCTGGACACGATGGCGATCGAGAACTTCATCTCGGTGCCCGAGACCGAAGGTCCGAAGCTCGCGGCCGCGATGGAGCGCCACGTGCGCGAGTACGACGTCGACGTGATGCACCTGCAGCGCGCCGAGCAGCTGCGGCCCGCGGGCGCCGACGGCCTGATCGAAGTGCAGCTGGCCAGCGGCGCGACGCTGAAGTCGAAGACGGTGATCCTCTCCACCGGCGCGCGCTGGCGGCAGATGAACGTGCCCGGCGAGCAGGAGTACCGCAACAAGGGCGTCGCCTACTGCCCGCACTGCGACGGCCCGCTGTTCAAGGGCAAGCGCGTGGCGGTGATCGGCGGCGGCAATTCGGGCGTGGAGGCGGCGATCGATCTCGCCGGCATCGTCGCCCACGTCACCCTGATCGAGTTCGACGGCAAGCTGCGCGCCGACGAAGTGCTGCAGCGCAAGCTGCGCAGCCTGCCGAACGTCGACGTGATCGTCTCGGCGCAGACCACCGAGGTGCAGGGCGACGGCCGCAAGGTCACGGGCCTGGCCTACGAGGACCGCGCGACGAAGGAGAAGCACCTGCTGACGCTGGACGGCGTGTTCGTGCAGATCGGCCTGCTGCCCAACACCGAGTGGCTGAAGGGCACGGTCGAACTGTCGCCGCGCGGCGAGATCGTGATCGACGAGCGCGGGCAGACCTCGCTGCCGGGCGTGTTCGCCGCCGGCGACGCGACCACGGTGCCGTACAAGCAGATCGTGATCGCGATGAGCGAAGGCGCGAAGGCCGCGCTCGGCGCCTTCGACCACCTGATCCGCACCTCCGCGCCCGCGGTCGATGCGGCCACGCAGGCCGCGTGACCGCATCGCACGGCAAGCATGAACAGGGCGGCGGCCGAACGTGAACGTCGGTCGCTGCATGAACGCGACTGGCTTTTTTCCAGGAGAAAGCCCGCTGCAAAGCGAAACCTGTCAGATGAGACAGGCAGCGTGATCCGTCCCATTCGCTGCAATTCGCGCTAAGTTCTCCCCGCAATCGTTGCGACATGTCGCCATCGTCGTCGTGATAGGTGATACATCACGACGCCACGGTGGCTCGACGCTGCAACGCCATCTGACGGAACGGGACCCACGCCATGAACCTGCGCGATCTGAAGTACCTCGTCGCCCTCGCCGACCACAGGCATTTCGGTCGCGCGGCAGCCGCCTGCTTCGTCAGCCAGCCGACGCTGTCGACCCAGATCCGCAAGCTCGAAGAGGAACTCGGGGTCGCACTGGTGGAGCGTGCGCCGCGGCGGGTGATGCTGACGCCGGCCGGTCGCGATGCCGCCGAACGCGCGCGCCGCATCGTCGCGGACGTGGAGGAGATGCGCGAAGCCGCGCGGCGCAGCCGCAATCCCGAAGCGGGCACCGTGCGCCTGGGCATCTTCCCCACGCTCGGGCCGTACCTGCTGCCGCACGTCGTGCCGCGGGTGCGCGAACGCTTCCCGGATCTTGAGCTGCTGCTGGTCGAGGAGAAAACCGAGACCATCCTGCGCCAGCTGCGCGAGGGCCGACTCGACGCCGGCGTGCTCGCGCTGCCGCTGCACGACGACCAGTTGCACCTGGAATTCCTGTTCGAGGAACCGTTCGTGCTGGCGGTGCCGCACGGGCATCCGCTGGGCGCCGGGCAATCGCTGTTGATGGCCGATCTCGCCGACCAGAGCCTGCTGCTGCTGGAAGACGGCCACTGCCTGCGTGACCAGGCACTGGATGTCTGCCAACTGGCCGGCGCCAGCGAGAAATCCGGCTTCCGCGCCACGTCGCTGGAAACGCTGCGGCAAATGGTGGCGGCCAACGTCGGCATCACCCTGCTGCCGGTGCTGGCGGTGAAGCCGCCGGTGGCGCCGTCGCGCGAAGTGAAGCTGATGCCGTTCCGCGCGCCCGCGCCCAGCCGCCGCATCGCGCTGGTGTGGCGCCGCAGTTCGGCGATGTCGGAATTCCTGACCCGCTTCGCCGAGGTCTTCCGCGAGCTGCCGCCCGAGCTGCTGTCCACCGAGCGTCTGCCCGGCGCCTGAGCAGTCCGCGTGAACGTCCGGCGCGCATCGGCGTATGCTCGCGCCGGGCATCGTCGCGCACCGGAGCGCACCGCATGGACCTGAAGGGGTCGAAGACCGAAGAACACCTGCGCACGGCGTTCGCCGGCGAATCGCAGGCCAATCGCCGCTACCTCTACTTCGCGCTGAAGGCCGACGTCGAAGGCCGCAGCGACGTCGCCGCGGTGTTCCGTTCCACCGCCGAGGGCGAGACCGGCCACGCGCACGGGCACCTCGAATACCTGGAGCAGTGCGGCGATCCGGTCACCGGCCTGCCGTTCGGCGCCACGGTGGACAACCTGAAGTCCGCCATCGCCGGCGAGACCTTCGAGTACGCCGACCTGTATCCGGGCATGGCGAAGACCGCGCGCGAGGAAGGCTTCGACGAGATCGCCGACTGGTTCGAGACCCTCGCCAAGGCCGAGCGTTCGCACGCCAACCGCTTCCGGAAGGCGCTGGACGAACTCGACGCCACGCCGCCGGCACCGTGACGTCCCTGACCCGCGCCGATCTGCTCACGCTCGAAGCCTACGCCGTCGAACGGCCGGCATTCCGCGCCCGCGTGCTCGCGCACAAGCTCGCGCGCCGGGTCGCGCTGGGCGCGCACGCGACGCTGCTGTTCGAGGATCGCCTGACCGTGCAGTACCAGGTGCAGGAGATGCTGCGGATCGAGCGGATCTTCGAGCCGGCGGCGATCCAGGCGGAGCTGGATGCGTACACGCCGCTGATCCCGGGCGGCCACGACCTGCGCGCCACGCTGCTGCTGGAATTCCCCGATCCCGCGCAGCGCCGGGCCGCGCTGTCGTCGCTGGGCGGCATCGAACGCGCGGTGTACGCCGAGGTCGACGGCCACGGCCGCGCGATCGCCCATGCCGACGAGGACCGCCCGCGCGGCGACGACACGCGGACGTCGGCGGTGCACTTCCTGCGTTTCGTCTTTTCGCCGGCGCAGATCGCCGCGCTGCGGGCGGGCGCGGCGCTGGTCTTCGGCATCGACGACGCGCGGATGCCGGCACGCGTCGACGCCGCGCCGGAGACGCACGCGGCGCTGTTGGCGGACTTCGCGTGAGCCGGCGACGCCTCGCCTGGCTGGCGGCCGCGGCGGCAGTGGCCTGGGTCGTCGCATACGCCGGCTATCGGCAGACGCATGCCGAACGCTGGTCGCAGGACGGGCGGACGTACGTCTTGTTCGGCTCACGCGCGAGCTACCTGGCCTTCCGGCCGCTGAGCTACGTCGATCAGGCGCTCACCGGCATCGGCATGCACCTCGGCCCGCATCGCTGAACCCGCCCGGGTACACTGGCCCCGGTTCGCCGGGGGCTCGTCGCATGCTGCGCTGGTTGCTGATCTTCATCGTCATCGCGGCCGCCGCCTGGTGGCTGGCGACGCCGTCGCGGCCGCCGGCAGGCGCCTACACCGGGCCGTCCACGCCGACGGTCATCGCCAGCAACTGCACACCGCCGACGCAGCTGGCCGGCGATGACGGCACGGTGCAGACCGGCACGCCGTCGGGCATGTCCCCGTTCCCGCTGGAGGGCGCGCAGGCGCAGCCGCTGGCCGGCTTCAGCGTCGCCGCGCGCGTGCTGTCGCGCGAGGACTACCGCATGGGCCGCGAGGCCGATTTCTCGCCGGTCGACCTCGCCCTGGGCTGGGGGCCGATGCGCGACGACGCCGTGCTGTCGCGGCTGGACATCTCGCAGTCCGGGCGGTGGTACCACTACGCGTGGAGCGGCGATCCACCACTGCCGCCGGACCAGATCGCGCGCAACAGCGCGAACATGCACATGATCCCGTCGGGCGCGTCGGTGGCGGCGGCGCTGGACAAGATCGACGCCGGCGACCGCGTGCGCATCGACGGCTGGCTGGTGGAAGTGAACACGCCCGAAGGCTGGCACTGGCGCAGCTCGCTCAGCCGCGACGACACCGGCGGCGGCGCCTGCGAAGTGATCTACGTCTGCGCCGTGCGGAAGTTCTGACCAACCCGCCCGCGTTGGTCGGTGGCGCGGCTGTTGGTAGGGCGGCCTTCAGGCCGCTGCTCTTGGACGCTGTGCCATCGATCCCGACAAAAGCAGCGGCCTGAAGGCCGCTCTACCGAGCTACCAGCGGAGTGCGGCGGCCTGTGTTCAGCCGCCCACGCCCAATCCGACCGGGCAGCTCACGCCGGTGCCGGCAAGGCCGCAGTAGCCGTCGGGGTGCTTCGACAGGTACTGCTGGTGCTCGTTCTCGGCGAAGTAGAAGTCCGGCGCGGAGGATGGGATGTCGGTGGTGATCGTCCCCAGTCCGGCGGCCGTCAGCCGCGCCTGGTAGGCGTCTCGGCTGGCCCGCGCGATCGCCAGCTGCGCCGGCGTGGTGCAGTGGATCGCCGAGCGGTACTGGGTGCCGACGTCGTTGCCCTGGCGCATGCCCTGCGTGGGGTCATGGCTTTCCCAGAACACGGCCAGCAATTGCTCGAAGCTCACCTGCGCCGGGTCGTAGACGACCTGCACCACTTCGGCGTGGCCGGTCTCGCCGCTGCACACCTCGCGGTAGGTCGGGTTCGGCGTGTAGCCGCCGGCGTAGCCGACCGCGGTGGTGGACACGCCCGGGATCGACCAGAACCGGCGCTCTGCGCCCCAGAAACAACCCATGCCGAAGCGCACGATTTCCAGCCCCGGGAACGCGTCGCGCAGCGGGCGGCCGTGGACGTGGTGGACGTTGTGCAGCGGCAGCGGCTCGGTGCGACCGGGCAGCGCACGTTCGGGGGTGGGCAGGCGCTGCTTCCAGGCCCCGATGCCGAGCAGGGATTCGAACATGACGGACTCCATGGCGGACGTGACGACTCCAGGACAGAGGCGCGCGGGGCTTCCGGCGGTGCGCGCCAGCGCAGGATATGCGGCGCAGCGGCAAAACCTTCAAGCCGCCGTTCAGGCGGACGTCACGCCGCCGGCATCAGGCCGTGGCCGGCCGCGCCGCGAACACCGCCGGCGCCACGCTCACGCGGTTGCGGCCGGCGCGCTTGGCCGCGTACAGCGCCTTGTCGGCGCGCTCCACCGCCGGCTGCGGCATGGATTCCTGCGCCAACTGCGTGGCGACGCCGATGCTGACGGTCAGGCGCAGGCTGCGGTCCTGGTAATGCAGCTCGGCGGCCTCGATCGCCACCCGGATCTGCTCGGCGATGGCCCGCGCCATCTCGGTCTGGCGCCCGGGCAGGATCACCAGGAATTCCTCGCCGCCGTAGCGACCGAACTGGTCTTCCTCGACCAGCTGGGCGCCGATCAGGCGGGCGATCTCGCGCAGGCACTGGTCGCCGGCGGCGTGGCCGAGGCGGTCGTTGACGGCCTTGAAGTGGTCGATGTCGACGAACAGCACCGACAGCGGCAGGCCCTTGCGGTGCGCGTGCTGGAACGTCCGCGCCAGCGCCTGGTCGACGCTGCGGCGGTTGAGCGCGCCGGTCAGCCCGTCGACCTCGGCGGTGTGCCGCAGGTGCAGCGCGGTGAAGGCCTCGTCGATCTGCATCACCGCGATCCGCGCCAGTTCGCGCGCGATCGACAGTTCGTCCGGATGGAACACGGTGGCCCCGGTGCGCTCCAGCACCAGCGCGCCCCACGACGGCGCGCGCACCGGCAGCGAGACCGCGGCCTCGACCGCCACCGGCACTTCCTCGCCGCTGCGCGAGACCGGCTGCTGCACGTCGATGTTGATCGCCAGTTGCTGGCGCAATGCCGGCAGCCGCGGATTGATGCGCTCCACCAATGCATCGAGCGAGGGACCGGGATGCGCCGCCAGGGTGTCGCGGCCGTGGTAGCCGCGCAGCACCGCCAGCACGTTGTCCGCGGGGACGATCCGGCGCAGGTGGTCCAGCAACAGGCGCATCGCCAGCGGCTGGATCTCCTCCTCGCCCACGCCGCGCAGCGCCATCTGCAATGCGGTCAGCAGTTCGGTACGCACCGCCTCGCGGTACATGCGACGTTCGGAGTCGGCGCGCGCGCGCTGTTCGCGGTCGCGCTGTTCGCGGTATTTGCTGATGCGGCTGATCAGGCCCACGCTGATCGCGGCCGTGGCGATCATGATCGCCGCCTGGTAGCCGAAGCGCGCCCACAGGCTGTCCGGCAGCACGCCGTGCGCCACCAGTTCCCATGCGACCAGCGCCACCGCGATGCCGACCACCGACAGCGTCACCAGCGGCGCGAACGTCACCCGCCGGCTCCAGGCGTCCTTCATCAGGAACAGCGCGGCGGCGCAGCCGGCCAGCCAGATCGCGGGCACCAGCCACGCGGTGATGGCGTCGCCGTGCCGCCCCCAAGCCGCGATCGCCGCCGCCAGCGGCAACAGGCCCAGCGCCGCCGCCCGGTGAATGCCCTGCGCCAGCTTCGGCCGGCTCTGGGCGGTGTCCGCATAGCGCAGCAGGATGACCAGCGCCGAAGTCTCGAACACCAGCGACACCATGTGCAGCCCGGCGCCGCCGAGCCGGCGGAACAGGCCGAAGGGGTCGATCGCGGACAGGTGGCCGTTGGACGCCAGCAGCAACAGCGTGGCCGCCAGGCAGAACAGGAACAGCGACAGGAAGCTCAGGTCGCGCGAGGCGAAGAACAGCGCCAGCATCAGTCCGGCGACGGTCAGCAGGCTGGCGTAGGCCAGGGTCACGAGGATCGTCGCGCGCTGGGCCTGCTGCTCGGCCAGCGCGTCGGGCAGCAGCATCGGCCGCAGGGCGGTGTCGCGCAGCGCGGTGGCGGCCAGTTCGACCCGGATCCCGCCTTCCCAGGTCGACGGCAGGCGGAAGAGATAGCCGACGGGCATCGGGCCCTCGTCGGACCGCGGGTCGAGGAAACGGCGCGGCCCGCTGTCCCAGACGTCGCCCACCCGCAGCCGCACCGATTCCACCGGCACCCGCGGGATCCAGATCACCCACTGCGGCGATTCGGGCGTGCGCGGCGGCAGTTCGAAACGCAGTTCGGCGCGGGTCTCGTGCGCCGCCGAGGCCCGTACCGGCAGGGAACGATTGTCCGCGCCCAGCCGTGGCACGACCCCGTCGACGTCTTCCAACGGCACCAGCTGCATCGGCAGCGGACGGCCCGGCGGCGGTCCGGCGGCGCGCCCGGGCGAGAGCGCATACAACCCCAGCAACAGCACGACCACCATGCCCAGGGCACGGAGCCACGCCTGTGGGTCGTCGAGACGCGAGAATGCCATGCTCAGCCGCGCATCAGGGTCACTCGGATCTCCCTGATCCTGGCCGGAAGCGGGCCACGGGCAGCCGTGGCGCGAACCCGCACCCCGCCCGCCACGACCGGGCGGCGCGCGCCCGAGGTCGTCCCGTTTTCCATCATCGCCATCTGCACCCGTTCGTCCCCGTGGGCGTCCCTGTTTTCCATGCCCACACTACCATCCGGGACGGGCCGCGACACCCGGGTTCCCGCCGAGCGGCCGAAAGGCGGCCCCACGCGGATCGCCGGCCGGGCACGGCCGGCGCCCCGGCGGGCGTTCACGACGCATGAAAAAGGCCATGACACGCTCTAGACTGGCGGTTTTCGCCGCGCCAGACCCCTCGATGACCCCGGACCCCACCGCCGACGCCCTGCCCGCCGACACCGAACTCCGCGCGGATTCCAGCCGCCAGGACTTCATCCGCCAGATCGTCCGCGACGACCTCGCCAGCGGCAAGCACGCGCAGATCCACACCCGCTTCCCGCCGGAGCCCAACGGCTACCTGCACCTGGGGCATACCCGCGCGATCTGGACCGACTTCGGCATCGCCCGCGAGTTCGGCGGCCGCTGCAACCTGCGCCTGGACGACACCAACCCGGCGAAGGAAGACCCCGAGTACGTCCGCGCCATCCAGGACGACGTGCGCTGGCTGGGCTACGAGTGGGCATCGCTGCGCCACGCATCGGATTACTTCGAGGTGTTCTACCTCGCCGGCGAGCAGCTGATCCGCCAGGGCGACGCCTTCGTCTGCGACCTCAGCGCCGACGAAGTGCGCGCCTACCGCGGCTCGCTGACCGAGCCCGGCCGCCCCTCGCCGTACCGCGACCGCAGCGTCGAGGAGAACCTCGACCTGTTCCGGCGCATGCGCGCGGGCGAGTTCCCGGACGGCGCGCGCACGCTGCGCGCCAAGATCGACATGGCCAGCGGCAACATCAACCTGCGCGACCCGGCGCTGTACCGGATCAAGCACGTCGAGCACCAGAACACCGGCAATGCGTGGCCGATCTACCCGATGTACGACTACGCGCATTCGCTCAGCGACTCGGTGGAAGGCATCACCCACTCGCTGTGCACGCTGGAATTCGAGGACCATCGCCCGCTGTACGACTGGTGCGTGCAGAAGGTCGACCTGCCGAAGCATCCCGAGCTGCTGGCGCCGCTGGCCGCGAAGGGCCTGCCGATCGAAGCCGCGATCCCGCGCCAGATCGAGTTCTCGCGGCTCAACCTCAACTACACGGTGATGAGCAAGCGCAAGCTGATGACGCTGGTCGAGGAAGGCCTGGTCGACGGCTGGGGCGACCCGCGCATGCCGACACTGCAGGGCATCCGCCGCCGCGGCTACACGCCCGACGCGCTGAAGCTGTTCGTCTCGCGCCTGGGCCTGTCGAAGCAGAACTCGCTGATCGACTACTCGGTGCTGGAGAACACGCTGCGCGAGGACCTCGACGCGCGCACGCCGCGGCGCATGGCGGTGCTCGATCCGCTGAAGTTCGTGCTGACCAACCTGCCCGAAGGCCACGAGGAAACGCTGACGTTCTCCAACCACCCGAAGGACGAATCCTTCGGCACCCGCAGCGTGCCGTTCTCGCGCGAATTGTGGATCGACCGCGACGACTTCGCCGAAGTGCCGCCGAAGGGCTGGAAACGCCTGATCCCCGGCGGCGAAGTGCGCCTGCGCGGCGCCGGCATCGTGAAGTGCGACGAGGTGGTGAAGAACGACGCCGGCGAGATCGTCGAACTGCGCGGCACGCTCGATCCCGAATCGCGCCCCGGCATGGCCGGCGCCGACCGCAAGATCAAGGGCACGATCCACTGGGTCAGCGCTGCGCATGCCGTCGAAGCCGAAGTGCGGCTGTACGACCGCCTGTTCACCGTGGCGAATCCGGACACCGACGAGGACGGCAAGAGCTACCGCGACTATCTCAACCCGGACTCGCGCCGCAGCATCCGCGGCTATGTCGAACCCGCCGCCGCCAGCGCCGCGCCCGAGCAGGGCTTCCAGTTCGAGCGCACCGGATACTTCGTCGCCGACCGCTTCGACCACACGCCCGCGGCGCCGGTGTTCAACCGCAGCGTCACGCTGCGCGACACGTGGGCGGCGGGCGGCTGACGACGCGACCGCAGGTTCGAATCGCGCCCCCGCTACCACGATCGAAGGAGACCGCCATGCGCCTGCCCCGTTCGTTCGCCGCCCTGCTCGTCGCGCTGTCGCTGACCGCGTGCAGCGCCCCCGCGCCCGCGCCGGAAACGCCGCAGGCCGCGACATCGGCGCCTGCACCGGCCGCATCGACGACACCCGCACCGGCGGCACCCGCTGCACCGCAGCCGCCGAAGGCAGTGCCCGCTGCGCCGGCACCGGTCGAACACGCCGGCAGCGCCAACCCGATGTCGCCCGACCGCACATGCCGCACCGACGCCGACTGCTCGGTGAAGGACGTCGGCAGCTGCTGCGGCACCTTCCCGTTGTGCGTGAACAAGGACGCGAAGGTCGATCCCGCCGCCGTGCGCGCGCAGTGCGCGAAGGACGGCATGGCCTCGGTCTGCGGCTTTCAGCCGGTCAGCGGCTGCACGTGCACGAAAGGCCGCTGCGAGAACGTCGCCGGCGGCGCGCAGGTGATGTGATGCTGCTCGCCCAGATCCACCTCACCCTGCCGGTCTGGGTCCACGACGCCGTCGACGTCTCGCGCGCGTACGCGAGCGACGCCGACAAGGTCGCGCTGGCGATCGCGCTCTCGCGCGGCAACGTCGAACACGGCAGCGGCGGCCCGTTCGGCGCCGTCGTCTTCGGCGCGGACGACCGCATCATCGCGGTCGGCGTGAACCGCGTGCTGCCGCAGACCTGCTCGGTCGCGCACGCCGAGATGATGGCGTACATGCTCGCGCAGCAGCGCACCCAGCGCGCGCGGCTCAATCGCGACGACGACGGCCGCGCCGTCGGCCCGATCACCCTCGCCACGTCCTCGCAGCCCTGCTGCCAGTGCTACGGCGCCACGATCTGGGCCGGCATCGACCGCCTGCTGATCGGCGCCCGCGCCGAGGACGTGATGGCGCTGACGCCCTTCGACGAAGGCCCGCTGCCCGCGGACTGGATCGGCGAACTGGAGAAACGCGGGATCGCGGTGACGCGCGACATCGAGCGCGATGCGGCCTGCGACGTGCTGCGCGCGTACGGCAGCGGTGGCGGCGGGAGATATTGATGCGTAGGGCGGGCCTTGGCCCGCCATTGCGACCACTCCGATTGCGTCGGACAACGATCGGAACCGTCTCGATCATTCGCGCATTGTCCTGAGGGGTGGCAACGGCGGGCCTGGGCCCGCCCTACAATGCCGGCATGACCTCAGGCCTCCTCTGCTACTGCCGCGCCGGTTTCGAGCCCGAACTCGCCGGCGAACTCACCGATCACGCCGCGGAGGCGGGGCTCGCGGGCTACGCGCGCACCGAGCGCAACGCCGGTTACGCGCTGTTCCTGACCGGCGATGATCTCGGCGAAAGCGGTCAAGCGCTGTCGCAGGCGCTGCCCTTCGACGAGCTGATCTTCGCGCGGCAGAAGCTGGTGCTGATCGCCGAGCTGCGCGACCTCGACCCGAAGGACCGCATCGCGCCGATGCTGGAGGCGCTGCTAACCCGTTGTGGGAGCGGCGTGAGCCGCGACTCCGGCACCGTCGGAGATGCGTCGCGGCTTACGCCGCTCCCACAGAAACAGCGGTTCGGCACGCTCGTCGTCGAACACCCCGACTCCGACGACGCCAAGCCGCTCGCCGGCCTCGCCCGCAGCTTCGGCAACGCGCTGCGGCCGGCGCTGCGCAAGGCGGGCCTGCTGACGGCACAGGACGACGACCGCCTGCCGCGCCTGCACGTGTGCTTCGTCGCCGGCGACCACGCCTTCCTCGCCGCCGGCGACCCGCGCGACAGCGCGCCGTGGCCGATGGGCGTGCCGCGGCTGAAGATGCATGCCGACGCGCCGTCGCGCTCGGCGCTCAAGCTCGAGGAAGCGCTGCTGACGCTGCTGACCACCGACGAGCGCACGCGCCTGCTGCGCGAAGGCATGCGCGCGGCCGACCTCGGCGCCGCGCCCGGCGGCTGGACCTGGGTACTGACGCGCCACAAGCTGCACGTCACCGCCATCGACAACGGCCCGTTGCGCCCGCACGTCATGGAGACCGGCCTCGTCCAGCACCTGCGCGCGGATGGTTTCGCGTGGCATCCGGCGAAGCCGCTGGACTGGATGGTCTGCGACATGGTCGAGCAACCGTCGCGCGTCGCCGCGCGCATGGCCGAATGGTTCCGAGAAGGCTGGTGCCGGCACGCCGTGTTCAACCTCAAGCTGCCGATGAAGAAGCGTTGGCACGAGACCCGCCTCTGCCTCGACCGCTTCGCCTCCCAGGCCGGCCGCCCGCTGACGATCCGCGCGAAGCAGCTCTACCACGATCGCGAGGAAATCACCGTGTTCGCGACGCCGGCGCGATCGACCTCGCCGTGACCGCGCCCCCTCCCCCGCACCTGATCCAGCAACGACTCCGCAACCGGATCATCGAATCGCTCGAACTGGCGGCATCCGCGGATCAACAGCGCGAGTACCAGCGCCAGGCGCTCGTCGTGCATGTGCCTCGCGAGGTGGTCCACCAGTGGGAAGACGTCGTCGGCGACGATTGGCGCAGGCACTATTCCGTCGGCGATATCTTCACCCATGCGGAAATCGAGGCCGTTGCCGGCTTCCATACCGTCTGGAACGAGGTGGCCGATTGGCTGCCCGACGGCGCGCTGGAAACGGTCATCGCCGCACCCGAATGGCAGCGTTTGGCTGTCGCGGCAGGAGCGGCTTTGCAGGTCTTCCTCGAGCGCGGACGATTGCCCGAAGATTGACGACATCATCCAAACCGACATGACGACCGAGTTCCCGCCCCACTCCGCCATCCCCGCCGACGTGCATGCCGAGATCCTGCGCCGCCTGCAGCGCGCGGAAGCCGAGCACGGGGTCCGCATCCTGCTGGCGGTCGAATCCGGCAGCCGCGCCTGGGGTTTCGCCTCGCCCGACTCCGACTACGACGTGCGCTTCATCTACGCGCACCCGCCGCGCTGGTACCAGGCGGTCGACCTGGAGGAGAAACGCGACGTCATCGAATATCCGATCGTCGACGACATCGACCTCAACGGCTGGGACGTGCGCAAGGCGCTGCGACTGCTGCGCAAGTCCAACCCGGCGTTCGTCGAATGGATCCAGTCGCCGATCCGCTATCTCGAACGCGGCACCTTCGCCGCCGAGGCGCGCCGCCTGCTGCCGGAGGTCTATTCGGTGACGAACGGCCTGTACCACTACCGCAGCATGGCCAAGACCAATTACCGCGGCTATCTGCGCGAGGAGCCGGTGCGGCTGAAGAAGTACTTCTACGCGCTGCGTCCGCTGCTGGCGACACTGTGGCTGGAACGTTACGCGACGCCGGCGCCGATCGAGTTCGACGCGCTGCTGCACCTGGTCGACGATCGACCCGCGCTATTGGCCGACATCCGCGATCTGCAGGCGCGCAAGCGCGTCGCGCCGGAAACCTGGGTCGGGGACGCGGTGCCGTCGCTCAACGCTTTCATCGAACGGGAACTGGCGCGGCTGGACGGCCTGCAGCCCGACGCGGAAGGACGCAGCACGACCCTGCCCGCCTTGAACGCGCTCTTCCATCGCGTGCTGGACGAAAACGGCGACTGAGCCCGCCTCCCGCTTCCGGCCCCTCGCATCCGTCTGCTAAGTTGGGGGCATGGCCGTCGGCATCCTGCTCATCACCCATCCCGGCATCGGGACCGCGCTGGTCGCGGTCGCGACCCGGCTGCTGCGCCAGTTGCCGCTGAAGACCGAGGCGTTCGAGGTCCCGTTCGACCTCGACCTCGACGTCGCCCTGCCGCAGGCCAGCGCCGCGCTGCGCCGGGTGGACGGGGGCGACGGAGTGCTGGTGCTGACCGACCTGTACGGCGCCTCCCCCAGCAACCTGGCGGCGAAGGTCTCGCGGCTGGGCACGCCGGTGCGGCGGGTGGCCTCGCTCAACCTGCCGATGCTGCTGCGGGTGATGAACTATGCCGAGCTGCCGCTCGACGAACTGCCGGCGGTCGCGGCCGCCGGCGCGCGCAACGGGGCGATCTTCGATGACGCCTGACACCACGGGCCCCGGGGAGGCCACGCCATGATCGAACGCGAACTGCCGGTGCTCAACCGCCTCGGGTTGCATGCCCGCGCCACTGCCAAGCTGGTGCAGACGGTCTCGCCGTTCCGCTGCGGCGCCACCATCTCGGCCAAGGGCCGCGAGGTCAACGCCAAGAGCATCATGGGCGTGATGCTGCTGGCCGCCGGCCAGGGCAGCACGGTGATCGTGCGCACCGACGGCGACGACGAGGCCGCGGCGATGGACGCCATCGCGGCGCTTTTCGAACGCCGCTTCGACGAGGACAGCTGAGGCGCATGAGACGGGTCCTCTCCGGCCACGGCGCATCGCGCGGCGGCGCACTCGGACGGGCGCGCGTGCGCCTGCCGCATGCGCTGGAGGTCATCGAGGACCGGATCGAACCCGAACTGGTCGAGGCCGAGGTCGCGCGCATGCACGCCGCGGTCGACGCGGTGCGCGCGGACATGCACGTCCTGCGCGAGCGCCTGCACGGCGCGCTGGCGCACGAGGTCGGCGAGTTCCTCGACCTGCACGCGCTGCTGCTGGACGACCCCGAACTGCTCGCCGGCCTGGACGACATGATCCGCACCGGCCGCTACACCGCCGACTACGCCCTGCGCCTGCAGCGCGACCGCATCGCCGCGGTGTTCTCGGCCATGGACGACGCCTACCTGCGCAGCCGCATCGACGACATCGACCAGGTCGTCGGCCGCCTGCACGCCGCGCTGCACAAGCGCGAGGCCGACCTGCAGGGCATCGCCGGCGACATCCTGGTCACCGACACGGTCGCGCCCACCGAACTGGCGCAACTGCACGCGCAGGGCGTGCTGGCGGTGGTCACCGCCGGCGGCAGCCCGCTGTCGCACACCGCCATCCTCGCGCGCAGCCTGCACGTGCCGCTGGTGATCGGCGCGGCGCAGGCGCTGCAGAAGATCAACGACGGCGACGTGCTGGCGGTCGACGGCGGCAGCGGCCTGGTGATCCTGGAGCCGAACGCCGACGACCTGCGCGCGCACCAGGCGCGGGTGCGCGAGTACGCGCGCGAGCGCAAGCAATTGCACCGCCTGCGGCGCGAGCCCACGCGCACGCTCGACGGCGTCGACGTCAGGCTCTGGGCCAACGCCGAGTCGCGCGAGGACGTGGCCGAGGCGCACGCGCTCGGCGCCGCCGGCGTGGGCCTGTACCGCACCGAATTCCTGTTCATGCACCGCCCCGCCGCGCTGCGCCGCACGCTGCCCGACGAGGAGGAGCAGTTCCGCGCCTATCGCGACCTCGTGCTGGGGATGACCGGCCGCACCGTCACCATCCGCACGCTCGACATCGGCGCGGACAAGGCCGACGAAAGCGGGCTGGCGCTGACCGGCGAGCCGAATCCCGCGCTGGGCCTGCGCGGCGTGCGCCTGTCGCTGTCGCGCATCGACCTGTTCCGCACCCAGTTGCGCGCCATTCTCCGCGCCACCGGCTACGGGCCGGTGCGGATCCTCGTGCCGATGGTCAGCGGCCGCGAGGAGATGCTGGCCGTGCGCGCGCTGGTGCGCGACGTGCAGCGCGAACTGCGCGCCGAGGGCCAGGCGATCGCCGACCAGGTGCCGGTGGGCGCGATGATCGAAGTGCCCTCGGCCGCGATCGCGCTGCAGACCTTCATCGCCGACACCGATTTCCTGTCGATCGGCACCAACGATCTGGTGCAGTACCTGCTCGCCGCCGACCGCACCAACGAGGCGCTGGGCGACCTGTATTCGCCGCTGCATCCGGCGGTGCTGCGGCTGCTGTTCGAGATCATCCGCGCCGCGAAGACCCACAGGAAGCCGGTGGCGGTGTGCGGCGAGATCGCCGGCGACCCGCTGTTCGCGCCGGTGCTGCTGGCGCTGGGGCTGGAGGAATTCAGCCTGCACCCCGGCACGCTGCTGGAAGTGCGCCGCGCGATCCGAGACCTGGACCTCTCCGCCCTGCGCGCCCGCGCCGCCGTGCTGCTGCGCGCCCGCGACCGCGCCGGCATCGAGCGCTGGCTGGCGCGGGTGTCGACGTGATCGACGGCCGGCCGCCGCCGACACCCGAACGCATCGCGCGCTGGGAGGAACACGCAGTGCGCCTGCTCGCGGTGCGCACCGCGCCGGACAGCGTGATCGACGCGCTGCGCCACATCGGCTGCCCCAAGGACCTCGCGCAGGAGATCGTCGCGCGCAGCCAGGCCCCCGCGACGTCGCAGCTGCGGCGGAAGGGCGTGGGCATCCTGCTGACCGGACTGGGCATGATCGCCGCGAGCGTGATCATCATGACGATCGAAGCCGCGACCGACGTGCATGCGGGAAGCCGCCGCCTGATGGCGCTGCTGATCGTCGGCATCGGCACCGCGTTCTACGGCATCTTCCAGATCGTGTTCGGCTGAGCCTGCCGCCGCGCACGTGGCGTGCAGATCGGCAGCGTGTCATGCCCTTTTTCATGCGCCGCGTCGCATCCCCGGGTCGCCGAGGCAAGGTCCGTGGCGCTGCCTTGGCTGGTGGCCAAGGCATGACACGCTCTAGACTCGCGCACGCCCTTCCGCAGACGCCCGCCATGACCGAAGCCCCGATCCGCATGCCGCAGTTCACCCAGAACTGGTTCGACGGCAACATCCCCAGCCTGCAGCGCTGGCTGGGCGAGTTCAGCGGCCGGCCCGGCCTGCGCGCACTGGAGATCGGCAGCTTCGAAGGCCGCTCCACGCTGTGGCTGTGCGAGAACATCCTCACCGCCGAGGACGCGCGCATCGACTGCCTCGACCTGTTCGCGACCGACCCGGTCCACGGCGACTACCTCTCGCGCTTCCGCCACAACACCTCCGAACACACGTGGAAGGTGCGCGAAGTGCACGGCCCGAGCTTCGAGGGGCTGAGGCAGGTCGAAGGCCCGTACGACATCGTCTACGTCGACGGCTGGCACTCGGCGTTCGGCGCGCTCGCCGACGGGGTGATGAGCTGGCCGATGCTCAAGGTCGGCGGCGTGATGGTGTTCGACGACTACCTGTGGGTGCCGCCGAAGTACGGCGAACCGCCGGTGCCCGGCGCGCTGGCACGCCTCTGGGCGTCGCTGCGCGGCCGCGACGTGGTGAAGGACGCGATGGAGCAGCACATCGCCGCCTGCGCCACCGAATGCCCGAAACGCGGCGTCGATGGCCTGCTGGCCACGCTCGAAGGCCATTACGAGGTGGTCGGCGCCGACCGCCAGATCGCGGTGCGCAAGACCCGCGAATTCGGCCACGCGCAGGTCGGACTGGACACCTGATCCGCGGCGCGCCCGTCTGGCGCGGCGGCGATCAGCCCACCGCCACCCGCGCGTTGCGGAACATGCGCAGCCACGGCGAGTCCTCCGGCCAGTCGGCCGGGTGCCAGCTGAGGTTGGCGCTGCGCGGGGTGCGTTCGGGATGCGGCATCAGGATCGTCGCGCGGCCGTCGCGGCTGGTGACGCCGGCGATGGCGTCTTCCGAACCGTTCGGGTTGGCGGGGTAGCTCGCCGCGGGGCTGCCGTCGCCGGCGACGTAGCGCAGGGCCACGGTCGCGGCCATGCGATCGGCCGGCACGTCGAACGTCGCCCGGCCTTCGCCGTGCGCGATCGCCACCGGCAGGCGCGCACCGGTCATGCCGAGGAAGAACAGCGACGGCGAGTCGGCGATCTCCAGCAAGCCGAAGCGCGCCTCGAACTGTTCGCTGCGATTGCGCAGGAAGCGCGGCCAGTGCTCGGCGCCGGGGATGATGTCCTTGAGCTGCGACAGCATCTGGCAGCCGTTGCACACGCCCAGCGCGAAGCTGTCGGGGCGGGCGAAGAACGCGGCGAAGGCGTCGCGCAGCGCCGGACGCTCCAGGATCGACGTCGCCCAGCCGCGGCCCGCGCCCAGCACGTCGCCGTAGCTGAAGCCGCCGCAGGCGGCGAGGCCGGCGAAGCCGTCCAGCGCGACGCGGCCGGCGATGAGGTCGCTCATGTGCACATCGACCGCGACGAAGCCGGCGCGGTCGAACGCCGACGCCATCTCGATCTGGCCGTTGACGCCCTGCTCGCGCAGGATCGCCACGCGCGGCTTTGCGCCGGTGGCGATGTACGGCGCGGCGACGTCGTCGGCCGCGTCGAAGGTCAGCTTCGGCTGCAGGCCCGGCGCGTCGAAGCGGCGCACCGCGGCGCGCTCCTCGTCGGCGGATTCGGGGTTGTCGCGCAGCCGCTGCATCGCGTGGGTGGTCGCCCACCACGCGTCGAACAGCGCCTCCCAGCGCCATTCGGCCAGCACCGCGCCGTCTTCCAGCACGCGCACCGCGGCGGCGGTGGTCGGCCGCGCGATGCGCTGCGCGCATTCGATCAGGCCGTGCTCGGCGACGAGGTCCGCGAACTCGGCGCGGTCTTCCTCGGCGATCTGCACGATTGCGCCCAGTTCCTCGCAGAACAGCGTGCGCAGGACGTCGCCGCCCCACTCGTCGAGGCTGATGTCGAGGCCGACGTGCGAGGCGAACGCCATTTCGCACAGCGCGGCGAACGCGCCGCCGTCGGACCGGTCGTGGTAGGCGCGGACGAGGCCGCGTTCGCGGGCGTCGCGCATGAGGTCGAACAGGCCGCGCAGGCGTTCGGGGTCGTCGAGGTCGGGCACGCCGTCCTCGCCGTGGCGGCCGCCGAAGCCGTCGAACACCTGGGCGAGGATCGAGCCGCCCAGGCGCTTGCGACCGGCGCCGAGGCCGATCAGCCACAGTTCGGTGCCCGGCTCGCGCGACAGCAGCGGCGTCGACTGGCCGCGCACGTCCTCGACCGGCGCGAACGCGCTGACGATCAGCGACACCGGCGACACCGACTTGTGCGCCTCGCCGGCCTGCGACCACTGCGCCTGCATCGACAGCGAGTCCTTGCCCACCGGGATGCTGAGGTCGAGCGCCGGGCACAGCGCCATGCCGACCGCCTTCACCGCGTCGAACAGGCGGGCGTCCTCGCCGGCGTGGCCGGCGGCGGCCATCCAGTTCGCCGACAGCTTGACGCGGTCGAGCGACGCGACCGGCGCGGCCAGCAGGTTGGTGATCGCCTCGCCCACCGCCATGCGCGCGGCGGCGGCGGCGTCGATCAGCGCCAGCGGCGTGCGCTCGCCGATCGCCATCGCCTCGCCGGCGAAGGTGTCGAAGCCCGACAGCGTGATCGCGCAGTCGGCCACCGGCATCTGCCACGGGCCGACCATCTGGTCGCGCGCGGTCAGGCCACCGACGCTGCGGTCGCCGATGGTGATCAGGAACGACTTCGCGGCGACGGCCGGATGCGCAAGCACGCGCAGGCCGGCGTCGTGCAAGTCAATGCCGGCACCGTCCAGCGACGGCCACGGCGTGGCCACGGGGCGGCGCGCATCGCGATGCATCTTCGGCGCCTTGCCGAACAGCACGTCCATCGGCAGGTCGATGGCGGGGCTTTCAGCCCCTCTCCCCGAGGGAGAGGGGTTGGGGAGAGGGCCGGCGGAAGGGTGACCTCCGTCGTGCTCCGCACCCTCACCCGACGCTTCGCGTCGACCTCTCCCGGGGGGAGAGGTGAAATGCCCCACCACCAGCCGCTCCTCCGCCGTCGCCGTACCGACCGCGGCGAACGGGCAGCGTTCGCGTTCGCAGATCGCGGCGAAGTCGGCGAGGCGGTGCGGGGCGACGCCCAGCACGTAACGTTCCTGCGATTCGTTGCACCACAGCTGCATCGGCGACAGCGACGGATCGTCGCTGGGCACCTTGGCGAGGTCGATCACGCCACCGACGGACGAGTCGTGCAGCAGCTCGGGGATCGCGTTCGACAGGCCGCCGGCGCCCACGTCGTGGATGCACAGGATCGGGTTGTCCGCACCCAGCGCGACGCAGCGGTCGATCACTTCCTGGCAGCGGCGCTCCATCTCGGGGTTGTCGCGCTGCACGCTGGCGAAGTCGAGGTCCTCGGCGCTTTCGCCGGAGGCCACCGAACTGGCGGCGCCGCCGCCGAGGCCGATCAGCATCGCCGGGCCGCCGAGCACGATCACCACATCGCCGGGCGACAGCGGCTGCTTCGCCACCATCGGCCGGTCGACGGCACCGAGGCCGCCGGCCAGCATGATCGGCTTGTCGTAGGCGCGGACGAGGCCGGTGTCGGGCTCGCGCGCTTCGAACGTGCGGAAATAGCCGGTCAGGTTGGGCCGGCCGAATTCGTTGTTGAACGCCGCGGCGCCGAGCGGGCCGTCGAGCATGATCTCCAGCGCCGGCGCCATGCGCGGGTTGAGCGCGCGCTCGCCTTCCCACGGCTGCGGCAGCGTGGGGATGCGCAGGTGCGAGACGCTGAAGCCGGCGAGGCCGGCCTTCGGCTTGCCGCCGCGACCGGTCGCGCCCTCGTCGCGGATCTCGCCGCCGGCGCCGGTGGAGGCGCCGGGGAACGGCGAGATCGCGGTCGGATGGTTGTGGGTCTCCACCTTGATGCAGAACGCGCTGGGCGCTTCGGCCTCGGCGCGGTATTCCAGCGTGGCCGGATCGGGCCGGAAGCGCTTCGCCGGGTAACCCTCGACCACCGCCGCGTTGTCGCTGTACGCCGACAGCGTGTACTCGGGCGTCTGCGCGTGGGTGTGCTTGATCATCCGGAACAGCGACTGCGGGCCGCCGTTGTGCAGCGCCTCGCGGCCGTCGACGGTCCAGGACGCGTTGAAGATCTTGTGCCGGCAGTGCTCGGAGTTCGCCTGCGCGAACATCATCAGCTCGACGTCGTGCGGGTCGCGGCCCAGCGCGGCATAGCGCTCGCGCAGGTAGGCGATCTCGTCGTCGGCCAGCGCCAGGCCGAGGCGGGCGTTGGCGGCTTCGAGGTCGGCCAGCGGCACGATTTCGAGCGCGCCGCGCGCCGGCACCGAGAACAGCGCCGCGGCCTCGCCGGGATCGGCAAGCAGCGACTGGGTCATCGGGTCGTGCAGCGCCTTCGCCAGCGCCGCGCGGGTGGCGGCATCGCCCGGGAAGCCGACGAGGTCGATGCGGGTGCCTCGCTCGACGCGCAGCACCGGCTGGCCGGCGCCGCGCAGCAGTTCGGTGGCCTTGCTGGCCCAGGGCGAGATCGTGCCCAGGCGCGGCGCGATGAAGCGCGACACGGCGCCATCGGCCGGCGGCGTGACCGCGGCGCGGGCTTCGAGGATGCGGTCGAGGGCATCGGCGTCGGGCGTGCGGCCCGGTTCGGGCCGGACCCAGTAGACCCACCAGGCGCCGGAGACGCGGATGTCGGGGACAATCGCCCGGAGGCGGGTTTCGAGCCGTTCGCGGCGGAACGGCGACAGGGCCGGGAGGCCCTCGAGGACGATCATGTCCGGTACACGTCAGCGCGGGGCGGCAATTGTACCGGAAGCCGTCCCGCCGGGCCCCGGAAGGCCGGCAGGACGGGGGTGGCGAGCCTCAGCGACCGCCGGCCGGGGTGCCCGAGCCCTTCTTGCGCTCGACGGCCAGCTTGTCCAGCGCGTCCAGCATGGTGGTCGGGTCCATGTAGCCCGGCAGCACCTCGCCTTCGACGTCGACGATCATCGGGGTGCCCTGCAGGCCGAGGCGCTGGCCGAGCTGGTATTCGGCGGCCACCGGGTTCTCGCAGCGCTTGGGCGGCACCGGGCGGCCGTTCTTGGCGTCGGTGAGCGCCTGACGACGATCGGCCGAGCACCAGACCGACTCCATCACCAGCGCGTCCGGGCTGCCGAGGCCGGCGCGCGGGAAGGCCAGGTATTCGACCGCGATGCCCAGCTTGTTGTACTCGGCGATCTGCGAGTGCAGCTTGCGGCAGTAGCCGCATTCGATGTCGGTGAACACCGCGACGGTGTGCTTGCGCGGGCCGACCGGCGCAAAGACGATGCGGTCGGTGACCGGGATCTTCGCCAGCGCCTCGCGACGGACCGCGGCCAGACCCTCACGGCCGACCTCGCGCTTGGCCTTCAGGTCGAACAGCGAGCCCTGCAGCATGTAGCGGCCATCGTTGCTGAAATACAGGGTCTGGCCGTTGACGATCGCTTCCTGGAAGCCGGCGATGGCCGCCGGGGCCACGCGATCCGGCACCAGCCGCGGATCCAGCTTCTTCAGCTCGGCGCGCACCATCTCGTCCGGGGTGCCCTTCGCCGGATCGGCGGCCTGGTCGGCGGCAGCGGGTTTGGACTGCGCGCAGGCAGACAGGCTGAGGGCGCACAACAGGGCGAACACCGGGAATTTCATGCAGGGCGGTTCCATCGAAGGGCGGAAGGGCGTGGACGTCGGACCGCGGAAACGCGGCCGGGTTCAGAGGTTCCGGCCGATTGTCGCACGCGACGTGCGCCTGCGGCCGTGCCGGAAGCGCCCCCTTCTTCACGGTTTCGGCGACGCGGAACGGCCGCCCCCGGCATGGGCTCGCGGGGCTGCCGCTCAGGCCCGCGGGTGGTGCTGCGCATGCAGGCGCTTGAGCTGCTCGCGGGCGACCAGCGTGTAGATCTGGGTGGTCGACAGGCTGGCGTGGCCGAGCAGCATCTGCAGCGCGCGCAGGTCGGCGCCGTGGTTGAGCAGGTGGGTGGCGAAGCTGTGGCGCAGGCCGTGCGGGCTGATCCGCTGCGGATCGATCCCCGCCACCGCCGCCAGCCGCTTCACCAGCGTCCAGAACGCCTGCCGGGTCGGCGGCTCGGCCGCAGGGGTGAGGAACAACGCGGCGGGCGCGCGCTTGCCGGCCAGTGCCGGCCGGGCCTCGGCGAGATAGCGCTGCAGCCAGTGCTGCGCCTCCTCGCCCAGCGGCACCAGCCGGTCGCGCCCGCCCTTGCCGGTCACCCGCAGCGCGCCCTGGCGCAGGTTCACCGCCGTCGCCGGCAACCCGACCAGTTCGCTCACGCGCAGGCCGGCGGCGTACATCAGTTCCAGCATCGCGCGGTCGCGCAGGCCTTCGGGCGTGGACACGTCCGGCGCCGCCAGCAGCGCCTCGATCTCGCGCTCGGCCAGCGCCTTGGGCAGGGAGCGCGGCAGCTTCGGCGGATCGAGCAGCGCGGTCGGGTCTTCGGCACGGGCGCCGCGGCGCAATTGCAGTGCGAAGAACGCCCGCAGCGTCGACAGCAGGCGCGCGTTGCTGCGCGGCGAATACTGCTCGCGGGTGCGCCAGGCGAGGTAGTCGAACAGCGCCGCGCGGTCCGCGCCGCACAGCCCGCCGCCGGCGCCGTCACGCCAGCGCGCGAAGCCTTCCAGATCGCGCCGGTAGCTGGCCTGCGTCTGCTTCGCCAGCCCGTGTTCGGCCCACATCGCCTCGATGAAGGCATGGATGGCGGCTGCGTCGGCGTCGCGCAGCGGCGGCAGCGCGTGGACGAGCATGCGACGGTCGGCGGGCGTGCGGCTGGGCATGCGCGCAAGGGTAGCGCGGGCACGATCCCGTATCCTGTCGCGATGACCGCGACCACCTCCGATACGCCCGCTCCGGCCCCTTCCGACGCCCCCGCCCGCCCGAAACCGCTCGTCGGCTGGCGCCTGCTCGCGCTGCTGTACGACCTGTTCCCGATGCTGGGCCTGTGGTTCCTCGTCGGCCTGATCGCCGTCGCGCTGCACGGCGGCGAGACCATCCGCGCGGACACCGTCGCCGGCTGGCTCGAACTGCTCGCGCTGTGGGCGATCACCGGCCTCTACGCCGTGCTCAGCTGGCGGAATGGCGGCCAGACCCTCGGCATGCGCCCGTGGCGCCTGCGCGTGACCGCCGCCGACGGCACCGCGCCGTCGTGGCGTGCGCTGTGGCTGCGCTTCGCCGTCGCCACCCCGTCGCTGCTGCTGGGCGGACTCGGCTTCTGGTGGGCCTGGCTGGACCGCGACCGCCTGACCTGGCACGACCGTGCCAGCGGCACGCGGATGGTGCGGGTGGCGAAGGGCTGACCGCATGGCGTTCGCGCCCCTCTCGCTCGCCGCGGTAGCCGAAAGGCCGGAACCGTGGTTGCGCCTCTGGTGGGCACCCGACGCCGATGCGGACGCGCCGTGGATCCGCCTCGATCACGCGGCCTCCGACGACGACGTCGTGCGCGTGCTGGGCGTCCTGGTCGCATGCAACGGCGCCGACGCCACCACCCCTGAAGCGT
The DNA here is from genome assembly GCF_056313665.1 of Lysobacter sp. DMC104. Classification (NCBI taxonomy): domain Bacteria; kingdom Pseudomonadati; phylum Pseudomonadota; class Gammaproteobacteria; order Lysobacterales; family Lysobacteraceae; genus Lysobacter; species Lysobacter sp. DMC104. Next base: position 134,858 of record NZ_JBQUZW010000008.1, on the reverse strand, counting down.
CGATCGCACGACTCCGCGCGCGCGATGCCTTGCTGCTTCCGGGTGGACTGGCCGCCACCATCGGCGACGAGACCATCGCGCCCTCGTGCTGCTGCGGTCTGGAGCAATGGCGCGATTGGGAAAATCTGCTCAATGGCGGCGAAAGCCTGTGGCTCGGCCACGACCCGACCCCGACGATCGAGCGCCACGGCGATCATTTCGTGCTCTGGGCTGACGTTCCCGACGGGCACCGCCCGCTAGCTGCGTTGCGTTTCGACACTTCGGCGCTCACCATGGCGCTCGCGCCCATCGAGCGAGACTTGCACGGTTTCTGCGCAAGAATTTCCGAAGCGCTGTCCGCACGCATGCCGCGCATCTCGGACGACGTGACACAGTTGTTCCGCGATGCGTTCGTCCTGTCACCGCCACGAGGCCGGTGACGACACCTACTCCGTCCTGCGCTGGAACATCCACACCGACAGGCCGACCATCACCAGCGCGGGGATGGCGTAGGCAATGCGGTAGTCGAACTTGAACACACCGGCGAGGCGGACGAACTGGGTCTGCACCAGCCAGAAGCCCAGCGAGAAGATGATGCCGGTGAACAGGCGCTTGCCGAGACCACCGCTGCGCAGCGAGCCGAACGCGAACGGGATCGCCAGCAGGCACAGCACCAGCACGTTCACCGGGTAGAACCACATGCCCCAGTAGAACTCCTGGTATTCGCTCGAATCCAGGCCGTTGCGCTCGCGGTATTCGATGCCGGCCTTCAGCTGGTCGCTGGTCATGTAGCGCGGGCGCCAGATGTCTCGGGTGGTGGCGGCCAGCGCCGAGGCGTCGAGCCGCGAGGTCCAGCGTTCCTCGGCGGCGCTGGTGCGGGTGGCAGCACGGGCCTCGAAGCGGGTGCGTTCGACCTTGCGCAGGATCCACTGGCCCTTCTCGTGTTCGGCGCTTTCGGCGTGGACGATCGAAGCAAGGCGACCGTCCGGGCCGAGTTCGAACAGGCGCACGTCGTTGAGTTGCAGCCACTGGCGGCCACCCTCGCTGCGCTCCTCGCCGGTCTGGGCGTTGAGGAAGACGTCGCCCTCGCGCGCCCACAGGCCGGAGTACTGGGCCACGATCACGTCGTTGGACTTGGCCGCGGCCTTGAGCGTGTCGGCACGGCGCTGCGCCCACGGGCCGAGGGTGTCGCCGTTCACCACCATCAGCGCGGTGAGCACGCCGAGGGTGAGGATCACCGACAGGCTGATGCGCCGCCGCGACAGGCCCAGCGCGCGCAGCACGGTGAGTTCGGAACTGGACGACAACTGGCCGAGGCCGATGGTGGCACCGATCACCGCCGAATACGGGAACAGCATGTACATGCGCCGCGGCAGGCTGTAGGCGACGTTGGTCGCGGCGGCGAGGAAGTCGTAGCGGCCGGTGCCGACGTCGTTCATCTCGACCAGCAGGCCGCTGATCAGCGCGTCCAGCCCGACCAGCACGCCCCAGGTCAGCAGCACCGTCGACAACACCACGCGACCGAGGTACAGGTCGTGGATCTTCGGGAACGGCCTCATGCGCGGACCGCCTTCGGCCGCCGGATCGCGCCGTCGCGGGCGTACAGCCAGACGCCGGCCGCCAGCACCGGCAGCACCAGCCACCACAGGCCGGCGGTGGTCGGCAGCTTGCCGTCCTGCAGCCACTGGGTGCCGAGCATCATCAGGAACACGCCGAACAGGTAGATCAGGAAGCCGACCGCCAGGTTGCCGTAGCGCGCCTGCCGGGGACTGCTGCGCGAGAGCGGGATCGCCAGCAGCGCGAAGCCGAGGGTCAGCAGCGGCGGCGCCAGCCGGGAATGCACCTGCGCGGCGGCGGCGGCGCCGGGCGTGCCCAGCAGCGCGAGCGTGGATTTCAGCGCCACGTCGTCGGTGCGACGGTGCGGGTTGGTGTCGTCGGGCAGCAGCACTTCATTGGCGCCGTAGCGCACCAGCCGGTAGTCGCGGCCCGGGCCGGACAGCGGGCCTTCGACCTCGAACCCCTGCTCCAGCCGCAGGTAGCGGTCGCGCTGGTCGCCGGAGATGGCCTGCAACGACAGCCGCCCGGTGCGCGAGGTGGTCACGTCGAAGCGATCCTGCTTCTGGCGGTAGATGAAGACCCGCTGCAGTTCGCGATTGTCGGGGGACATGCCGCCGACGTAGATCACGCCGCCACCACCAGGCAGCTCGTTGAAGCGGCCCGGCTCCATGCCCGCGATCAGCAGGTTGCGGCCAGCCTCCTCGATCATCCGCGCCGACTGGCGGTCGGCCCACGGGCCCAGCCACAGCGAGCACAGCGCCACGATCGTCACCACCGGCACGGCCATCAGCGCCAGCGGGCGCAGCATGCGCCGGGGGCCCACGCCGATCGACACCAGCACCGGCATCTCGGCATCGCGGTACAGCCGGCCCATGGCCAGCATCAGCCCCAGCATCACCGCCAGCGGCAGGATCAGCGGCAGCCACTTCAGGAACACCAGCCCCAGCTGGATCAGCAGCATCCCCGGCGGCACCTTGCCGCGGGCCACGTCGCCCAGCACGTCCGCGAAGGCGCCGCCCAGCAGCACGATCAGCAGGATCGTCAGCACCGCGAAGGTGCTCTGCGCGAATTCGCGGCTCAGGTAGCGATCCAGCTTCGACATCGGGACGGGGGCTCCGGTCGCCGGGCATCCGGCGGGGGCTTTCGATTAAACTTCCGGGATTCTGCGCGCGCCGCGGCCGGTTGTTGAGGCCGGCGCCGGGCGCCGCCGGCACGTCTCCGGGCCCGCAGGGCGCCGGGCGATTGTACGGAGGCCCCCCTCGGAAAGGCACGCCACCTGAACGATGCCGGCCTCGGCGGTTCAGGCAGCCCCGCCCGCGCCCGTCGTGCAGCCCCTTCACCGTCCGCACGGAACCGATCCATGGCCCTCGTCTTCACCCTCCACGGCGCGCCCGCCGCCGATGCCCCCCGCCACGCCGTCGACTGCCTGGTGATCGGCGTCTTCGCCGACCAGTCGCTGACCCCGTCCGGGCAGGCGGTCGACGCCGCCACCGGCGGGCGCCTGGCCGCGCTGGTCGCCCGCGGCGACGTGTCCGGCAAGACCGGCCGCACCGCGCTGCTGCTGGACCTGCCCGGCGTGGCCGCGCCGCGGGTGCTGGCGATCGGACTGGGCGACGCCGCCAAATTCGGCGTGCCGCAGTACCTCAAGGCCGCCGCCGACGCCGCCCGCGCGCTGAAGGACGGCGCCGCCGCCAACGCCCTGTTCACCCTGAGCGAAGTGCCGGTGGCCGGCCGCGACACCGCCTGGGCCGTGCGCCAGGCCGTCGTCGCCTTCAACCACGCCAGCTACCGCTACAGCGCCACCCTCGGCGAGAAGAACCGCGACAAGGGCGCCAGCAAGCTGGCCGCCGTCGCCATCGCCGGCACCGACGCCCAGGCGCTGTCGCAGGGCATCGCCATCGCCGATGGTGTGGCCTTCACCCGCGAACTGGGCAACCTGCCGCCGAACGTCTGCAACCCGGCCTACCTCGCCGAGCAGGCGCAGGCGTTCGCCGCGCAGCACGCGAAGGCCGAATGCGAGGTGCTGGACCGCGCGCAGATGGAAGCCCTGGGCATGGGCTCGCTGCTGGCGGTGTCCCGCGGCTCGGCCAATCCGCCGAAGCTGATCGTGCTGAAGTGGAACAACGGCGGCGACGCCAGGCCTTTCGTGCTGGTCGGCAAGGGCATCACCTTCGACACCGGCGGCATCAACCTGAAGACCCTCGGCGGCATCGAGGAGATGAAGTACGACATGTGCGGCGCCGCCACGGTGCTGGGCACGTTCGTCGCCGCCGCGAAGATGAACCTCCCGGTCAACCTGATCAGCATCGTCCCCGCGGTGGAGAACATGCCCGACGGCATGAGCTATCGCCCGTCCGACGTGCTCACCAGCATGTCCGGCCGGACGATCGAGGTCGGCAACACCGACGCCGAAGGCCGCCTGATCCTCTGCGACGCCCTGACCTACGCCCAGCGCTTCGAGCCGCAGGCGCTGCTGGACGTCGCCACCCTCACCGGCGCCTGCGTGACCGCGCTCGGCAAGTACGCCGCCGGCCTGATGAGCAAGCACGACGACCTCGCGAACGAACTGCTGGCCGCCGGCGAGCACGTGTTCGACCGCGCCTGGCGCCTCCCGCTGTGGGACGAATACCAGAGCCAGCTCACCTCGGCCTTCGCCGACGTCTACAACATCGGCGGCCGCAACGCCGGCGCCATCACCGCCGGCTGCTTCCTCTCGCGCTTCACCGAAGGCCAGCGCTGGGCGCACCTGGACATCGCCGGCGTCGCCAACGACGACGGCAAGCTCGGCATGGCCACCGGCCGCCCGGTGGGCCTGCTGGCGCAGTGGCTGCTGGACCGGGTGCAGGGCTGACGGTGCCCCGCGCCGACTTCTACCTGATCCAGAAGCCGCGTTTCCGCGAGGAACCGTTGCGGCTCGTGTGCGAGCTGGCGCGCAAGGCGTACGACGCGAACCTGTGGACGCTGGTGCTGGCGCGCGACGCCACGCAGGCGGAGGCGCTGGACGAGTTGCTGTGGGCGTTCGACGAGGACGCCTACATCCCGCACCAGATCGCCGGCACCGACGACGAGGACGACCTCACGCCGGTGCTGATCGCCGCGCCCGACGACGACGTGCCGCTGCGCGCGCTGGTGATCAACCTGCGCGACGCGCCGGTGGACGGCACCTTCGAGCGCGTGCTGGAAGTCGTGCCCGCCGACGAATCCGCGCGCGGCCCGCTGCGCGAGCGCTGGAAGCAGTACCAGGCGCGCGGGCTGGAAGTGAAGAAATACGACATGTAAGCCCACACTCCTGTCATCCCGAGCGCAGCGAGGGACCTGCTTTTTTTCTTTTTCCACGATTGGAAAGCAGGTCCCTCGCGATGCTCGGGATGACAAAGAAAAAGAACACGACTCAGAGTTGATACCGATGACCACGCTCGCCTCCGGCTACGAACCCAGGGATTTCGAATCGCGCCTCTATGCCGAATGGGAGGCGAGCGGCGTCTTCGCGCCGCAGGGCGATGGCCCGGCCTACACCATCCTGCTGCCGCCGCCGAACGTCACCGGCACGCTGCACATGGGCCACGCGTTCCAGCACACGCTGCAGGACGCGCTCATCCGCTACCACCGCATGCGCGGGTATCGCACGCTGTGGCAGATGGGCACCGACCACGCCGGCATCGCGACCGAAATGGTCGTCTCGCGCAACCTCGCGCTGGAAGGCAAGGGCGAGACCCGCGATTCGCTGGGCCGCGACGCCTTCATCGACCGCGTGTGGGAATGGAAGCAGCAGTCCGGCGGCACCATCGAACGCCAGATGCGCCGCCTCGGCGCGTCCGGGGACTGGTCGCGCAGCGTGTTCACGATGGACCCGATCGCCTCCGACGCGGTGATCGAAGCGTTCGTGAAGCTGCACGCTGAAGGTCTGATCTACCGCGGCCAGAAGCTGGTGAACTGGGATCCGGTGCTGAAGACCGCGATCTCCGACCTCGAAGTGGTGAGCGAGGAAGAGAATGGCTTCCTGTGGTCGATCGCCTATCCGCTGGCCGACGGTGAAACCTACGAGCACGTCGAGCATGACGCCGACGGCAACGAGACGCTGCGCGAGACCCGCGACCGCCTGATCGTGGCCACCACGCGTCCCGAGACGATGCTCGGCGACGTCGCGGTGATGGTGCATCCGGAAGACCCGCGCTACGCGCACCTCATCGGCAAGGCCGTCATCCTGCCGCTGTGCGACCGCCGCATCCCGATCATCGCCGACGACTACGTCGACCGCGCCTTCGGCACCGGCGTGGTGAAGGTGACGCCCGCGCACGATTTCAACGACAACGCGGTCGGGCATCGGCACGGGCTGGAGATGATCAACATCTTCACCGACGTGGCGACGATCAACGACAACGCGCCCGAGCAATATCGCGGTCTCGATCGCTTTGCCGCGCGCAAGGTGATCGTGTCGCAACTCGAAGAAGCGGGCCTGCTGGTCGAAACCAAGCCGCACAAACTGCAGGTGCCGCGCGGCGACCGCACCGGCCAGGTGATCGAGCCATACCTCACCGATCAGTGGTTCGTGAACATGGACGAATTCGCGCGCCGCGGTCTGGAACTGGTCGAGAACGGGTCGGTGAAGTTCGTGCCGCCGAACTGGATCAACACCTATCGCCACTGGCTGGAGAACATCCAGGACTGGTGCATCAGCCGCCAGCTGTGGTGGGGCCACCGCATCCCGGCGTGGTACGACGACGCCGGCAACGTGCACGTGGGCCGCAACGAGGCCGAAGTGCGCGCGAAGGTCGGCGACATCGCGCTGCGCCAGGACAGCGACGTGCTGGAGACGTGGTTCTCCTCCGCGCTGTGGCCGATCAGCACCATGGGCTGGCCGAATCCCGAGGCGATGCGTGAGCGCGGCTTCGATGCGTTCGTGCCGAGCAGCGTGCTGGTCACCGGCTTCGACATCCTGTTCTTCTGGGTGGCGCGCATGGTGATGATGACCGACCACTTCATGCCGGAAGCCGCCTCGGACGCCGAGCGCGTACCGTTCCGCGACGTCTACATCACCGGCCTCGTCCGCGACAAGGACGGACAGAAGATGTCGAAGTCGAAGGGCAACATCCTCGACCCGCTGGACATCATCGACGGCATCACCGAGGCGGAGTTGGTGGCGAAGCGCACCACAGGCCTGATGAACCCGAAGATGGCCGAGAAGATCGAGACCACCACCCGCAAGGATTTCAAGGGCGGCATCGCCCCGCACGGCGCCGACGCGCTGCGCTTCACCATGGCCGCCCTCGCCGGCCCCGGCCGCGACATCAAGTTCGACATGGCCCGCTGCGAGGGCTACAAGAATTTCTGCAACAAGCTGTGGAACGCCACGCGCTTCACGCTGATGAACACCGAGGGCTTCAGCGCGTCCGGCGCGCCGCAGCCCAGGACCGACGCCGAGCGCTGGATCCTCTCGCGCCTGGCGAAGGTGTCGGTCGAGGCCGCGACCCATTTCGCCGACTACCGCTTCGACCTGCTGTCGCAGGCGCTCTACGACTTCACCTGGAACGAGTTCTGCGACTGGTTCGTGGAACTGGCGAAGCCGGCGCTCAACGGCGACGATGCGGAAGCGGCCGCCAGCACGCGTCACACGCTGCTGCACGTGCTAGAAGCGCTGCTGCGCCTGCTGCATCCGCTGATCCCGTTCGTGACCGAGGAACTGTGGCGTCACGTCGCGCCGAAGCTCGGCATCGAGGACGCGAGCATCTGCGCCCGCGCCTATCCGCAGGCCGCGGATTTCGACGCCGCAGGCTACGCCTCAGCCGAAGCCGACATCGAGTGGTTCAAGGCCGTGGTCTCGGCGGTGCGCAGCATCCGCAGCACGCTGGGCATCTCGCCGTCGAAGCAGGTGTCTCTGCTGTTCCGCGGCGGCGATGCCGTCGACGCGGCCCGCATCGCGAAATTCTCGGCCTCGCTGAAGTTCCTGCTCAAGCTCGATGCCGTCGACACGATCGCCGGCGAACCGCCGGCGGCCGCGCCGGCCGTGGTCGGCGACCTGCAGTTGTTCGTGCCGCTGGAAGGCCTGGTCGATCTCGACGCCGAACGCACGCGCCTCGACAAGGAAATCGCGAAGGTGGCCGGCGAGAAGGACAAGAGCGAGGCCAAGCTCGCGAAGTTCGGTGGCAACGTGCCCCCGGCGGTGGTCGAGCAGGAATGCCAGCGCCTCGCCGACTGGACGACCAAGCTCGCGGCACTGCAGGAACAGCGCGGGCGACTGGGGTGAACCGCGTGATGCGCCACTTCGCGCACACGATCGTGTTCGCGCTGGCGTGCACGGCGACGTGCGCGCTCGCGGGCGCACCGCGCGCGGACGACACCGCGATCACGCGCCTGCGCCAGGCGATGGCGCAGGACGCGCACTACACCGCGACCTGGCCGAAGCTGCGCTGCCTCGATTTCATGGTCGAAGCCACGACAACCGCGGGCCGCGACATCGCCGTGATGGAACGCCATGGCGACGGTTGCGCCGGCGATCCCGCCACCGCGCCGGTGGTGGACCGCTTCCGCGTCCCCACCGGCAAGGCGCCGGTGCTGCGCTACGACCCCGTCGAAGACACGTACGCGCCGTATCGGCCGGCGCACTGAACCACGAGCCCGGTAGAGCGGCCTTCAGGCCGCTGCTTTGTCTTCGTCAAATAGAGCTTCACGGAAAAGCAGCGGCCTGAAGGCCGCTCTACCAACCTCGATCGGAACCATGCGAGCAACAGCATCGCCTCGGCGCGCTGGAACTCCCCCTACCCCTCCAGCAACTCCATCGCCATCACGATCGCGTCCTCGCGGCCCATGTTCGCCGGGTAATAGCGCGGACGGCGGCCGATCTCGTTGAAGCCTTCGTCGTGGTACAGCGCGATGGCCTTCGGGTTCGACGGCCGCACTTCAAGGAAGATCCGCGCCGCGCGCTGCTGGCGCGACAGGCGGATCAGCGCGCGCAGCAGGCGGCGGCCATGGCCGTGGCCCTGCGCCTCGGGCGCGATGCAGATGTTGAGGATGTGCGCCTCGCCGGCGGCGACGCTGAGGATGCCGTAGCCGATGACCACCTCGCCGTCGACCAGCAACCATGCCGGATAGCAGGCATTGAGACAGTCGCGGAAGATGCCGACGGTCCACGGAAAGGCGTAGGCGCGGGTCTCGATCGCCATGACCATGTCGAGGTCGCTCTCGCGCATGGCGCGGAGCGTGGTCGAGGGCGGGCCTTCCGCCTTCCCGGGCGACGGCTCGGCGCTCACGTCGTCGTGCGCCTCAACGCGCGCAGTTGCGGCCACAGCGCGCGCTTGGCCGCGGGATCGCGCCGCAGCGCCTGCGGCGATGGCCAACCGCTTGCGAGTACCGCAGCGTCCACCGCATGACGGGCACGCCCGGCCGCGCGCAGCAGGGCGAGCAGCAGCGGATCGTCGAACGACGTCGCAGGCGTGGAAGGCGTGTCTGCAGCGGACACGGACGTGGTCGATGCAACGACGGCGGGCGTCGCGACCGGCGCGGCCGCGGCCATGCGCTGCACCGGCAGCCCCATCGCCGCCAGCATCTCGCACTGCAACGGGTCCCAGAGCGCCGCGTTCACGCCGCCTCCGCACCCGCACCACGTCGCGCCATGCGCCGCGCGATCAGCGGCCCGAACAGGGCAAAGGTGGTGAACACTGCCAGCAGCACCTTCGGTGCGTCGATCACCAGGCCGATGATCGCCAGGATCACCAGCAGCGGCACGATGAACGGCACGCGGTCGGCCTGCGGGCCCTTGCCGCCCTTGAAGCTGGGATAGCGGAAGCGGCTGACCATCAGCAGGCCGGCGAACACCGTCACCGCCAGCGCCGGGTAGCGCAATTGTTCGCCGGTCCAGCCGAGGTCGTGCAGGGTCCAGACGAAGCTGGCCATCAGTCCCGCGGCCGACGGCGACGGCAGACCGATGAACCAGCGCTTGTCGACCGTGCCGACCTGGCTGTTGAAGCGCGCCAGCCGCAGCGCGGCGCAGGCGGCGTAGAGGAACGCACCCAGCCAGCCGATCTTGCCGGCGGTGGCGCCGTCGAGCTTCATCGACTCCAGTGCCCAGTGGTACATCACCAGCGACGGCGCCATGCCGAAGCTGATCAGGTCGGCCAGCGAGTCGTACTGCACCCCGAACTCGGTCTGGGTGTTGGTCATCCGCGCCACGCGGCCGTCCAGGCCGTCCAGCACGGCGGAGACGAAGATCGCCACGCAGGCGGCCCCGAAGCGGCCCTGCGAGGCGGCGATGATCGCGAAGAACCCCGAGAACAGCGCGCCGGTGGTGAACAGGTTCGGCAGCAGATAGATCCCGCGGCTGCGGCGGGGCGGGGGGGCGTCGACGGAGCTCATGGGCGCAGTGTAACCGGAGCGCACGGCGCCCGAACCGGGGCCGAATCACGAACCGGCACCCGCGCCGCCCGCGCTTGCGCCGGTCGCGCCGGGGTGTTGCAATCGCGCCGTTGCAGGGGGATTCCGCCCACCACCGCCACAGGTAACGTCATGATCCGCGCGCTCGGCTCCATCCTCCTCGCCGCCTCCGCCCTGGCCGCCCCGGCCGCCTTCGCCGGCGATGTCTACCAGTGGAAGGACGCGAACGGCGTGACCCACTACTCGCAGACCCCGCCGACGCAGGGCAAGTACCAGATGCGGACGATCAGCCATCGCGAGGGCACCGGCGCGACGCAGGCCGCGCCCGCCGCGACGCAGGAATCCCCGCAGTGCGTCACCGCCCGCCGCAACATCGAACTGCTGCAGGGCGGCAGCCGGCTGCAGATGGACAGCAACGGCGACGGTCAGGCCGACCACGACCTCAGCGACGACGAGCGCCAGAAGCAGCTCGACATCGCCCAGACCGTCGCCCGCGCCAACTGCTCGCCCGGCGAACGCTGACGGCCACCCCGCCGGATCGCGGAACGCCGCGGCCGGCAGGCGCGCCCCGGGCATCCCGGCACCGGGCCCGCCGGCAGCGCGGGCCGGCGACATCGGGCAAAATGGGGAATTCGACCCCCCGCGAGCCCGTCCGATGCGCCTGTCGCAGTTCCATCTCCGCACCGAAAAGGAAACTCCCGCCGACGCCGAAGTCGTCAGCCACCAGCTGATGCTTCGCGCGGGCATGCTGCGCAAGCTGGCCGCCGGCCTCTACACCTGGAGCCCGCTGGGCCTGCGCGTGCTGCGCAAGGTCGAGGCCGTGGTGCGCGAGGAAATGGACCGCGCCGGCGCGATCGAGCTGCTGATGCCGACCATCCAGCCGCGCGAGCTGTGGGAGGAAACCGGGCGCTGGCAGAAATTCGGCGGCCAGTTGCTGAAGATCAAGGACCGCAAGGAGGCCGAATACTGCTACGGCCCCACCGCCGAGGAAGTGATCACCGATTTCGCGCGCCAGGAGCTGAGCAGCTACAAGCAGCTGCCGGTGAACTTCTACAACATCCAGACCAAGTTCCGCGACGAGATCCGCCCGCGTTTCGGCGTGATGCGCGCACGCGAATTCCTGATGAAGGACGCGTACTCGTTCCACATCGACGAGGAATCGCTGCACGCCGAATACCGCAACATGTACGACACCTACGGCCGCATCTTCACGCGGCTGGGACTGAAGTTCCGCGCGGTCTTCGCCGACACCGGCGCGATCGGCGGCAGCGCGTCGCACGAATTCCAGGTGCTGGCCGAATCCGGCGAGGACGCGATCGCCTTCTCGGACGGCTCCGATTACGCCGCCAACATCGAACTGGCCGAAGCGGTGGCACCGGGCGAACGCGGCGCCGCCACCGAAACGCTGCGCAAGGTCGACACCCCGACGCAGAAAACCTGCGAGGACGTCGCCGCGCTGCTCGGCATTCCGCTGCAGCGCACGGTGAAATCGGTGGCGATCATGGGCAGCGACGCCGACGGCGCACCGCAGTTCGTGCTCGCGCTGGTGCGCGGCGACCACGTCGTCAACGAAATCAAACTGGCGAAACTGCCCGGCCTCGGCGAATACCGCCTCGCGACCGAAGCGGAAATCCTCGAACACCTCGGCAGCGAACCCGGTTTCCTCGGCCCGATCGCGCCGAAGAAATCGATTCGCGTGGTCGCCGACCGCACGGTCGCCGCGATGCACGATTTCGTCGTCGGCGCGAACGAAGCCGGTTATCACATCGCCGGCGTGAACTGGGGCCGCGACGTGCCGGAACCCGACCACGTCGCCGACATCCGCAACATCGTCGTCGGCGATCCCTCGCCCGACGGCAAGGGCACGCTGGCCATCGCGCGCGGCATCGAGGTCGGCCATGTGTTCGCGCTGGGCCGCCGGTATTCCGAAGCGATGGGCATGACCGTGCTCGATGCCAACGGCAAGGCCGCGATTCCCGCGATGGGCTGCTACGGCATCGGCGTGAGCCGCATCGTCGCCGCGGCGATCGAGCAGAGCCACGACGCCGCGGGCATCGTCTGGCCCGAGCCGATGGCGCCGTGGCAGGTCGCGGTGTGCATGATCAATCCGAAGAACGATCCGGCCGTCGCCGCCGCCGCACAGGCGCTGTACGACGAGCTGAATGCCGCCGGCGTGGAAACGCTGCTCGACGATCGCGGCCTGCGTCCGGGGCCGATGTTCGCGGACATCGAGCTGATCGGCATTCCGCACCGCGTGGTGGTGTCCGAACGCGGCCTCGCCGCCGGCACGTTCGAATATCGCGCGCGCCGTGCGAGCGAAGCCGAATCGCTCGGCCGCGAGGCACTGCTCGAACGATTGCTGCCGGCCCGCGGTTGATTCGCGGAGCGCCGGGCGCGAGAATTCGCGAACACCGCGAAGATTATTCCGAGACACGACGCCGGTTTTCATGGATCGACCGGTTTTGATAGGCGTCGCGAATGGATTATGATCGACGTTCCTCCCAGCGGTTTCTCCGCCCGGAGATTCCCACCGTCATCCGGAGTCAAAATGGCATTCGATCTCAAAGGGTTCTCGCAGAAGGATCTGGATTCGCTGATCAACCAGGCCCAGAAGCAGAAGACCGCGCTCACCAAGCGCAAGCCCATCGCCGGCGTCCGCAAGAAGCTCGTCGCGCTGGCCAAGGCCGAGGGCTATTCCATCGACGAGCTGTTCGGCGGAGCGAAGGCGTCCGCGGGCGGCAAGGCGACGAAGGCTTCGAAGACCGCGGGCAAGAAGGTCGCGCCGAAGTACCGCAATCCGGCGAATCCGAAGGAAACCTGGACCGGTCGCGGCAAGCAGCCGCGCTGGCTGGCCGAACAGGTCAAGAAGGGCAAGAAGGTCGAGGAATTCCTGATCAAGAAGTGAGTCACGGCCCCGTCGCGACCGCATTCCGAAAACGCCGGCGCCATGCCGGCGTTTTTCGTTGGCGGATGTTTTTCGCTGGCGGGATCGTGAATCGGAATCGGGCGTGCGCCGCGCGACTCAGAGATTGCGCCGCGTCGGAATCAGGATATTGCCGAACAGCAATCCCGCGACCAGCGCCAGCAGGATGTTGAGCGCGGCCAGCACCGCAGCCTGCCCCGCTTCCAGGCTTTCGCCCTGCACCAGCGCCAGCAGGCCGCGCAGGCTGGCGCTGCCGGGCACCAACATGATGATGCCGGGCAAACGCACCAGCGCACCGGGCCGGTTGGTGAGCCGCGAGAACGCATTGCCGGCGGCGGTCATCGCCAGCGCCGCGATGAACACGCCGACCGTGGTGCCCCACGCGCCGCCGACGAAACGCGAGAGGAGATAACCGATCGCGGCGGCCAGCATCACCACCGGATAATCACGACGACGGGTGCGGAACAGCACCGCGAACGCGTACGTGCCGAGCACCAGCGCCAAACCCTCCACCCAGTCGGGCTGCGGCCGCAGCGCCCGCACCTCGGGGGCGAGGCCGACCATCTCGGCAGCGGTGAGCGCGACCATCATGCCGATCGCGAGCTTGAGGATGGTGGTCATCGCACCGGCGAAACGCGCGGTGCCGGAGACGAGGTTCTGGTTGGTCAGTTCGTTGACGGCGTTGGTCAGCGACATGCCGGGCATCAGCACGATCAGCGACGAGATGATGACGGTGTTGAGGTTGAGCGGGCCGACGAACGAGGCCACCAGCACCGCCACCGTGCCGGCGACCATCGCGGCGATGGCGTCGCTGGCTTCCTTCAGCCGCGGCCGGTCCTGCGTGGCCCACTCCAGCACGCCGATCAGCAGGCCGGTCAGGCCGGCGACGGCGATGTCCAGCCACGGCAACCGCCACAGCCCCGCCACCGCGGCGGCCGACAGCCCGAACGCGGACACCGCGATCATCTGTCCGCGCCAGCCGGACGGGCGATCCAGCGCGCGCAGCGCGGCGTGTCCGGCTTCGAGATCGAGTTCGCCCGCCATCACTGCTTCGGCGATGCGGTCGGCCTCGCACAGCTTGTAAAGGTCGGTCTCGCCCGGCGGCAGGCGCACCACGCGCACGGTGTCGCGCCGGCCACGGCCGGCTTCGCCGAAGGACAGGATCATGCCGGTGGGATTCGACCACACGCCGCATTCCAGCCCCAGCCGCGACGCGACCGCCATCACCGCACCTTCGAGACGGTGCGCGGTGGTGCCGTAGGCGTGCAGGCGGCCGGCGAGTTCGACCACGAAATCGACGCGCGTGGCGTGGTCGTGGCGCTCGATGGCGACGTTCATGGCGGGAGGGACATCGAAGCGTGGCCCGGGCGGGACAGCGAGGCCGGCATGGTACCCGATCGCATCGCCGGTCCCGGCAGCACGCTCAGGGCGCCGGTTCAGGTGCCGTCAACCGTTCGCGCAGCGCGGCGACGAAACGATCGGCCGCCTCCGGTGCCTGCGCGAAGAACAGCGACGGCTCGACGAGTTCGAGTTCCAGCAGCCGCGGCGCGCCACCGGCGTCGCGGATCAGGTCGATGCGCGCGTACGGGAGCGGCGCGCCGGTGCGCGCATGCAGCGCGGCGAGCACGGCCTCGCCCGTGCGCAGCTCGTCGGCGTCGGGCGTGCGCGCGGCGATCGCCTCGGGCACGGCGGTGTGGTCGAGCCCCGCCGCGTCCGGACGCAGCAGCGCGGCCTTGCGGATGGCATGGCTGAAGACGCCGTCGAAATACAGCAGCGCGGTTTCGCCGCGCACGTCGACGGCATCGAGGTACGGCTGCAGCATCGCGTCGCGGCCGGCATCGAGCAGCGTGCCGACGTGGTTGGCGGCGGCCAGCGCCTGGTCGCGGCGGTAGCGCTGGGTGTCGCGCGAGCCGGCGCTGACGGTCGGCTTCACCACCACTTCCGCGGCGTCGGGAAACGCGGCCAGGAACGCCTCCAGCGCCGGCATGGGCTCGGCCTCCGGCGCGACGAACCGCGTCGGCACCACCGGCACGCCAGCGGCCTCGAGATCGGCGAGGTAGCGCTTGTCGGTGTTCCAGCGCACGACCTCCAGCGGATTGAACAGCCGGGTCGTGCAGGCGACCTGCGCGCACCAGTGCAGGAAAGCGTCGCGATGCAGGTGGTAGTCCCACGGCGAGCGCAGCACCACGGCGTCGTAGCGGGCCCAGGAGACGGTGAAATCGTCCCAGGCGCGGACTTCGGCCACGAGCCCGGCGCGGGCGCAGGCGTCGAGCAGGGGCGCCATGTCGTCGTCGGTGGCGGCGGAGACGATGGCAGTGACGAGGGCGATCCGGGGCATGGGCCGATTCTAGCGGGCGCGGCGGACCGGCCGCGTTCCGGGTGGTCGCCCACCTGCCCAAAAGTACGGTGTCGTCCGTCCGGACCCCGGCGCTACACTGCACGGCCCACGGATCACCCCCACCCGATCCGCCACCCAGGAGCGACGATGACCCGCCCGCAACACGCGCCGTGCCGCAAGGTGCCGGCATGAGCAACCGGAAAGTCTTCCCGAGCGCCGCCGCCGCGCTCGACGGCCTCGTCGCCGACGGCCAGACCCTCGCGGTCGGCGGTTTCGGCCTCTGCGGCATCCCCGAAGCGCTGATCGCCGCCCTGCGCGATTCCGGCGTGACCGGGCTGACCGCGATCTCCAACAACGCCGGCGTCGACGGCTTCGGCCTGGGCCAGCTGCTGACGACCCGGCAGATCAAGAGGATGATTTCGTCGTACGTCGGCGAAAACAAGGAATTCGAGCGCCAGTTCCTGTCCGGCGAACTCGAACTGGAATTCAACCCGCAGGGCACGCTGGCCGAGCGCCTGCGCGCCGGCGGTGCCGGCATCCCGGCGTTCTTCACCCGCACCGGCTACGGCACCGTGGTCGCCGAGGGCAAGGAGACCCGCCAGTTCCCCGACGGCCACTGGTACGTGCTGGAGACCGCGCTGAAGGCCGACGTCTCGCTGGTGAAGGCGTGGAAGGCCGACAAGGCCGGCAACCTGGTCTTCCGCAAGACCGCGCGCAACTTCAACCCGGCCTGCGCGATGGCCGGCAAGGTCTGCGTGGCCGAGGTCGAGGAACTGGTCGAGATCGGCGACATCGATCCGGACCACGTGCACCTGCCGGGCATCTACGTCGACCGCATCGTGGTCAATCCGACCCCCGAGAAACGCATCGAACAGCGCACCGTGCGCCAGGGAGAGAAGTGATGGCCTGGACCCGCGATGAAATGGCGCAGCGCGCCGCGCAGGAACTCACCGACGGCGCCTACGTGAACCTCGGCATCGGCCTGCCGACGCTGGTGGCGAACCACATCCCCGACGGCATGGACGTGTGGCTGCAGAGCGAGAACGGCCTGCTCGGCATCGGCCCGTTCCCGACCGAGGACGAGGTCGACGCCGACCTCATCAACGCCGGCAAGCAGACCGTCACCGCCCGTCCCGGTGCCAGCTACTTCGGCAGCCACGACTCGTTCGCGATGATCCGCGGCGGCCACATCGACCTCGCCATCCTCGGCGCGATGCAGGTCACCCACCAGGGCGACCTCGCCAACTGGATGGTGCCCGGCAAGATGGTCAAGGGCATGGGCGGCGCGATGGATCTCGTCGCCGGCGTGCGCCGCGTGGTGGTGCTGATGGAGCACACCGCGAAGAACGGCGAGCACAAGATCCTGCCGCAGTGCACGCTGCCGCTGACCGGCGTCGGCGTGGTCGACCGGATCATCACCGACCTCGCCGTGTTCGACGTCACCGCCGACGGCCTGAAGCTGCTGGAAGCGGCCCCGGGCATCAGCATCGACGAACTGAAGGAAAAGACCGGCGTGCCGTTCGCGGCCTGACCGGCCCGTCCGCAGGTGTTCCCCGGAAGCCGGCCCTGCGCCGGCTTCCGTCGTTTCCGGGGTCGGACCCCGGCGTCGGATCAAGGCGGCGGGGCGGCGGCGTCCCGTACAATGGCGGCATGCTGCCCGAGTCGACCTTCCTCGCCAATCAGCTGCTGATCGCCGTGCCTTCACTGGCCGATCCGACCTTTTCGCGCACCGTGACGCTGGTCTGCCGGCACAACGCCGAGGGCGCCATGGGCTTGGTGCTGAACCGCCCTTCCGAACTCGTCCTCGGCGACGTGCTGTCACAGATGGGCATCGACTGCGACAACCCGCAGCGGCGCGGCGAGCGCGTGCTGGCCGGCGGTCCGGTCCACACCGAACTGGGCTTCGTGCTGCACGACGGCGCGCCGCGCTGGGACTCGTGCCTGCAGATCGCCGACGACCTGCACATGACCACCTCGCGCGACGTGCTGACCGCCATCGCCCGCGGCGAAGGCCCGCAGCGCGCCACGCTGGTGCTGGGCTGCGCCGGCTGGGGCGCGGGCCAGCTCGAACAGGAACTCGCCGACAACAGCTGGATCACCGCCGACTACGACCCGTCGCTGCTGTTCTCGCTGCCGCTGGACGCGCGCTGGGAAGCCGCCGCCGGCCACATCGGCGTCGACATCCGCCGGATGACCGACTACAGCGGCCATGCCTGAGCCGTTGCGCGCCGACACCACCATCCTCGGCTTCGACGTCGGCGCCCGCCGGATCGGCGTGGCGGTGAGCAGCGGGTTCGGCCTCGGCGCACGTGCGCTGGCCGTGGTCGACGTGCACGACGACCAGATCGACTGGAAAGCGGTCGAGAAGCTGCATCGCGAATGGCGCCCGGGCGGCTTCATCGTCGGCGACCCGATGACGCTGGACGGCGGCGACCAGCCGATCCGCCAGCGCGCCCACGCCTTCGCCCGCGAACTGCGCACGCGCTTCGCGCTGCCGGTCGCGATGATGGACGAACGCAACAGTTCCCAGGAGGCCGCCCGGCGCTTCGCCGCCGAGCGCGCCGACGGCAGGCGCAGGCGCCGCGACGCCGATCTCCTCGACGCGGTGGCCGCGGCGGTGATCGTCGAACGCTGGCTGGCCTCGCCGCACGACGCCATCCCGATCGAGGAGTGACGCCCATGACCCCGAACAGCCCGCCCTCAAGCCACATGTTCCCGAACACGCTCGGCTACAAATCCGAACTCCAGACCGACGCCGAAGGCGTGCTGCACCACCTGCTCACGCTCGACGGCATGAGCCGCGCGACGATGCTGCGCCTGCTCGACCGCGCGCAGGAATTCGCCAACGGCCAGGCCGCACCCGACGCGCTGCGCGGCATCGCGGTGTGCACGCTGTTCTTCGAGCCGTCCACGCGCACCCGGCTGAGCTTCCAGCGCGCCGCGCAGAAGCTGGGCGCGGACGTGCTGAATTTCGACGCCGCCACCTCGTCCACCACGAAGGGCGAGACCGCGCGCGACACGCTGAAGAACATCGAGGCGATGGGCGTGCGCGGCTTCGTGATCCGCCACCACGAGGACGGCGTGCTGAACGAACTCGCGCGTCACATCGCTCCGGAAACGCGCCTGATCAACGCCGGCGACGGCCGCAGCGCGCATCCCACCCAGGGCCTGCTCGACATGCTGACCCTGCGCCAGCGCTTCGGGAACGACTTCTCGCGGCTGAAGGTGGCGATCGTCGGCGACGTGCTGCACTCGCGCGTCGCGCGCTCTGACCTGCACGCGCTGCGCACGCTGGGCGCGGGCGAGATCCGCATCTGCGGCCCGGCGGCGCTGCTGCCGCCGGTGGACGACAGCGGCGGCATGCTGCACGGCTGCACCGTGACCGAGGACTTCGACGAAGCGGTCGAGGGCGTCGACGTGCTGATGATGCTGCGGCTGCAGCGCGAGCGCATGGAGCAGGGCCTCGTCGCCTCGCTCGAGGACTACCACCGCGACTACGGCCTGACCGCGGCCCGCCTGCACCGCGCCGCCGCCGATGCCGTGGTGATGCATCCGGGCCCGATCAACCGCGGCGTGGAGATCGACGACGTCGTCGCCGACGGCCCGCAGTCGCTGATCCTGAAGCAGGTCGCGAACGGCGTCGCCGTGCGCATGGCGGTGCTGGAATCGCTGCTGTTCAAGCCGAAGCCCGAAGCGGACTGATCGCCGTCCTTTCGATGCCGCCCGCGTGATCGCCCTGGCTGTTTAAACCTAGCCCGGCGATCCCTGCAGCCGGTGCGCGACGCGCACCGCCGGCCGGCTCGGCAACGAGTGGCGCACGATGCGCCAGATCACCTGCCCGAACTGCTTCGGCAGCGAGCCGGTGTTGTAGTGCTGGCCGTAGCGCGCGCAGATCTCGCGCACCTCGACCGCCATCGCCGCGTAGCGGTTGGCCGGCACGTCGGGATAGAAATGGTGCTCGACCTGATGGCTGAGGTTGCCCGACATCAGGTCCATCCAGCGCCCACCGGTGAGGTTCGACGAGCCGCGCAGCTGGCGCAGGTACCAGTGGCCGCGCGTTTCGTTGATCACCGACTGCTTCGAGAACGTCTCCACGTCCGCGGTGAAGTGGCCGCAGAAGATGATCACGTACGTCCACACGTTGCGGATGATGTTGGCGACGACGTTGCCCAGCAGCACCGGCAGGAAGCACGGGCCGGCGAGCAGCGGATAGAACACGTAATCCTTGAGGATCTGCCGCGCCATCTTGCGGCCGACCGGACGGAACTGCGCACGCATCTTCGCCCATGACGTCTTGCCGGCGAACCAGCGGCCGACGCGCAGGTCCTGGATCGCCACGCCCCACTCGAACAGCAGCGCGAAGATGATCGCGACCACCGGCTGCGCGAGGTGGAACGGCTTCCAGCGCTGCTCGGGGAAGATGCGCAGCAGGCCGTAGCCGATGTCGTCGTCCATGCCGCGGACATTCGTCCACGCGTGATGGCGGTAGTTGTGGGTCTTGCGCCAGTTGTCGCCGGTGCCGGCGATGTCCCATTCGTAGGTCTTGCCGTCGAGGTTGGGATCGCGCATCCAGTCGTACTGGCCGTGGATGACGTTGTGGCCCAGCTCCATGTTCTCGAGGATCTTCGACAGCCCCAGCAGCAGCGTGCCGACGATGCAGGCCGCCAGCGGGCCGGCCAGCGTGTAACCGCCGAGCAGGCCGCCGGCGATCGCGCCGCCCCACAGCGACAGGCGCCCGAGCAGGCCGGTCCAGCGCACCGCGGCGTAGATGCGGCGGATGTAGTCGGCGTCGCGCTGGCCCAGCGTCGCGACGGTGCGCGCGCGGAGGGCGTCGAGTTCCTGGCCGAAGCGTTCGAGTTCCTCGGCACCGAGGGAGCGATTGGAGACGGTCATGAGAGGATCACAGATCGAGGATGAGGTCCGTGCGCGCGCTGTTCGTGCACAGACGCAGCGCGGAAACCGGTTCGTGTTCGACGTCGCCGGTGTGCAGGTGACGGGTGACGCCTGCCTGCTTGCCGCAGGCGCAGGTGTTGCAGATGCCCATGCGGCAGCCCGAGGCGGGCTTCAGGCCGGCGTCTTCCAGCGCGGACAGCAACGACACGCCACGCGGCACGTCGAGCGTGCGCCCGCTGCGCGCGAGCGTCAGCGTGACCTGACCGACGTCCTCGGCCTCAGCGGCGATGCGCGCCGGCGGCGTGAAGGCTTCGGCATGGAACGTCTTCGCCCGCGTACCGGCCAGTGCGCGCGCCGCGGCCACGAAACCGTCGGGACCGCAGGCGAACACCCGGCGCGTCGCGAGATCGGGGCAGATCGCGTCGAGCAGCGCGGTGTCGATGCGCGCGTGGCGCACGTCGTCGGTCGCGGCGTCGCGGGTGAGCACCGGCGCGAAAGTGAAGTTCGGATGGCGCGCGGCCAGCGCGCGCAGTTCGTCGACGAAACACTGCTCGCCGCGGCTGCGGGCCCAGTAGGCCAGCGTGATCGGCATCGGCATGCCGGCGGCGGCCTGTGCGCGCAGCATTGCCATGAACGGGGTGATGCCGCTGCCCGCGGCGAGGAACAGCCAGGCACCGTCGGGCTTCGCCGGCAGCGTCATGTCGCCGAACGCTGGCCCGAGGTCGAGCACGTCGCCGACGCGCGCCGTCTCGCACAGGTGCCGGCCGAGCTTGCCGTCGGGAATCGCCTTCACCGTGATCGCGATGCGGCCGTCGGCACGCGGCGCGTCGCTGAGGCTGTAGCTGCGGGTGACGCGGGTCCCGTCGATCTCGGCCGAGACGTTCAGGTGCTGTCCCGGCACGAACCCGCGCCAGTGGCGGTTCGGCTGGAGCACGAGGGTGCAGGCGTCGCGCGACTCGGACCGACGTTCGACGATCCGCGCCAGCGGGCGCGCCCACGACCAGCCCGGATGCAGGCGCGAGGCCCAGAAATCGAAGGCCTCGGGGGCCAGCAGGACCTCCGCCAGCCGCTTGAGCAGGGGCGGACGGAACGGAACGACGAAGGAAGGGACGGCGGCCATGGACGACCAATATACAGACACGAATACAGTTGTCTATACATTTGTGCATTCAGGAACGGGGCTATGATGCGAAGCCGTCCGCCCGGCTTCCCCCCGTGACCTCTCCGTCCTCTGCCGAGCCCATCGATTCCGGCGCGCCGTCCGGGCGCAAGGCCTCCATTTCGCGCGATGACCTCCTCGCGGCGGCCCTGCGCCTGATCGGCCCCCACCGCAGCGTCTCCAGCCTGAGCCTGCGCGAGGTCGCCCGCGAGGCCGGCATCGCCCCGAACAGCTTCTACCGCCAGTTCCGCGACATGGACGAACTGACGGTGGCGCTGATCGACCTCTCCGGCCGCTCGCTGCGCACGATCATCGGTTCGGCGCGGCATCGCGTGACCACGCAGCGCGGCATCGTGCGCACCTCGATCGAAACCTTCATGCAGCAGCTGCGCGCCGACGACAAGCTGCTGCACGTGCTGCTGCGCGAGGGCATGGTCGGCTCGGACGCGTTCAAGCAGGCGGTGGATCGCGAACTGACGTTCTTCGAGGAAGAACTGCGCCACGACCTCGTGCGACTGGCCGCGCTCGACGGCAAGGTGCTGTACGAACCGGCGCTGGTGTCGAAGGCGATCACCCGGCTGGTGTTCGCGATGGGCGCGACCGCGATGGACCTGCCGCGCGAACGCGACCCCGAACTCGTCGATCAGATCAGCACGATGGTGCGGATGATCATCTCCGGATCCGGCGCGATCTCCCGCAGCATGGCGTCCGAAGGCAGGAAGGCGGCGAAGCCGAAGGGCTGAGCAGCGGCCTTCCCTGAACGGCGCGAGCGTCTACTTCCGCTTCTGCGCGAACAACCACGGCCACAGTTCCGGCGTGCCCGAATACGCCGGATCCCAGCTGTTGTGGTTGGCGTCGGGGAATTCGGTGTAGCGCACGTCGCCACCGACGGCCTTGAACGCGGCTTCGATCAGGCGATCCTCGCGCGGCGGGACCAGGTCGTCCTTCGCGCCGTGGAAGATCCACGCCGGCACGTGCTTGAGGCGCTGTGCGAGCGCGGCGGCGGGATCGGGCTCGTCGCGCAGCGGCGTGACGTACAGGTCGCGCTCGTCGCGCGGTGCGGTCAGCGCGCCGCAGACGGGCACCAGCGCGGCGAAGCGATGCGGCTGCATCAGCGCGAGTTCCCACGTGCCGTAGCCACCCATCGACATGCCGGTGAGATAGGTGCGCTTCGGATCGCCGTGGAATTCACGCATCGACGCGTCGAGCGCGGCGAAGGCGATGTCCGCGGCCATACCTTTCCAGTCGTTGTCGTCGGGCGCCTGCGGGAACACCACCACCGCGGGAAACTCGTCCGCATGCGCGCGCAGGTACGGGCCCAAGCCCACGCGCGTGGGCTTGTCGCCGTCGCTGCCGCGCTCGCCGGTGCCGTGCAGGAACATCAGCACCGGCACGCGGCCGTGGCGGAAGCGCGCAGCGGGCACGAACACCTGGTAACGGCGGTCCGCACCGTCGACGTGCACGCTGCGCTCGACGAATTTGCCGCTTGCGTCGGTCGTCGAGGGCACCGTGGCGCAGCCTGCGAGCGTCATCAGCGCCGCAATGGCAATCAGTGCGACGCCGCGGCGGACGAAGCGGTGCGTTGCACGTAGACGCGATAGGCCCATGGCGCCAGCTCCAGCGAGGTCGAGGCATCGAGTGTCGCCGATCCGCCGCTGAAATGCTCGGTGTAAACGCCATGGAACAGCGTCTGCTCGAAGCGTACCGTCTGCGGCTTCGCCGACAGGTTGAACACCGCGAACACCTTCGCCTGCGCGTCCTGGCGCACGAAGCTCAGCACCTCCGCCGGACGGTCGTTGGGCACGTGCTGCATCAGCGCGCCCCAGTGGCCGTTCCACAGCGGCGAGGTCGATTTCTTGAGGCGAATGAGATCGGCGTACAGCACGCCGTTGGGATGCGTGCGCCAGACGATCGGATCCTTCTCGAAGAATTCCAGTCGCTTCGTGTTGCCCGCTTCCTGGCCGTTGTAGAGCATCGGGATGCCGTCGGCCACGAACGACAGCACCATCGCCGCCGGCAACGCATCGCCGAACTGCTCGAACTCGGTGCCTTCCCAGCTGTTCTTGTCGTGGTTGCTGAGGAAGGTCATGCGCATGCCGCCGCGCGGGTAGTAGGCCTCGTTCCACGAGTAGTAGACGCGGAACGTGCCGACGTCGGCCTGCCCCTTCGCGACGTGCAGCATCGCGTCGTACCAGCTCCACGCGTAGGTCGCGTCGAACGCCTTCGCATGCAGGTCGCGCGACTCCCACTCGGCGAGCATGAAGACGGGCTTGATCGCATCGAGTTCGGCGCGGACGTTGTTCCAGAAATCCAGCGGCACGAAACCGGCGACGTCGCAGCGGTAACCGTCGACGCCGATCTCGCGCACCCAGTAGGTCATCGCGTCGGTCATGTACTTGCGCAGGCCCGGATGGCGGTAGTCGAGGTTGACGATGTCGGTCCAGTCCCACCACGGCGTCGAATGGAAATCGCCCTTCCAGTCGCGCGCGTACCAGTCGGGATGCTGCTTCATCAGCGGGTTGTCCCACGCGGTGTGGTTCGCGACCCAGTCGAGGATCACGTGCATGCCCTGCGCATGCGCGGCGTCGACGAAATGCTTGAGGTCCGCCTTGGTGCCGAACTCGGGATTCACGCCGTAGTAGTCGCGCACCGAATACGGACTGCCCAGCGTGCCCTTGCGGTTCTGCTCGCCGATCGGATGCACCGGCATCAGCCACAGGATGTCGACGCCCAGCGCCTTCAGCCGCGGCAGTTCGCGCTCGGCGGCACGGAACGTGCCTTCCGGCGTGAACTGTCGCGTGTTGATCTGGTACAGCACCGCGTCCTTCGTCCACTCGGGATTCTTGAGCGTGATGTAGGGCTGCGGGCGGTAGCGCGGGTCCTGCTCGGCGGAACGGTCGTCCACGTCGGGCCTCGGGGTGGAATGAGCGAAAGCGGTGCCGACCATGGCGGCGAACGCAACGCAGACGGTCGCGAGGAAGGTCGTCAGGCGCATGGGCGGGCTCCGGGAAGGTGCGTCCGGTGTACGCAGCCGGCGCCGCGGGGTCAACTCGAAATCGATTGCACTCCCTGCATCATGCGTGATGCATCGCAGCACGGCGCGCTCACGATACGGGCCACTGTTCCGGCAGCGACAGCCCGTTGCGCGCGTCGTCCCACACCAGCGATGCGATGCGCCAGCCGTCGGGCGTCGACACGCATTGCAGGCTCTTGACACCGCGCAGATCGAAGGCGACGCCGTCCTTCGTGCCGACCTTGCGATACAGGCTCCAGCGATGCACCACATGGCCGTGTCGTTCGCTGCGAGCATCGAGTTCCCATTCGTCGAAATCGACGAGCGCGCCATCGGTGAGGATCGCGCGCCGCGTTTCGATGAAGCGGGTCACGTCGAACACCTCCGGCACCGGCCCGACCGCCTTCACGATCACCGCCTCGGGCAGGAACACCGTGCGCAGCGTGTCCACCGGCGCGACCGCGCCGTCACGCGTGCGGAAGGCGGCGTACAGGCGCGCGACGAGCGAGTCGATGGCCATGTCGTCGGCATCGTTCGCTTGCATGGCTCAGTGCAGCAGGATCAAGGTCGCGAGGCCGAGGAAGGACAGGAAGCCCATCACGTCGGTCACGGTGGTCAGGATCACGCCACCGGCGAGCGCGGGATCGAAGCCCAGCCGCTTCACCGTCACCGGCACGAACACGCCGCCCAGCGCGGCCGCGGTGAAATTGATCGTCAGCGCGAGGCCGATGACCAGCGACAGTTTCCAGTCACCGAACCACAGCAGCACGATCAGCGCCAGCAGCAGGCCGATGCCGACGCCGTTGATGATCGCGATGCGCACTTCCTTCCACACCAGCGCGCCGACGTTCGTCGCGCCGATCTGCCCGAGCGCGAGACCGCGCACCATCAGCGCCAGCACCTGCGTGCCGGCGTTGCCGCCCATGCCGGCGACGATCGGCATCAGCACCGCCAGCGAGACGAGGTGCGCGATCGTGGCCTGGAACTGGCTGACCACCGACGCGGCGAGGAACGCCGTCGCGAGATTGATCGTCAGCCACAGCATGCGCCGGCGGAACGCGCGCCGCACCGGCGAGAACAGGTCTTCCTCTTCGTTCAGGCCGGCCGCGGACATCACCTGGTGCTCGGCCTGGTAGCGGATGATGTCCACCACGTCGTCGATGGTGATGCGGCCGAGCAGCACGTTGTTGTCGTCGACCACCGGCGCACTGATCCAGTCGTGGTCGGAGAACATCTGCGCCACGACGTCGGCGGTCTCGTCCACGCCGATTGCCGGTTGCTCGTCGTCGACCAGCTGGTTCACCGGCGTGTTGGCGTCGCGGGTCAGCAGCGACTGCAGCGCGATGCGTCCGAGGTACTGGTGGCGGCGGCTGACCACGTACAGGTGGTCGGTGTGCTCGGGCAGCTCGCCGCGCAGGCGCAGGTAGCGCAGCACCACGTCGACCGTGGTGTCGGCGCGCACCGTCACCACGTCGGGATTCATCAGGCGGCCCGCGGTGTCCTCGTCGTAGGACAGCACCTGCTCCAGGCGCTCGCGGTTCTCGCGGTCCATCGACTTCAGGACCTCGTCGATCACCGTGTCCGGCAGGTCCTCGACCAGGTCCGCGAGGTCGTCGATGTCGAGGTCCTCGACCGCGGCGACCAGTTCGTCCGGGTCCATCTCCGCGATCAGGCCCTCGCGGACCTCCTCGCCGACGTGGACCAGCACCTCGCCGTCGTCCTCGGGATCGACGAGGCCCCAGACGACTTCGCGCTTGCCCGGCGGCAGGGATTCGAGGAGGTTGCCGATCTCGGCCGGCGACAGCGTGTTGACCAGCCGCCGCACGGGGCCCAGGCGCCCGCTGTCGAGCGCGTCCGAAAGCAGACGCAGCTGACGCGCGGTCTTGTCGTGGCGGATGGTCTCGGCCATGCGAAGGGTTCCGGAGGCGGAAGGCGCACCCTTCGAGGCGGGGCCACGACGGCGCGACGGGCTATCTGTCCATGGCGCGCATTATCCCCCCTGATCGCGGCCCTGCCCACCCCCTGCACGGCCGCAATGTGAACCTCACCGCGCCTCCCGCTCTCGCAGGCACAAGGCGCCTCGCAACCGCATCGCTTCTGTAGGAGCGACGTGAGTCGCGACCCGAACACCTGTCATCCCGAGCGCAGCGAGGGACCTGCTGTTCGAAGCCACAACGCGATCGACACCATCAAAACCTCGGTCGTTGACGCCATGCAGGCCACACCCGAAACTCAGGGTAGTCATCGCGAGCTCCGCTAAAGGCTCGGCCAAATCTGATACAGGCAGAAATGCATCGAAACTTGCGCGCGGACTCAATCCAAAATCAACAATTTCCAGATTTAGCTGGATGTAAGAACAAGAAATAGAACAGCCATATGAAAAAATCCAAACTATTTTCAAGCAGCGAAGCTCGCTGGGCTTATATCGTCGATCTCGACGAAGAAATGCTCAAAGGCGGAATCATAGCGTCCGAATTTTCTGCAGAGTGGATTCGGAACTGCGACTTATGTTTTGCAAATGGCGCATATCTAGCTTGCGTTATAACAGCATTCCAAGCGATTGAAACACTTCTCAGAAGCGACCACCCAGACATACACAATTCGATTGATTTGATAAACATTTCTGACATGAATGACGCACTGAAACAGCGCGCGCATGACCTTCGCAAATTTAGGAACTCATGGATTCATGTCAAAGATCCATGGAATGACGAGCTCGTCCAACAAGACTTCAACGATGGAAACCATTCGCTATTTGAACAGTCGCTCGCATCCGTTCGCCTCATGAGAGAAGTACTTTACCGAGATCAATCCGTCTAGAGCCTTCCCAAGACGACCCGAAAAGTCAGCTCAGCCCTCGGTAAATTTCTAACAAAAGCTTCTCACTATTCGGCCCAGCACGCCCCTATCTTTCACTTGTCTCTAGCTAGGGCGCCAGAATGCAGCGCGCCTTTCGAAAGCACGGCTGGACTTCGTCGCGGCTTCGACGGACGGGCACGTTCGTTCCCGACGCGTTCGCCCTACACCACATCTCCACCCCGCCCCGGGCAGCCCCAGTTGAGGATCTGGGTGCCGGGCGGCAGGACGCGGCGGAACATCGCGACGCGCTGCGGTTTCGGATTGACGACGACGGGCTGCTTCGCGGCCTGCAGCAGCGGCAGGTCGGCGCTGCTGTCGGTATATGCGGCGGCAACGGGCGCATTGAAGCCGGCCTCGCGCAGCATCGTCATCTTCATGCGGTAGTGGCAGTGGCGCAGCGCGCCGATCGCACCGAACTTCGGGCCGACGATCGTGCCGATGACCGGCAGATCCTCGTGCGCGACGAAGGCGAGGATCGCGCGGGCCAGTTCCGGCGGCGCGCCGGTGGCGACGACCACATTGTCGCCGGCCTCGCGATGCAGGCGCAGCACTTCAAGCGCGATCGGCAGCAGCCGCGCGCGGATCGCATCGGCATGCGCGGCGACGTAACGGTCGGTGGCGAGGTTGAAGTCCGCGGCGGTGCGCATGCCCAGCGTGCCGACCCAGACGAACGCGGAGATGCCGCGGCGGCGCGTGGGCATCCACGCGACCATCGGCCCGGCGATCGGCGCGATCAGCAACGCCAGTGCCTTGCGCCACCAGTCGCGCTCGATCAGCCACTTGAACAGGTGGCTGCCGGAATCGCCGTCGTACAGCGTGTGGTCGAAGTCGAAGACCACCAGCGGCGCGTCGGCCGCCGGCGTCGCGTAAGTCGGCGTGCTCATGCCGGGAAGAACAGGCGCTTGAGCGCCGCGCCCGGGTCGGCCTCGCGCATGAAGGATTCGCCGACGAGGTAGGCTTCGATGCCCGCGGCCAGCAACCAGTCGACGTCGTCGCGCGTGCCGATGCCGCTCTCGGTGACGAGGATGCGGTCCGCGGGCACGGCGTACTTCAGCGACAGCGTGGTCGCCAGCGACACCTCGAACGTGCGCAGGTTGCGGTTGTTGACGCCGATCAGCGGCAGGCGGCCGCGGAGCGGGGGCAGTCGCAGCGCGCGCTGGAGTTCCTCGGCGTCGTGCACTTCGACCAGCACGTCGAGGCCGACGCCGACCGCTTCGCGATACAGCGCATCGAGCTGCGCGTCGTCGAGCGCGGAGACGATCAGCAGGATGCAGTCGGCGCCGAGCACGCGCGCCTCGACGACCTGGTACGGATCGATCGTGAAGTCCTTGCGCAGCATCGGCAGCGTGCACGCGGCGCGGGCCTGCTGCAGGTAGGCGTCGGCGCCCTGGAAGAAGTCGATGTCGGTCAGCACCGACAGGCAGGCGGCACCGCCGGCTTCGTAGCTGGCGGCGATCGCGGCGGGGTCGAAATCCTCGCGGATCACGCCCTTCGACGGGCTGGCCTTCTTCACCTCGGCGATGACCGCGGGCAGGCCGGCGTCGCGCTTGGCGGCGATCGCGGCCACGAAGCCGCGTGCGGGCGGCGCGTCGGCCAGGCGCGCGCGCAGCGCGTCCAGCGGCACGCGCGCGCTGCGCTCGGCGACTTCCTCGGCCTTGCGGTCGAGGATGCGTTGCAGGATGTCCGCGCGTCGCGTGTCGGCGGGGGCGGCGGTGGCGTCGTTGCTCATGGCGTTGTCTTCGCGAACCAGTCGTAGGCGCGTTCGACCTTGGCGACGCGCGTGATGTAACGGGTGTACCAGTCGCTGCGACCGCGGCTGCGGGTCGCCGCGTGCTCGGCCTGGTGCTTCCAGGCGAGGATGTCGTGCTCGCTGCGCCAGTAGCTGATCGTGATGCCGATGCCGTCGGCGCCGCGCACCGATTCCACGCCGAGGTAACCCGGCTGCTGCGCGGCGAGTTCGACCATGCGATCGGCCGCCTCGGCGTAGCCCTCGGCATCGGCATCGTTGCGCAGCGAGGTGAACATCACCGCGTAGTACGGCGGTTCGGGCGTGTTCGCGAACGCGGTCTGCGACATGGCGAGCCTCAGGCCGCGGCCAGCTTCTGCGTGGTGGCGATGAAGTGTTCGAGCTTGGCGCGGGCGTCGCCGCTGGCGATCGCGGCGCGCGCGGCCTCGATGCCGTGCGCGATGCTGTCGGCGACGCCGGCCACGAACAGCGCGGCGCCGGCGTTGAGGCAGACGATGTCACGCGGCAGGCCGGGACGGTTGTTCAGCGCTTCGAGCAGCATCGTCCGGGATTCTTCGGCGTTTTCCACCCGCAGGTTGCGGCTGGCCGCCATCGCGATGCCGTAGTCCTCGGGATGCACTTCGTATTCGCGGACGACGCCGTCGCGCAGTTCGCCGACCAGCGACGCGGCGCCGAGCGAGAGTTCGTCCATGCCGTCGCGGCCCCACACCACCAGCGCGCGCTTCGCGCCGAGTTCCTGCAGCACGCGCGCCTGGATGCCGACGAGGTCGGGATGGAACACGCCCATCAGGATGTTGGGCGCGCCGGCGGGATTGGTCAGCGGGCCGAGGATGTTGAAGATCGTGCGCACGCCCATCTCGCGACGCACCGGTGCGACCACCTTCATCGCCGGGTGGTGCACCGGCGCGAACATGAAGCCGATGCCGGTGGTCTCGATGCAGGCGGCGACCTGCTCGGGCCGGAGTTCGATCTTCGCGCCCAGCGCCTCAAGCACGTCGGCACTGCCGGACTTCGACGACACGCTGCGGTTGCCGTGCTTGGCGACCTTCGCGCCCGCGGCGGCGACCACGAACATGCTGGCGGTGGAGATGTTGAACGTGTGCGCGCCGTCGCCGCCGGTGCCGACGATGTCGACCAGCCGGTCGCGTTCGCGCACGTCGACGCGGTTCGAGAACTCGCGCAGCACCGACGCCGCGGCGGCGATCTCGCCCACTGTCTCCTTCTTCACGCGCAGGCCGGTGAGGATCGCCGAGACCATCGACGGCGAGACTTCGCCGCGCATGATCTGGCGCATCAGGTCGACCATTTCGTCGTGGAAGATCTCGCGGTGCTCGATGGTCCGCTGCAGGGCTTGCTGGGGCGTGATCGACATGGGGATTCGGAAGATCGGAAGGCGGCGCGGGCCGCGCTCAGGCGGCGCGCGCGAGGAAGTTCTTCAGCAGCGCGTGGCCGTGCTCGGTGAGGATGGACTCGGGGTGGAACTGCACGCCTTCGACCGGATGATCGCGATGGCGCAGGCCCATGATCTCCTCGACGCTGCCGTCGTCGTTCTCGGTCCAGGCGGTGACTTCCAGCGCCTCGGGCAGGGTGTGGCGGTCGACGACGAGCGAGTGGTAGCGCGTGGCCTCGTAAGCGTCGGGCAGGCCGGCGAACACGCCCTTGCCTTCGTGATGGATGCGCGAGGTCTTGCCGTGCATGATCCGGCCGGCGCGGATGACGTCGCCGCCGTAGGCCTGACCGATGCTCTGGTGGCCGAGGCACACGCCGAGGATGGGGATGCGGTCGCCGAGGCGGCGGATCACGTCGACGGAGACGCCGGCTTCGTTCGGCGTGCAGGGGCCGGGCGAGATGACGATGCCAGACGGCGCCAGCGCCTCGATCTCGTCGACCGTCAGCTCGTCGTTGCGGACCACCTTCACGTCGGCGCCCAGCGACTGGAAGTACTGGACCAGGTTCCAGGTGAAACTGTCGTAGTTGTCGATCATCAGCAGCACGACAGCATTCCTGCGTCGTCGGGGGGAGTGCCAATGTAGCAGGACGCGGGCCGCGACGGGCCGCGACAACCCGCCCGCGCGGGCTCAGCGCCGGTCGCGGGGGTCCGGGTCCGCGTCGCGCAGGCGGGGGGCATGGCGGGACGGTGCCTCCGCCGGCACCGGGGCATCGCCCACCGGCGTCCGGCGCGGCAGCCGGCGCACGGTGACATCGAAGCCCTGCGCCGTGGCGGCATTCACCGTCACCCGGAACGAGTAGTCCGGCGCGGTCCAGGACTCACCGACCTTGAACATGCTGCCTTCGTTGTTGGCGCGGTTGGCGGGCGGCGTGTCGGCATCGACGCTCCACGCCGGTTCGCCGCGCGAGGTGTCGACCGCATGGATGATCACCGCGTCGCCGGCCAGCTTGTTCTCGTAGTCGCCCCAGCGCTTGCGCACCTCCACGACGTAGTAGCGCGAGGGCACGGCGGGGTTGTTGAGCACCAGCATCTGCACGTTCTGCGAGCCTGCCAGGCTGGCGCGGTCGATCACCACGGACGGGATCGCGCTGCCGACCGCCAGCGTGCGCTTGCGCGCGGCGACCACCCAGCCGAGGCGGTCGCGGGAATACATGCCGATGTGCTTGGGCAGCGTGCCGTAGGTGGCGTTGGCGACCCCGTTGTTCCAGGTGTCGCTCATGTTGTCCCACGGGTTGTCGTAGGGATCGCTGTCTTTGTCGGAGTTGTTGGCGTGCGGCAGGCCGTAGCCGTGGCCCATCTCGTGGCACAGCGGCGCGAGGTTGCCGAACGACCACGGCGGGTTCCAGGTGGTGCTCCAGCACTTGCTCACGCCGTCGAGCGCGGCGCACTGGCCGCCGCCCCAGGCGTAGCCGTCGAGGTCGCCGTTGAACATCATGTTGATGCCCTGCACCCCGCCGTTCGCGGCGAAGTTGACGTTGGCGTCGTGCGCGGCCACGCAGTCGGTGAACAACTGGCCGAGGTTGGCCTTGTCCTTGCCGTTGGCGTCCTTGGTCACGTAGTAGCTGCGCGGCTGCGGCAGCGTGGCCCAGCCGTAGGCACCGCTGCCGGTCAGGTTGATCTGGCCGCAGGAGACTTCCTGCCAGTAATGGCCGAGCTGGCCCGGCGCGGTGCCGTACTGGCCGAGGAAGAAGTCGCGGGTCTTCTGTTCGGTGGCGATGTCGCTGAACTTGCACATCAGCGTCACCCACACGGTGGTGCCCGTGATCTTCGAGGGGAATTCGACCGCCTTCGCGGGCGAGAGGTCGCCCACCGGCACGATCGCGTCGATCACCCGCGCGCCGCCCTTGGTCGCGGCCGGCGCGGTCGACACCGCCACCCGCTTGCCGAACAGCGACGCCAGGTCGCCGGCGGCATGCCGTGCCTGGACAGCGTCCAACGGATGGCGCATCCCGGCATCGTCGACCAGCGCGACCTCGAACCGCGGCGGTGCGCCGGCGGCCTTGCGCACCGGGTCGGCATCGCCCCAGACCAGCTCCAGCCGGCCGATCAGCGGCGCGGCGTCCGCAATGGCCGTCGCGCGTGTCCCGCGCTCGACGAGGCGGTTGCCGCGCGATTCCGCCGAGGCCGGACCGGAAGCGAGCAGGACGAGGACGATCGCGGCAGAAGCGCGCAGGCGGGACATGGGGGAACTCCGCGTTCGACGGTCGGCGGGATCGTAGCACCGGGGGTCCGCACGACGCCGCGACGGAAGTCGCGTTCGCCGTCCGGTAAGCTGTCGGGAACCGCCGTTCGTCGACCTGCCGCCCCCATGCCCCATCTCGAACTGACCCTGCGCTGCCGCGAGGCGGACCAGCCACGCTACGAACACGCGCTGGAGGACGTGGGCGCGCTGGCGGTCACGCTGCTGGACGCCGAAGCCGAAACCCCGAACGAGCGCGCGATCCTCGAACCCGGCGTCGGCGAGATGCCGATCTGGGACGCGGTGTCGCTGTCGGCGCTGTTCGACGCCGACGCCGACCCGCTGGTGCTGCTGGCCGCGCTGGAATCGTTCGATCCCGCACTCGACTGGACGAACGCCTCGTTCCGCAAGGTCGAGGACCAGGACTGGGTGCGGGCATGGATGGACCAGTACGTGCCGCTGCATTTCGGCGCGCGCACCTGGATCGTGCCGTGGAACCATGCCCTGCCCGAAGGCGCCGACACGCCCGACGCCGCCGTCGTGCGGCTGGACCCGGGCCTCGCCTTCGGCTCCGGCACCCACCCGACCACCGCGCTGTGCCTGCGCTGGCTGGACGCGCTGGCGGCCGACGGCCTGCTGCAGGGGCGCACGGTGCTCGATTTCGGCTGCGGCAGCGGCATCCTCGCGCTCGCAGCGCTGAAACTGGGCGCGGCCCGGGCGATCGGCGTCGACAACGATCCGCAGGCCATCCTCGCCACCGCCGACAATGCCGAGCGCAACGGCGTCGACGACCGCCTCGCGGTGCACCTGCCGCAGGACGCGCCGGTCGCGACGTATCCGATCGTCGTCGCCAACATCCTCGCCTCCGCGCTCGACGCGCTGGCCGAGCTGCTCGCGGCGCGGGTCGCGCCGGGCGGACGGATCGCGCTGTCGGGCATCCTCGTCGGCCAGGAAGACGCGCTGGTGGTGCGCTACGCCGCGTGGTTCGACGATCTGCGCGTCGCGCAGGACGGCGACTGGGTACGCATCGACGGCGTGCGCCGCGCCGCGGCCTGACGGACGCAGGCACGAACGGACCGCCGCGATGTTCATCAACTGCCCCTATTGCAAGGCGCTGGTGGCGACCGATCCGGTGACGGATCTCGCCCCGGTGCGCTGTCCGCACTGCGACAGCCTGCTGCGGCGCGATCCCGATGCGCCGGACGACGACGGCGACGCGCAGCCGCCGCTGGACGCCGCCGCACTGCTGCGCACGCCGATCGCAACGGAAACGGCGACATCTGCCGTCGAAGCGGAGGAAGCCGCGCCGGCCGCCGAAGCCATCCTCGTGCGCACGCCCGACGCCCCCGCGCCGGCTGCGCCCGCAAGCGTCGCGCCCGCGCCTGCGACGCCACCGCGCGGCCTGCGCCGCACGCCCAGCTTCGCGCACGGCCCCGCGGCGAGCACCGGGCCGCGCGAACGCTGGCTGCCGGTCGCGGTCGTCGCGCTGTGCTGCACGCTCGCGCTGCAACTGCTGCTCGCCGATCGCGCGCGCCTCGCCGGCGACGCGCGCTGGCGGCCGCTGCTGGAAACGCTGTGCGGCGCGCTGCGCTGCGAGTTGCCGCCGTGGCGCGAACCGGCCGCGTTCACGCTGGTCCAGCGCGACATCCGCCAACATCCGCGCCTGCCCGGCGCGCTGCGCGTCACCGCGACGTTCCGCAACGACGCGCGCTGGGCGCAGCCGTGGCCGCAGCTGCGGCTCACGCTCACCGACGCCAACGGCCGCGCCGCCGGCGAACGCAATTTCCGCGTCGAGGAATACCTCGGCGGCCCGCCGAGCCAGCCGTCACTGGGCAGCGGCGAAAGCGCGTCCGTCGCGATGGACATCCTGGAACCGGCATCCGGCATCGTCGGCTACGATTTCGCCTTCCGCTGAAACACCGGGCGTCCGGGCACCGCCGGCGACACGATTCCGGAACGATGCCGATGTGATCCCGGGCGCCGTCATCGACATCGCCGATCGTCGATCGTGGATCGCGTGTCGTGACGGACACATCGCGAATCCCCGGCCGGAACGCGAAAACGTCCCGATCGCGGACAATGCGCGCCGCGTGCACCACTCATCGGGAAACCCTGCCGCCACGCGTCGATTTCGCCGTGTTCACCATGGCGGCGCCCGGACGGCCACGCTAGACTCTGCGCCCCCTCCGCCACCGGGCGAGCGGGCCGGCCAGGGACGGGGCCGCCGCGCACCTTTCTTCCGGATACCGTGCTTGAACGCCGAACGTCTCGACGCCGCCCATCGTCCCGCTCCCCAGCCGACGCTCCGTGACCACGTCGCGAAGGCGGTACGCCGCTATCTCGGCGATCTCGACGGCGCGGACACCGAGAACCTGTACGAAGTCACGCTGCGCGAGTTCGAGATCCCGCTGTTCGCCGAAGTGCTGCGCCACTGCGACGGCAACCAGAGCCGCGCCGCGGCGATGCTGGGCATTCACCGCGGCACCCTGCGCAAGAAGCTGAAGGACTACGGGCTGGCCTGAACGGCCTGCCGGCCGGCCCCGGGGCCCGGGGTGGCGCCCCGGTATAATCGCGGCCTCCCCGCCGCACCTCTCCGCCCATGACCCGCCATCTCCCCGGCGCCCCGGTGACGCTCCGCCGCGCGCTGCTGTCCGTGTCCGACAAGACCGGCCTGATCGACCTCGCCCGTGCCCTCGCCGCCCGCGGCATCGAACTGGTCTCCACCGGCGGCACCGCCAAGGCGATCCGCGATGCCGGCTTGCCGGTGCGCGACGTCAGCGACGTCACCGGCTTCCCGGAAATGATGGACGGCCGCGTGAAGACGCTGCATCCGATGGTGCACGGCGGCCTGCTCGGCCGCGCCGGCACCGACGACGCGGTGATGGCCGAACACGGCATCGACGCGATCGACCTGCTGGTGCTCAACCTCTATCCGTTCGAGCGCGTCTGCGCCAATCCGGACAGCACGATCGAAGAGATCATCGAGAACATCGACATCGGCGGTCCGGCGATGCTGCGCTCCGCGGCGAAGAACTACGCCCGCGTTGCCGTCGTCACCGATCCGGCGCAGTACGACGCGCTGCTCGCCGAACTCGACGCGCACGACGGCGCCGTCACCGGCCGCACCCGCTTCGCGCTGTCGGTCGCCGCGTTCAACCGCGTGGCGCAGTACGACGCCTTCATCGGCAACTATTTGTCCGCGCTTCAGGACGACGGCGATCTCGCACTGTTCCCCGCGCAGCAGAACAGCAATTTCGTGAAGGTGATGGACCTGCGCTACGGCGAGAACCCGCATCAGCAGGCCGCGTTCTACCGCGACCTGTGGCCGGTGCCGGGCACGCTGGCGACGTTCTCCCAGTTGCAGGGCAAGGAACTGAGCTACAACAACCTCGCCGACGCCGACGCCGCGTGGGAATGCGTGCGCCAGTTCGGCATGACGACGCCGGCGTGCGTGATCGTCAAGCACGCGAATCCCTGCGGCGTGTCGGTCTCGGCCAGCGCGCTCGACGCCTACGAACACGCCTACGCCACCGACCCGACCTCGGCCTTCGGCGGCATCCTCGCCTTCAACGTGCCGGTCGACGGCGCGACGATGAAGACCATCCTCGACCGCCAGTTCGTCGAGGTGCTCATCGCGCCCGACTACACCGACGACGCGCTGGCGTACGCGAAGAAGAAGGCCAACGTCCGCGTGCTGCGCATTCCGCACGGCGACGGCCGCAACAACATGGACGTGAAGCGCGTCGGCTCCGGCCTGCTGATGCAGACCGCCGACATCCGCGAAGTGACGGCGGACGAACTGAAGGTGGTCACGAAGCGCGCGCCGACCGAGGCGCAGCTCGCCGACCTGCTGTTCGCCTGGCGGGTGGCGAAGTTCGTGAAATCGAACGCCATCGTCTACGCGAAGGACCTGCACACGATCGGCGTCGGCGCCGGGCAGATGAGCCGCGTGTATTCCGCGCGCATCGCCGGGATCAAGGCCGACGACGCCGGTCTCGTCGTCCCCGGCTCGGTGATGGCCAGCGACGCGTTCTTCCCGTTCCGCGACGGCATCGACGCCGCGGCGCAGGCCGGCATCGCCGCCGTCATCCAGCCCGGCGGCTCGATGCGCGACCAGGAAGTGATCGACGCCGCGGACGAACACGGCCTCGCCATGGTGTTCACCGGCGTGCGCCATTTCAGGCACTGAGCCACGCCCGGTGCCGCCACGGCGCCGGTCCATGATCCCCGGAGATTCCCATGCAGCGACGCGCCGCGTTCCTCCTCGCCCTCGGCAGCACGGCCGCGTTCGCCGCCACGCCGGTGCCACCGCCGCGCCCCGCGATCACCCAGGCACCGGGCATCGTCAGCGACGCCGAAGTCCTGCGCCTGCTGCGCACGGCCTACCCCGGCGAAGCGGTGTCGCTGAAGAGCGAATGGCGCGCGAAGGATGCGCATCGCGCCAACGACGAGCCGTCGCCGTCGGTGCGCACGGTGTGCGCGGATTCGGGCGCACAGACGCATGGCCCGCGACTCGTCGCCGTGTGCGGCAGCTTCGAGGACGCCGGCCACGCGCAGGCGGGCGAGGTCGACCTGTTCCAGTTGCTCGACCCGCGCGGCGGGCAGACGCAGGCGCGCATCGGCGCGCGCGAACGCGGCTTGCAGACCGGCGGCTGGGGCTCGCCCGGCGACGTCACACTGATCGAGATCGGCAGCGGCCGCACCGCGTTCGCGCTGTCCAGCGCGTTCTCCAACATGGGCTGGACGACGGAAAGCATGTCGTTGCACCAGGCCGACAGCGACCGCTTCGTCGAACGCCTGTCGTTCGCGACGCACCTCGACAACAGCGGCGACTGCGATCCCGACGGCGACCGCGGCTGCCGCGCGCGCTCGGTGTCGCTCGACTGCACCTTGCGGGTCGACCCGGCGAAGGCCGATCGCGGCTTCTACGCACTCAGCATCGACGTGACCGGCGAACGCGGGGGCCGCAAGGTCAAGCGCAGCATCCCGACGACGTTCGACGGCACCCGCTATCGCGTCGCGCCGCGCGTGCTGGTGCGGGACGGGTGTGATCAGGACGGGTGATCGACTAGAGCAACTTTTGTTCGGGAAAAAAGAGCGAAAGCACGACAAGCCGCGCCACCAACCGGAACTCGTCTCAGTCCATGAGACAACTTAGTTAAGTTTATTGTTTTTCTTCAAAGATTTAATTCAAACCCTACTTATCCACAGACTCACCCATCGCCGTTACCACCCTCCGCCATGTAGCCTTGTTGCCAACTTCGCCGAAGCTACAAGCATGGCCGAGAACCGAAAACTGATTAAGTCGAATCTGCGTGGCTTTCGGTCGGAAACCACAGAAAGCAACGAACGCCTGAAAATCTGGCTCGGCTTCATCGGCGGACTCATCAGCACGCTGTCCGCCGTCATCTACTTCCACTGAAAAGACAACACCCATGAAACTCCTCGTCATCGGTTCCGGCGGCCGTGAACACGCCCTCGCCTGGAAGCTCGCGCAGTCGCCGCGGGTGGACGAAGTCCTGGTCGCGCCGGGCAACGCCGGCACGGCGACGGAGGCGAAGTGCCGCAACGTCGCGGTGAAAGCGACGGACCTCGACGGCCTCGTCGCGCTGGTGCGCGCCGAAGGCGTGGCGGTGACGGTGGTCGGGCCCGAGGCGCCGCTGGTCGCGGGCGTGGTCGACCGCTTCCGCGCCGAAGGCCTGCGCGTGTTCGGGCCGACCGCCGCAGCGGCGCAGCTCGAAGGCAGCAAGGCGTTCGCGAAGGATTTCCTTGCGCGCCACGGCATCCCGACCGCGTACTACGCCGTGCACACCGACGTCGACGCCGCACTCGCCTACATTCGGGAGAAAGGTGCACCGATCGTCGTGAAGGCCGACGGCCTCGCCGCGGGCAAGGGCGTGATCGTGGCGATGACGCAGGCCGAAGCCGAAGCCGCGGTGCGCGACATGCTGTCGGGCAACGCGTTCGGCGCCGCTGGCGCGCGCGTGGTGATCGAGGAGTTCCTCGACGGCGAAGAGGCGAGCTTCATCTCGATGGTCGACGGCGTCACCGCGCTGCCGATGGCGACCTCGCAGGACCACAAGCGCGTGGGCGACGGCGACACCGGCCCCAACACCGGCGGCATGGGCGCGTACTCGCCCGCGCCGGTGGTCACGCCCGAGGTACATGCGCGCGTGATGCGCGAAGTGGTCGAACCGACCGTGCGCGGCATGGCCGCCGACGGCGTGCCGTTCACCGGCTTCCTCTACGCGGGGCTGATGATCGACGCGGCCGGCGCGCCGAAGGTGATCGAATTCAACGTGCGCTTCGGCGATCCGGAAACGCAGCCGGTGATGCTGCGCCTCGACAGCGACCTGCTGGATCTGGTCGAGGCCGCGATCGACGGCCGCCTGCACGAGGTCGAGGCGCGCTGGTATCCGCAGCCGTCGCTGGGCATCGTGATGGCCGCGTCGCCCTATCCCGAGACGCCACGCACCGGCGACGTCATCCACGGCCTGGACGCGCCGCAGCCGGCGCACGCCAAGGTCTTCCACGCCGGCACCGCGCTGGATGATGCCGGTCGCGTCGTCACCGCCGGCGGCCGCGTGCTGTGCGTCTGCGCCCGCGGCGACACCGTGGCCGACGCCCAGCGCGAAGCCTATGCCGCGCTGGCGATGATCGGCTGGGACGGCGAATTCCACCGCAGCGACATCGGCTGGCGGGCGGTGGCGCGGGAACGGGGCTGAGGCCGGCGCATCGCGTAAGGGTTGCGGACAACGCGACGACTTCATTCTTGCCGACGACATTCGTGCGCCGGTTCTGGTCTTGAACTGCCGGGGCCCCTGGTCGCGACGGGCTTCGCGGATCAGGCCCGAAGGGCGCGCGGCAGGAGGCCGCGCGTTTTTCGACCAGCACACGGACGTGCTGTCGAAAAACCCTGCGAAGACCGTGCACCCGACGCGCAGCGTCGGGCGCGACCGACGGGGTGTGCTTTCTTTGGGTCACCTTTCTTTACACAAGCAAAGAAAGGTGACTCGCTCGCGGCAGCGAGCGAAAAAAGGGAACAACGGCAGAGCCTTCAAAGCGGGATCCCGGCGTTCGCCGGGATGACGGGGAATGGTGTTGCGGGATAAAGCAGGTCCCTCGCCTGCGGCTCGGGATGACAGCTGAGGGGGCAGGTCGAAAATCGCGGCTCAGCGCTTTTTCGCCGCCTTCGCCGGCGCGTGCTGCTTCGACAGTTCCTCGATCAGGCTGCGCACCAGCTTGCGCTGCGAGGCCGGCAGCTTGAGGAAGGATTCGATGGCCAGCTGGTCGTGCGGGTTCATCCGCCACTCGCCGCGGGCCTCGCGGACGTGCTTGTCGTTGCCGTACTGCAGTTGCTGCGGTTCGATCGACAGCATCCGGGCCAGCGCGCGCATGTTGCCCTGCCGCGGCATGGCGCGGCCGTTGAGCCAGCCGGAAATGGCCTGCTGGGACACGGGTTCGCCGCCGAACCGGGCGAGCAGGCGCACCAGTTCGGCCGGGCTTTCGCTCATCCCGGCCTGACGCAGGGCGGCGCGCAGGCGTTCGCTGAAGGCGTCTTGTTCGGTTTTCATCCGCCGACCATAGGCCGGCGCGGCGCCCGGTGTGAAAAACGCGCTTGTGTATCAAATCCACAATATGTTGACGCAGCAACGCCCGCTGCGCGCGGGACGGTGCCCGGGCACGAGGTTTCGCCGGCCGGGGATCAGGGCTTGCGCCCGCCGCCGGACCGGACGAATTCGTCGATGACCTGGCGCAGCAGCCGGCGCTGGGCCGGCGGCAACTGCAGGTAGGACTCGATGGCGAGCCGGTCGCGGGGATCGAGGCCGCCGTCGCCCCGGCCCTCGCGCCCGCGCTTGCCGTCGTCTCCGTACTGCAATTGCTGCGGTTCCAGCGACAGCATCTTCGCCAGTGCCCTCAGATTGGCCTGCCTTGGCATCGCGCGACCCCTCAACCAGCCGGAGACGGCTTGCTGCGAGACCGGCTCGCCGCCGAAGCGGGCGAGCAGGCGGACCAGTTCGACGGGGCTCTCTCCGAGCCC
This sequence comes from Lysobacter sp. DMC104, assembly GCF_056313665.1. Taxonomy (NCBI): domain Bacteria; kingdom Pseudomonadati; phylum Pseudomonadota; class Gammaproteobacteria; order Lysobacterales; family Lysobacteraceae; genus Lysobacter; species Lysobacter sp. DMC104. The sequence goes on along the minus strand of NZ_JBQUZW010000008.1, from coordinate 94,353 downwards.
CGCCCGTTGCAACGCAGCGCGCAGCCGTTCGCTGAACGCGATCTGTTCATTGTTCATCACCCGACGTCGGGCCGGTGCACGCCGGCAGTGGAAAGATGTGATTTGTACCTTATCAAACTTTTTGTTAGCGTGCGCCACCATCATGACCACGGAGGGGAAGCGGATGCGCACGATCGACGACGCCACGGCCGCAACCTCGTCCGCGACACCCTGCTCCGCGACGGCCTGCCCGGTACCGCCGGCCGCCGTCGAAACATCGCCGCCGCTGGCCGCCACGCTGGAATACGCCGCGCGCACGCTGATCGCCGAACTGGAACTGCCGTCGACGCGGCCGTCGACGCCGCGCGCGTGCATGCGGCTGTCGCCGGCCGGCGCGGAGCTGCTGCGCTGGTGGTGCGCGGACGCCGTCTGTCGCGCGCGCGTGGCGAACTTCAACACCGCGCAGCGGCAGGCGCTGGTGCATCTGCTGCTGGCGCACGAGATCCTGCGCAGCGACGACGCCGACACGTTGCGCGATCGCGCCTGCGGCCCGGCGGCGACGGCACCCGCACCGCCACCGCTGCGTGCCGCGCATCACGTGCTGCGGCTGGCGCCGGGCTGCGGGCTGCGCTGGGTCGCGCAGGCGCTGGTGGTCTGGCGCTGGGCCTGCGCCGCGGACGAGGACGACGCACGCGTCCGCCTCGTCCTGACCGCGGCCACGCCGGGCATCGCGCGGCGCCTGCGCACGGCGCTGTCGGCCGACGCGGATGCGAGCCTGCGCCGCCATGCGCGGCTGTTCCTGCCGCCGGGCCGGCGCGCGGCGTTCTTCGACTGGCTGGCGCGCGCCTTCGGCGGCCGCGATCCGGCGCTGCGGGTGCACGACGCATCGACCGCGAAGACGCCCCCGTCGCCCGGGCTGCTGAGCGTCGTCGCGGAGACGCGCGGCGCATCGGGCCACCTCCGCTCGCGCGTGCGCGTGGACCTGTGCACGACCGCGTGCGCGGGGCCCGAGCCGCTGACCGACATCGACGCCGCCCGCACCATCCGCCGCGGCGCCTGCAAGCTGCCGGCGCTGGTCGCGGTGCCGGTGTCGGGATCGCCGCTGCCGGAGACGCCGCCGCGGCATCCCGGCCGGCGTCCGCGGCTCGGTCGCGTGCATCGCGCGCAACTCGACGCCGGCCTGCGCGAACTGGCGGCGCGCGACGCCGCCTTCGTCGCGCTGGATCCCGCGCGGCGACCTCGGATCGCCATCCTCTGCGATGCGGAGATCGTCCGGCGGGCCGTCCGATGCCGGCTGCGCGAGGCCGGATTCACCGACAAGGCCCTCGCGATCGCCGGCGACGCCCCCGTGGCCGACGGCGTGCGCGCGGTGTTCGACACCCTGCCGCCGCGGGCCACACTGGCCGATGCGCGGATCTGCGTCGTCGTGGCGCTGCGGACGCAGCGGGGCGACGCGGCGCTCGCCGCCGTCCTGCCGTCGGTGGGCGCACCGCTGCTGTGGCCGGAGCCGGACTTCGCCGAACTGCGCGCCGACAGCCTCGAACGCGCGGCGCGCGGGCGGCCGCCGCGGCACCGGATGGACGTGCTGGCGCTCGTCGACGATCCGCGCTGCCGCGGCGATCACGACGCCCTGCCCCACGCGCCGCCGCCCGAGGCGGACACGCCATCGACCGACGATCTGTTCGTCGCCGGCCTGCGCGACGGCGCGGGGCGGGATCCGGCGCTGCCGCCGGACTGCGACGCGGGCCCGGACGCCGTGCCGGAACGCCTCGGCGACGTGCCGTTCCGGCTGCTGCGGGCGCGGCGTTCGATGCCGGTGACGAAGGCCGTGCACACCCACGCGCCCTGCGACGACCGCGACGGCGGCCTGCGCGCGGCCTTCCTGGCCTGCGCCGAGGCCGACCCGGCGATCGAACGCCACGACCTGATCGACCCGCGTCGCCACGCGGTGCATGCGCACGAGGCGCTGCTGGCGCGCACGCTCGCCGCGGGCGGCTGGCCGGATGCGCTGGTGCGCACGGCGACGCACGTGTACCTCGTGACCTTCCTGCCGTTCTGCCCGGCCGCCCCGCTGACGCCGACGGCGGCGGAACGGGCGCTGGCGCGCTGGCTGCGCCACGTCGACGCCCTGCCGCCGATGCGTCGCGACACACGCCGCTGGCGGCGTGCGGTGGTGCCGGCGCCGCTGTTCTGGTCGTGGAAACGCAGCGGCGGCCGGCTGTCCGACCTGCTGGCGACGCTGGCGGACACCGCCGGTACACCGTCGATGCCGGTGCCGGCCCGCAGCGCGATACCCGCGCCGGCCCCCTGAACCCCGTCGCGCATCTCTGCTAGGCTCGCCCGACCTCGCCGGCTGCGGCCGGCCCCGCGGAGCGCGCATGGCCCACCATCAGTTCGACCTGCTGCGGCAGCGCCGTTTCCTGCCGTTCTTCTCGGTGCAGTCGCTGGGCGCGTTCCTCGACAACGTCTACCGCCAGGGCATCATCGGCCTGCTGATCTGGCTGGGCGTGAGCACCGAGGAGAAGACGCTCTACGCCAACCTCGCGCCGGCGCTGTTCATCCTGCCGTTCTTCCTGTTCTCGGCCATCGCCGGGCAGATCGCGGAGAAGCTGGAGAAATCGCGGCTGATCCGCATCACCACGGTCATGGGCATCGCGGTGATGGCGGTCGCGGCGGTGGGCTTCCTGCTCAAGAGCCTGCCGCTGCTGCTGGTGGCGCTGTTCTTCCTCGGCGTGCATTCCACGCTGTTCGGGCCGGTGAAGTACTCGATCCTGCCCTCGGTACTCAAACCCGAGGAACTGACCGGCGGCAACGGCCTGGTCGAGATGGGCACGTCGCTGTCGATCCTGGTCGGCATGATCGTGGGCGGGCTGATCTTCCAGCTCGCCGACACCCACGGCCCGCAGGTCGCGGCCACGGCGGTGCTGCTGATCGCGTTCGCGGCCTATTTCGCCAGCCGCGCGGTGCCGCCGTGCGATGCCGGCGCGCCGGACCTGAAGATCCAGTGGAACCCGATCCCCGAATCGCTGCGGATGCTCGCGCTCACCCGCAAGCAGCTGGCGGTGCGCAACTCGGTGCTGGGCGTGTCGTGGTTCTGGTTCGTGGGCACGGTGCTGACGTCGCAGCTGCCGGCCTACGCCGAACTGCACCTCGGCGGCGGCAACCACCAGTCGCTGTACATCTTCGCGTTGGCGCTGTTCTCGATCGGCACCGGCGTGGGCTCGGTGCTGTGCGAACGGCTGTCGGGCCGCGTGGTCGAGATCGGCCTGGTGCCGCTGGGCGCGTTCGGCATGAGCGCGTTCCTGTTCGACCTGTACTTCGCGCGCAGCGGGCTGTCGCCGGTGACGGACCTCGGCGTCGCCGAATTCCTGCGCCAGCCGGGCAGTTGGCGGATCGCGATGGACCTCACCGGCGTGGGCCTGTTCACGGGCCTGTTCGTGGTGCCGCTGTTCGCGCTGATCCAGAGCCGCACGCCGCGCAGCGAGCTGTCGCGGGTGATCGCCGGCGTCAACATCCAGAACGCGATCTTCATCGTGCTGGCCGCGGGCACGGGCGTGGCGCTGCAGATGAAGTCGCTCACCATCGGCGGCACGACGGTGCCGATGCCGGGGCTGAGCATTCCTCAAGTCTTCCTGGGACTGGCGATCGCCAACACGCTGGTGGCGCTGTGGATCTTCACGATCGTGCCCGAGTTCTTCATGCGCTTCCTCAGTTGGGTGCTGGTGCGCACGCTGTACCGGCTGCGGCTGCACGGCATCGAGCAGCACATCCCCGACGAGGGCCCGGCACTGATCGTGTGCAACCACGTGACCTACATGGACGCGCTGGTGCTGTCGGCCAGCATCCCGCGGCCGATCCGCTTCGTCATGTACTACAAGATCTTCAACATCCCGGTGATGCGCTGGATCTTCCGCACTGCGAAGGCGATCCCGATCGCCGGCGCGAAGGAGGACCCGGAGCTGATGCGGCGCGCGTTCGAGGAGATCGACGCCGCACTGGCCGACGGCCAGCTGGTGGGCATCTTCCCCGAGGGCGCGCTGACCCGCGACGGCGGCATCGCGCCGTTCAAGGCCGGCGTGGAGAAGGTGCTGGCGCGACGCCCGGTGCCGGTGGTGCCGATGGCGCTGAAGAACATGTGGACCAGCATGTGGAGCAAGCGCGACGGCCGCATGGCGCGCATGCGCGTGCCGCGCCGCTTCCGTGCACACGTCGAGGTGATGGCCGGCGAACCGGTCGACGGCCGCGAGGCCGGCGCGGCGATGCTGGAAGCCCGGGTGCGCGCGCTGCGCGGCGACGCCGCCTGACGCCGCCGGGGCGTACCGTCGCCCAGCGCCGATTGCGCCCCGCGGTGGAATCGGCACAATGCACCAAGCCGTACGCGGCGACCGCCGCGGGGAAACGGGCGGCGCCCATCCCCAGTCCTCCGAGGAGTCCCCCATGAACACCACCGCCGCCCCCGGCAGCGTTCCGAACCATCTGGCCTGGGCGATCATCGCCACCGTGCTGGCCACCTGCCTGTGCTGCCCGCTGGGCCTGCTGGGCATCGTCGCCATCGTCCAGTCCAACAAGGTCAATGCGCTGCTCAACCAGGGCGACCTGGCCGGCGCCCGTCAGGCTTCGGATTCGGCCAAGACCTGGTGCATCGTCGCCAGCGTGCTGGCCGGCATCGGTCTGCTGATCAACGTCGGCTGGTTCGCGATGGGCGGCATGGCGTCGTACATGGAAACGATGCAGCAGCTGCAGAACGTGCGCTGATCCCGCGGTGCTGGCACTGAAGACCAGCGACCGTGTCGTGCTGGCGGCCGTCGCAGTGACGGCCGTCGCCGGCGTCTGGGTGATGCAGCACTACGACCCCAACGTCGCCGGCAATTTCTTCCCGAAGTGCATCTTCCACGAGGCCACGGGCTACTGGTGCATCGGCTGCGGCCTGACCCGCGCGCTGCATGCGCTGGTGCATGGCGACATCGCCCGCGCGTTCTCGATGAATCCGCTGGCGATGCTGGTGCTGCCGCTGATGCCGCTGATGCTGCTGCACGAGCGCGGCGTGCGCCCGGCGGTGCTGCAACCGCTGATGTCGGTGGTGATGACGCCGAAGCTGTGGATGATCCTGCTGCCGGCCTACTGGATCGCCCGCAACCTGCCGTGGTGGCCGTTCACGCTGCTGGCACCGGGCTGAGACGCCTTCACCCGCATTCCCGACGAGAACCGCCATGTCCACGCCCAGCCTTCCGCCTCGCGGCGAATACATCCCCAACCAGATGGCGTGGGCGATCCTGACCACGCTGTTCTGCTGCCTGCCGTTGGGGATCGTGTCGATCGTCTACGCGGCGCAGGTCGACGGCCGGCGCGCGGCGGGCGACATCGAAGGGGCGCGGACCGCGTCGGAGAAGGCGCGCTTCTGGGCCATCGCCTCGGCCGCGTCGGTGTTCATCCTGGTCGCACTGTGGATCCTGTTCTTCGGCGGCCTGGCGATGCTGGGCGCACTGTCCGCGGACCGCTGAGCCCGCCCCGCACAGGTTCCGCACGCCAGACCATGGCCCCGGCGTTCCGTTCATCGGACGACTGCCACACTCCGGCGATGCCGTCCCTCGCCCATCGTCTCGCCTTTCCCGCAGCGCTCGTCTTCGTCGCCGGACTGTCGGCCCCGGCCTGGACGCCCCCGGTGCAGGCGCAGGAGACGCGACTCAACCGCTGCGAAGGCCCGGCAGGCGACACCATCTACACCGACCGCCCCTGCGACAGCCTCGGCGCGACCGCGCGCGTGGTGCGCGGCGTGCCCGCCCCCGCCGGCGCGGGCCCGTACCGCAGCGGCTGCGCGCGCACGCTGCCGGCATTGACCGCGGCGATCACCGCCGCCGTCGACGCCCACGACGTCAATGGCCTGGCGTCGGTCTACCACTGGGTCGGCCAGAACGCCGAAAGCGGCGACCGCATCCTCGCCCAGTTGCAGGCGATCGTGGATCGCCCGCTGATCGACATCGCGGTGCTGCGCGCGCTGCCGCCCGCCCCCGCGCCGGACGCCCCGACCGACAGTACGCCATCGCGGCCCCCTGCCCTGCCCGAAGCCCGCGCCGATGCCCCCGCGGGCGATGCGGCCCCGCCGGCGCCCCGCCGCGCCGTCGCCACCGGCCTGCGGCTGGAGCAGACGCTGAAGAACGGCAGCACGCCGTCGCGGACCGTGTTCGGCCTGCGCCGGTACCTCGAGTGCTGGTGGATCGTGCTCTGAACCCGGCGGCCCGGTCGACGGGCCGCGCCCTGTCCGCAGCCGCACCGAGACGGCGTTAACGACATACGCAGGCGCATGTCGCGGCGCAGCTTGCGTGTGGGGTCGCGACATGGCCACGATGCCGACGGCACATCGTCCGGGCGTTTCCACACATCCCAAGATCCCGATGCCGCAAGCCGCCCGGACGTCGCGGTCATCGGGGCATTACCAAGGAGAGGTTGCTCATGAAGCGTTCCACGCTCACGATCGCGCTCGGCGCGATGACGGTCTTCGCTGCCACCACGTTCGGCGCCCAGGCCGCGCCGCTGTTCACCTCGCTCAAGGCCGCCCCGGCCGGGCTCGTGGCCGACGCCAGCTACCGCGCGTTGGTCACCGATCGCGCCACGGTCTCGGTGCAGCTCGTGCAGGCCGATGCCAGCCAGATCGACGCCAAGCGCAGCACGCTGCAGCTGGGCCTCGGCGATGCCGGCACCGTGTATCTGCAGAACGGCTACCGCAATCCGGACGGCACCCAGGTGTGGTACGGCACGATCGGCCACGACTTCGGCGGCATCGGCGCGATCGCGACCAAGGCCACCGGCGAGATCGCCAACGATCCGAACAACTCGGTGATGATCGTCCGCAACGGCGACAAGCTCACCGGCACGATCCGCAAGAACGGCGAACTGTACTCGCTGCAGCCGCTGCGTTCCGGCGGCCACGCGCTGGTCCGCATCGACGAGTCGAAGATGCCGGCGGATCATCCGGCCGCCGCCTACGCGAAGATCTACCGCGACTCGCAGTACAGCGGCCGCCTGCTGCGCCGCCAGATCGCCGCCTCCGGCGCTGACGGTTCGATCGCGAAGGCCAACGCCATCATCCGCGTGCTGGTGGCCTACACGCCGTCGGCCGCCGCCGCCAGCGGCGACATCGTCGGCAAGATCACCCTCGCCGTGGCCGAGACCAACCAGGGCTACGTCAACAGCGGCGTGGCCATCACGATGCAGCTCGCGGCGACGGTGGCGACCACGCACACCGAATCGGGCAGCTTCAGCACCGACCTGTCGCGGTTCCGCGGCACCGCCGACGGCTACATGGACTCGATCCACACCACCCGCAACAGCAGCGCCGCGGACGTGGGCGTGCTGATCATCAACAACAGCTCCGCCTGCGGCCTGGCGTCGGGCATCGGTTCCACCGCCACCACCGCGTTCGCGGCCGTGCACTACAGCTGCGCGACCGGCTACTTCTCGTTCGGGCACGAGATCGGCCACCTGCAGTCGGCGCGCCACGATCCCGCCACCGACCCGACCACCACGCCGTACGCCTACGGCCACGGCTACCGTTCGCCGACGAACGCCTGGCGCACGATCATGGCCTACGACTGCCCGGTCAGCTGCACGCGCATCAACTACTGGTCCAACCCCGCCAAGACCTACGGCGGTCAGGCCATGGGCACGACCACGGTCAGCCACAACCAGCGTGTGCTGAACAACACGGCCGCCACGGTGGCGGCCTTCCGCTGAGTCGGAACGCACCACCCGCAACAGGAAACGGGGCCTCCGGGCCCCGTTTTCGTTCGAGGCGCCGCGCACGCGCTGGTAGAATTACGGTCTTTCCCGAGCACGGACTTTGGTCATGGCCCAGCAATACCCCGAGTGGATCTGGCACAACGGCACGATCAAGCCCTGGGCCGAAGCCACCACCCACGTGATGGCCCACGTCGTCCACTACGGTTCGTCGGTGTTCGAAGGCATCCGCTGCTACGACACGCCCGACGGCCCGATCATCTTCCGCCTGACCGACCACAACCGCCGCCTGTACGCCTCGGCCAAGATCTACGACATGCCGATGCCGTACGGACTGGACGCGATCAACGCCGCCTGCCGCGACGTGATCAAGGCCAACGGCAACACCACCGACTACCTGCGCCCCGTCGCCTACCGCGGCCTGGGCGGTTTCGGCCTGTCCGCGGAAACGCCGGTCGACATGGCCGTCGCCACCTGGAAGATGGGCCAGTACCTCGGCGCCACCGTGCTGGAGGAAGGCATCGACGCCTGCGTGTCGAGCTGGCAGCGTTTCGCACCGAACACGATCCCGGCGGGCGCCAAGGCCGGCGGCAACTATCTTTCCGGCCAACTGGTCGCGCGCGAAGCACGCCGCCTCGGCTTCGGCGAAGGCATCGCGCTGGCCTCCACCGGCCTGCTCAGCGAAGGCGCCGGCGAGAACCTGTTCCTCGTGTTCGACGGCGCACTGCACACCACGCCCGTCAGCGCCGCGCTGCTCAACGGCATCACCCGCAACACCATCATCACGCTCGCCCGCGACGCCGGCATCGAAGTGATCGAACGCGACCTGCCGCGCGAATACCTCTACCTCTGCGACGAACTCTTCATGTGCGGCACCGCCGCCGAGATCACGCCGATCCGCTCCGTCGACGGCCGCCAGGTCGGCGCCGGCAAGCCCGGCCCGGTCACGCGCCGCCTGCAGGAATTGTTCTTCGGCCTGTTCAGCGGCAAGACGGCGGACAAGTACGGGTGGCTGGAGCGGGTGTGAGCGTTCTTTCGCTGGCGACAGCGAATGCATGTAATCGAACAGAGCCTGCCGTAATGAGCGAACTGAAGATCGTCTACGTTCTGACCAATCCCGCAATGCCCGGGCTCGTCAAGATCGGATACACGACACAGGCTGACGCCAATACCAGGATTGGACAGCTATACACGACAGGCGTGCCATTGCCGTTCCAACTTGAGTTTGCTTGCAAGGTTCCGAATCCCGAAGAGGTCGAGCGGGCGCTCCAGATGGCGTTCGCCCCGCAGCGGTTAAACCCCAAGCGTGAATTCTTTCGGATCGACCCCGGTCAAGCGATCGCAATCTTGAAGCTTCTGCACGTGGAAGATGCCACCGGCGAAGTAGAAAAGCAGCCGAGCGCAGTGGACTCCCAATCCATTGCAGCCGCTCAACAGGCCAAGGCCGCGCGACCAAATTTCGATTTCGAGGAGATGGGAATCCCTGTCGGCGCCAGCCTGAAATCGACACGAAACGAATGCACTGCGATCGTGCATTCGAACAGGAAGGTTTTGTTCGAAAACGTGGAAATGTCACTGACGGCGGCAACACGCCTGTCGCTAGGAATTGATTACAGTGTTGCCCCGGGCCCCTACTGGACGTTCGATGGCCGGCTATTGAGGGATATCTATGACGAGACTTACGGATCAGGCGAGTAGGGGACGCGCCTAACCGAACGCCAGCGTCGCGACCACACCCTTCTCCGCTCCCGGCACCACGCGCACGCGCCAACCGTAGAGCGCGCACAGGCGGCGCACGATCGACAGGCCGATGCCGCCGCCCTGCGTGTGCTCGGCGTGGCTGCCGCGATAGCCGCGTTCGAACAGTCGCGCGGCGTCCTCGGCGCTGAGGCCCGGGCCGCTGTCGATGACGTCGACCGCGGATTCGCCCAGCCGCACCACGACCTCGCCCTGCGGCGTGTACTTCACGGCGTTGCCGATGAGGTTGCTCAGCGCCACCGTCACCGCGGCTTCCGGTGCGTCGATCACGAGTTGCCCCGGCGCGCCGTCGAGGCGGAGTTCGAGCGGCTTGCCGCCCAGTTGGCCACGGTGCGCGTCCAGCAGTTGTTCGGCGATGCGACCGACGTCGGCGGCGCCGTGGCCGCGCTCGTTGCGCGACAGCAGCAGCAGCGCGCCGATGAGGTCGGTGCACTGCTGTTCGGCGCGCTGGATGCGGCGCAGACGCGTGCGCGTCTTGTCGTCGAGATCGGAACGCGCGAGCAGCAGTTCCGCCGCACCACGGATCACCGCCAGCGGCGTGCGCAGTTCGTGGCTGACGTCGGCGTTGAATTCGCGGTCGCGGCGCACGACGTCGGTCAGGCGTTCGGCGTAATCATCCAGCGCCTTCGCCAGTTCACCGACCTCGTCCTCGGCGAAATGCGAGGCCAGCGCCTCCGGCTCCGCGCTGCGGCCGGAACGGCGCAGGCGCTGCGCGAGTTCGGTGACGGGGCTCATCACGCGGGAAGCGGCCCAGAGGCCGACGAGCAGCGAGAACAAGGTGAACAAGACGACGGAGAAGAAGATCGCGCGATTGAATTCCGCCTGCCCGCGACTGGCGCGGGTCATGTCGTAGGCGAGGAAGAACCACGCCTCCGGCGTCTTGCGGACCGCCAGCTTGTAATTGAAGGCGTTGCCGCTCTCGTCCACGCCGGCAAAGCTGGTGATGCCGTCGGACAGGCGATACCACTCCGGCCGGTTCACTTTGACCGAGTCGAACTTGTCGGGCGTATAGACGAAGGCGCGGATCTGGTCGACGGCGAACTGCGGATTCGACGGATCGGATTTGAAATTGCGCGCCGCCTCTTCGATGTTGCGGTTCATCAGGTCTTCGACGACCGCGGTTTCCACGCGGTCGCGCGTCCACTGCGTCGCGAACGCGAACAGCGACGTCAGCCCGAACCCCAGCAACAGGAACGAGAGCACGATGCGGCTGCGCAGGCGCCGGCGGTAGGCCGGGCGTCGGCGCCGGGGAGGAGCGCCGTCAGCTGGAGGCATCGGGCGCGGCGATGCGGTAGCCGATGCCGTGGCGGGTCTGGATCAGCGGCACGCCGAACGGCTTGTCGACCATCGCGCGCAGGCCGTGGATGTGCACGCGCAGGCTGTCGGAGTCCGGCAGTTCCTCGCCCCAGACGCGGGTCTCGAGTTCCTGCCGGGTGACGACGGCCGGCGAGGCCTCCATCAGCGCCTGCAGGATCTTCAGCGCGGTCGGGTTGAGCTGCAGCAGCTTGCCCTGGCGACGCACTTCCAGCGTATCGAGGTTGTATTCGAGGTCGCCGACTTCCAGCACCCGGGTCTGAGTGCCCTTGCCGCGGCGGGCGAGCGCGTTGAGGCGGACTTCGACTTCCTGCAGCGCGAACGGCTTGATCAGGTAGTCGTCGGCGCCGGAATCGAAGCCGGCGATCTTGTTGTCCAGGCTGTCGCGGGCGGTGAGCATCAGCACCGGCGTCTGCTTGCGGGCCTCGCCGCGCAGCTTGCGGCAGACCTCCAGCCCGTCCATGCCCGGCAGGTTGAGGTCGAGCACGATCGCATCGAAATCGTGCACCACGGCCAGATGCAGGCCGGTGATGCCGTCGGCGGCGAAATCGACGGTATGGCCGCGGTCCTCCAGGTAATCGCCGAGATTGGCGGCGATGTCCTGGTTGTCTTCGATCACGAGTATGCGCATGCGGAAAGTCCTCGGAGGTCTTGCTCGGACCGGTCGTTCCGCGGGCAGTTCCCGCGGGCGCCGGAGGCCGCGTGCGGACATTCTGTCACACGGGTCCCGGCACGCCGGGCGCGTGCGCAGGACACCATGCACAGTCGCGCGCACCGTGCAAAAAAGGGCCCGGACGACGCGTGCCGCCCGGGCCGAAGGTTGGGTGTCACCCCGATTCGCCGGTTCTGCACCTGCCCTGACGAGGATGGGTGGAATCACAGAAATCGGCCGGGACACGCTACGCCCGGCGCGATTAAAGCGGCGTTAAAGCGCCGTGACAGCCGCCGGGCGGCGGCCGATCAGCGCTTCCGCTTTCCGGCCTTTGGCTGCGGTTTCACAGAATTTTCGATGTGTTCGACGATCTTTCCGGCCACATCCACGCCCGTGGCGGCCTCGATCCCCTCCAGTCCGGGCGAGGAATTGACCTCCAGCACGAGGGGGCCGCGGCGGGAGCGGATCAGGTCCACGCCCGCCACGCCCAGCCCCAGCGCCCGCGCGGCGCGCACCGCGACCGCGCATTCGTCCGGCTCGGCGACCACCGCCTCGGCCGAGCCGCCGCGATGCAGGTTCGAGCGGAAGTCGCCCGGCGGCGCCTGCCGGCGCATCGCCGCCACCACCGCATCGCCGACCACGAAGCAGCGCAGGTCGGCGCCCTCGGCCTCGGCGATGAACTCCTGCACCAGGAAGTTGGCGTACAGCCCGCGCAGGGCCTCGACCACGCTGCGCGAGGCCGACGGCTTCTCGGTCAGGATCACGCCCGCGCCCTGGGTGCCCTCGTTGAGCTTGATGACGTGCGGCGGCGGACCGAGCATCGACAGCAGGTCGGTGGTGTCGTCGGGGTTGTCGCCGAACACCGTCATCGGCATGCCGATACCCTCCGCCGCCAGCCGCTGGTGCGCCTGCAGCTTGTCGCGTGCGCGGACGATGGCCTCCGCCCCGTTCGGGGTGACGCTGCCCATCAGCTCGAACTGGCGCAGCACCGCGCAGCCGTAGCGGGTGATCGACGCCCCGATCCGCGGCAGCACGGCTTCATAGCCGGAGATCGAGCGGCCCTTGTAGTGCATGTCGAAGCCGTCGCTGGCGATGCGCATGTAGCAGCGCAACGGATCGAGCACGCGCGCACTGTGTCCGCGCGCCCGCGCGGCTTCGACCAGGCGACGCGTCGAGTAGAGCTTGGCGTTGCGGGACAGGATGGCGAGTTTCATGCGGACGCTCCGTCGGGGCGGGCGATGCCAGCCTGCCGCGGAATGATGACAGTTCCCGCCGCGGTCGGCGACGCACGGCCCTGCAGGCGCGAGCGCACGGGAGACGGCATGCAACGCCATGCCGGACCCGCCGCGGCGACATGCGCAGGCACGGGACGGGGAGCGGCGCACATGCGTCACTGTCGACGCTCCGCGAGGCCGTGCTATGGTGCCGAAAGGAGTTCAGCAGTTGCTTCGAGGATCAGGATGAGCCCGCCACCGCCCGTCATGCGCACGGATGCGCGCATCGCCACGTGCGATGCCGATCGCCCCGCACCGGGCATCGACAGGGACACGACTGGGCCGCTCACCGTCGCATTCCGCGAGACGCGCCCATGCCAGACATGGAGCGTGGCGCGATGAACGCGGCATCGAACGGAATCGGCGGTGCGCTCCAGCTCGCACGCATCCTGCGCCGGCTGCAATCCCAGGTGCAGCCCGGCGAACTCGGCGCCGAAACCGTCGAACAGTTCGTGCGTCGCTACTCGCGCGTGCGCGTCCCTGCGCTCGATCTCGATCTGCGCAGCGGTTACGACCCCGGCTGGCCGCAGGCCTTCGAGGACGAGAAGCAGCGCCTGCTGGGCGCCCTGGGCGACGCGGACGTCGCCGCGGTCGAGCACATCGGCAGCACGTCGATCCCGGGCCTCGCCAGCAAGGACATCCTCGACATCGTCGTGGCCGCACGCACGCAGGACGCGATCGAACCACTGGCACGGACACTCGCCGACCTCGGCTATCGGGCGCATGGCGAAAGTCCGATCGATGCCGGGTTCGCGTGGCACTGGCGCATCGGCGCGGACGGCGGGCGCGCCTTCGTCGTCCACACCTGCCCCGCCGACCATCCGCGCCTCGCCGACGTCACGAATTTCCGCGACTTCCTGCGCACCTTCCCGGAAGAACGGCAGCGTTACGTCGATCTCAAGCGCACCCTGGCGGCGACGCCGGACCAGACCTGGCTGGAATACAGCGCGCTGAAGAAGATCCTCGTGGTGCGCATCACCGCGCGTGCCAACGCGTGGCGCACCGCCGGCGCACCGACCTGACGCCCTGATGCGGATGTCCTGCTTGTCCACCGGCCTCGCGACGGCATGAACGCGTCGTCCGACCTGATCGCCCTGCACTGCATCGTGCGCCGCGAGGTCGCGCGCATCCTGCGCCTGTGGCTGCAGACGCTGGTGCCGCCGGCGATCTCCACGGCACTGTACTTCGCGATCTTCGGCAAGCTCATCGGCGATCGCATCGGCACCTTCGAAGGCGCCTCCAGCTACCTGCAATTCATTACGCCCGGCCTGGTGATGATGTCCGTCATCACCACCAGCTACGGCAACGCCTCCAGTTCGTTCTTCTTCGTGCGCTTCAACCGCGCGGTGGAGGAGATGCTGGTATCGCCGATGCGGAACGGCATCATCCTGCTCGGCTACGTCACCGGCGCCGTGGTGCGCAGCCTGCTGGTGGGCACGATCGTCATCGCCATCGCGTGGCTGCTGTCGCCGTCGCTGCCGATCGCGCACCCGCTGGTCGCCGGCCTGTCGGTGCTGCTGGCCGCGACGGTCTTCTCGCTGCTGGGCTTCATCAATGCGCTGTACGCGAAGACGCTGGACGACATCGGCCATGTCTCGCACTACGTGCTGACGCCGCTGGCGTACCTCGGCGGCGTGTTCTATCCGATCGGCCTGCTGCACGCGCCGTGGCAGCAGATCGCGCAGGCCAATCCACTGGCGCACATGATCGGCGCATTGCGTTACGGCATGCTCGGCACCGGCGCGCCGGGGCTCGCGGTGTCGCTGGCGGTGATGCTCGGCCTCGCGCTGGTCCTGTCCGCGCTGGCGCTCCACCTGCTGCGCCGCGGCACGGGGACACGATCGTGAACCGCATCGACGATGCACTCGATCCCCACCTGGTCGACGCCGCCTTCGAACGCCCGGTGTACCGCGACGACCGCCACGACGTGCGCGTCCGCGACGTGGTCGCCTTGCTGCAGGACGCCGGCATGCGGGTCTTCATCGTCGGCGGCGCGCCGCGCGACTGGCTGGCCGGCTATCCCGGGAACGACATCGACTTGTGCGTGGACGCCTCCGTCGATGCGGTGCTTCGACGGCTCGAGACGGCATATCCCGGGATCGATGCCCTGCGCATGCACAACGAACGCTTCGGCGTGCTGCGCTGGGGCAACGAGGCCTCCGGCGGCATCGACATCAACATGCTGCGCAGTTGGCGCGACATCCAGCGGGACGACATGTGGAGCACCACGTTCGTCCCGCGCAGCGATCTGGTCGAGGACGCGCAGATGCGCGATTTCTCGGTCAACGCGTTCTACTACGACTGCCGCGAGCACGTTCTCCTCGACCCGCTCGGGTACGGGCTCGACGACGTGCGCACGAAGACGCTGCGGCTGGTCACGCATCCGCGCGTGCTGGACACCAGCTACCGCACCACGTTCCGCATCCTCCAGTTCCTGTGCCGCGGCTACGCCGCCACCGACGGCGTGCGCGTGCACCTCGCACGGCGCGCGGATCGCGACATCCAGGGCATGGGCGAGCGCATCCACCGCTGGATCCCCAACCACCTCCACATCGACGCCGCGCAGCGGGCCGAATTCCGCCGACGGCTCTACGCCTGCGCGCGCGAGCCGGCCTCCTTCGCGACGCTGGACGTCTTCTTCAAACCGGACATCGGCATGGCCCCATCGACTTCCGCCACGGCGCCCCCGTTCCGTCGCGTTTTCCAGGCCGGCCAGCACGACGCGGATGGCCACCTGCTCGGCGGCACCGAGGTGCTGCATCTGGTGCCGCATCGCGGACGGTTGTTCGCTTCGCTCTCGTACAAGCTCAACGACTATCGCCCGGACGATCCGCAGAACGGCGCACAGATCACAATGCTGGATCGCGACGACGGCGAATGGCGGCAGGTCCACGCCTTCGAGCGCGCGCACTGGCGCGCGACGCTCGACTCGGTGACGTTCACCCGCGACGGCGACGGACGCGCACTCGATGCGCCCGTGTCCGTGCTGCTCGCCGCGCCGTCGGACAGCCGCGGACTGGTCTACATCGACAGCTTCGACGACGAGCACGGCACGTGGACGCGCACACACCTCGGCAGCGGCCCCGGCGTGGCCAGCACGCGCAATTTCTTCGTCCATCGCGACTGCGTGACCGGCCAGGAGCGCGTGTTCGCCGGCACCGCGCCCACCGGCATCTTCAGCGGCGTCCATGACGCCGACGTGCCGGGCAGGATCCGCTGGGACACCGAAGCCGAGCTATCCGGCTACACGCGCCGTCCGATGTCCTTCACCGAATGCAACGGGCAGCTGTACGTCAGCATCAAGCCGGACATCTACCGGCGCATCGACGGCCCGGCGCCACGCTGGGAAAAGGTCTACACGATCCCGCATCCGCTGGTCGTCCCGAGCAGCGGATTCCGCGGCCTCACCACCGTGCCGAATCCGGACGGCCCGGGCGAGGTGCTGCTGGCGGCGCTGGAAGGCGACCTCTGTCGCGTGGTGCGCATCGATCCGCAGGACGATTTCCGCGAAACGCTCGAACTGGACGTGATCGACTTCCTGGGCCGGCACTGGGGCGAACGCCCGACCTACGCCGTCGCGGCCTACGACGACTTCCTGCCGGTGGTCGATCCGCGCAGCGGCGAGGCGCGACTGCTGTGCGGACTCGGTGCCACCTACAGCACACAGCTCGACAGGCACCCGGCGGACGGGTGGGTGCGCGACGCGTGGTATCTGATCCGCGATCCCGACGGCACGCGCTACACGCTCGGTCGCGTCGAGGATCCCGATGCGCCTCCCGCGCCGGAACTCGTCGCCGCGCGCACGTTCGCCGTGTCGCCGTTCGCGGCGGACAGGCTCTACATCGGCGGCTACGACCCCAACGCCAAGCGCTGCCGCCAGAGCGCCTGGGTGTACGTGGCATCGATGACAACCGCGCTCGCCGAACGGACGCGATGATGCCCGGCATCGGAATCGACCCGCCAGGCAATCGATCGCACCACGGTTCTCGTGCGACGAGACGATGCGGGGGCAGGCTTGCTGAGTCGCGAAGCGCCGCACGGAACGGCTGCGCTCCGTGAAGCAGGCCCGGATCCGGGACCACGACAGGTCGATCGTCATGTTGTGTTCCGCCTTCGGCTGCGCCTATAGTCGGCCCATGCCTCCCCGGCAACGGGAGTGCATGCATTGGCATGTCGGTCTTCGCACGCACGCGTCGCGCTGAATCCGCACATGCAGCGACCGCAGCGTCGGTCAATGGAATCGTTTTTCTGCACGGACGTTCATGAACGCTGATCCCCTGGCTCTCCGGCCCATGCTTCCGGGCATGGACACCGCTTCTCCGGACTCCCGCACGGGATCGATCGAAGTCGCGCCTTCGGGACGGCTCGCCGAATACCTGGCGCTGCAGGGCTCCACGACGTTCTTCCTGCAAACCGTCTCCGGCCATCCGGTCGAAGTCGAAGTCGTGCACCAATCGATCGAGTCGCATCCCGAACGGGGCGAGATCCTGCGCCGCCATTCGCGCCTGTACGTGCGCCATGTCCGCAACATCATCCTGGTGGCGGAATCCTCGATCTCGCTGTCCCGGCTCGATGCAGGCCAACGCCAACGCCTCATCGAACGCACCGAAGGCATCGGCAAGCTGCTTGACCCGGACAACCTCGGACTCCTCGAGAAGCGCGACATCGAAACGCTGCGGGTGCCGGCGCCGCCCGGCCTGCAGACGACTTCCGACTGGGCGATCTCGCGCTACTTCGAGCTGACGTTCAACGGGGTGCATTGCGGAGAGATCCGCGAGATCCTCAACGACGAATCGCTGGAGCGGGCGCGGTGAACGCGGTGAGCGAGGTCGAATGCGTGGCGGATACCGGCGACGACTGGACGGCCGTCCTCGCCGCCAGCGACAGCGTGGTGCATCTCGGCGGCGAAAGCGTTCCGCTGAAGACGCTGCTCGCACGCGGGCGCGCACGCTGGCAGGCGCATCCCGCGCACAGGCTGCCCGCACTGCGCGGGATCGGCGATGTCGACATGCTGTCGCTGTTGCTCGCGGCCATCGTCGATCACCGCCCGGCGCTGCTCTGCGCCGCCGATGCGATGCCCCCGGCGCCGTGCGATGCGGTGATCGGCGCGGCAGGCGATGCACACGACGTCGCACCGTCCTCCACGGTGTCGATCGGCTGGCCCGACGGGCTGGTGGTGCTGTCTTCCGGCACGCTGGGCACGCCGAAGCTGATCCGCCATGCGCACCGCGACCTGCTCGCGACCGCGGCGCTGGCGCTGCAGCGCCTCGAGCTGGCCGCGGACGACCGCGTGCTGGTCACCGTCCCGCTGCACCACATGTACGGTCTCGGTGCCGCACTGATCCCCGCGCTGCTGGCCGGTGCGGACGTGCATCTGCTGCCGAAGGCCAATCTGCTCGGCTTCAACGACGCCCTGCGCGCCGCGATGCCGACCTGGGTCTTCTCGACGCCGCACCTGCTGCGCACGCTGGTGCAGCGCAAGCACACGCCCGTGCCCGGTTGCCGCGGCCTGGTGCTCGCGGGCGACGGCATCCCGCCATCGCTGCACGCCCACGCGCAACGACTCTTCGGCCGCGTCTTCGATCTCTACGGCAGCTCGGAACTCGGCGTGATCGCCATTTCCGAGGCCAACCGGCCGCAGGCACTGCGTGCGCTCGACGGCGTGCGCGTGTTCCCGGCCGAGGCCGATGTCGAGCAGAGCACGCTCGTCGTCGTCCACCCGCATGCCGCGACGCACATCGTCCACGAGGACGCGTGCCGGGCCGTGCCGCGCGAATGGGACACGCGCGACATCGCGGTCTTCCACGATGACGGCCGCTTCGGGATCCGCGGGCGCGCGGACCTCAGCCTCAATCGCGCGGGCAAGCTGCTGGTGCTGGCCGACCTCGAACGCACGATCATGGCGTGGCCCGACGTCGAACTCGCCGTCGCGATCGTGCTCGATGAAGACACCATCGCCGGCAAGGCCATCGCCGTCGCGGTCCAGCCGTCATCGCCGGACCTGACCCTCGATCGACTCAAGCAACACGCGGCGGACACGCTGCCGGTCTTCGCACGACCGGATCGCTACGTGCTCGTCGCCGAACTCCCGCGACTGGGCAGCGGCAAGCCCGACCGGAACACCATCACGAAGGACCACCGCCATGGATAAAGCCCGCGTCATCGACCTCCTGAAGCAGATCATCGCCGAGGACCTCGATCTCAACATCGACCGCGACCAGATCGACGATGCGGCCTCGTTCCTGGAGGACGGGCTCGCGCTCGATTCGATCAGCATGGCCGAGTTCATCAACCACCTCGAACGCCGTTTCCCGATCCGCATCCTCGACGAGGACCTGGAATCGGCGACGTTCCGCTCGCTCGACAGCGTCGCCGACCTCGTGCTGAAGCGGATGGCCGACCGCGCCTGCGAGGTCGATGCGTGATGGAACCGCTGAAGATCGCGCTCGTCGGCGATACCGCGCCACCGCAGGCCGAAGCGCCGGCGGATTACCGCGGCGAGGCGCCCAACCGCAACGGCTTCGTCGTGGCCTGGCCGCCGCAGCGTTACTGGAAATCCGCGAGCGAGATCGACCTCGTTTCCGAAAAGCCGCTGCACCTGTACTTCCACATCCCGTACTGCCTGCAGCGCTGCCGCTACTGCTTCTACAAGATCGAGGTGCTGTCCGAATCCTCGCACGCGACGCGCGAGCGCTACGTCGACGCGCTGTGCCGCGAGATCGAACTGGTCGCGGACGCGCATCGCCTGCGCGGGCGCAAGGTGCGCTCGATCTACTTCGGCGGCGGCACGCCCAGCGTGATCCAGCCGGACCAGCTGGCGCGGATCAAGCGGACCATCGAACAGTGCTTCCGCCTCGACGACCCGGAGTTCGTCTTCGAGATCGAGCCGGTCACGCTCAACAACCGCATGATCGACGGCCTCGCGAATCTGGGCGTCAACCGCATCAGTTTCGGCATCCAGTCGTTCGACGATCGCGTCGTCGCGCTGACCGGCCGCCACGACACCGACGAAAAGAATTCCCGCGCAATCGAGCGCGCGCTGCAGACCGGCGCCGTCGTCAACATCGATCTGCTGTCCGGTCTCGAAGGCGAGACGATGGAAAGCTGGCAGCATTCGATCAACCGCGCGATCTCGCTCGGGGTGCATGCGGTCACCGTCTACAAGATGGAGCTGTACTCCAACGCGCACTACATGAGCGACATCCGCCAGGGCACGCTGTCGCTGCCGACCGAGGACCAGGAGATGGCGTTCGCGCGCTGGGGCCTGTCGCGGCTGCGCGAACACGGCTACCTGCCGTCGACCTATTTCACCTTCACGCGCGAAGGCAAGTATCCGCAGCACCACATCATCAGTCGCTGGCGCGGCGAGGACCTGTACGGGTTCGGCGCATCGGCCTTCGGCACCGTCGCCGGGCATTCGCGGCAGAACGTCAGCGAGATCGACGCCTACCTCGAACGCGTCGAAAGCGGTCGCATCCCGACCCAGCGCGTGCTCGAACTCAGCAGCGCTGACCACATGATGCGCGACCTGGTGATGGGCCTGAAGACGACCGTGATCGACCTCGACGACTATCGTCGCCGGCACGGCCTGCGCCTCGACCACGTGCTCGCCGAGGACATCGCGCACCTGGTGCGCGAAGGTCTGGTCACGGTCGACGACGGCCGCCTGCGTCTCACCGACGAAGGCGTGCTGTACGGCGACTACAGCGGGCGCTATCTCGGCGCGGGCCTGCGGCGCGTGCTCACCGGCGACGCGAGGCCGCTCAGGGCCTGACCGCATGCTGATCACACCGGATTTCGTCTTCATCCACATGCCGAAGACGGGCGGGACCTTCATCACCGAAATGCTGCGCCAGGTCTACGGCGACACGGCGGTGGAAACGGGCCGCAAGCACGCCACCTGCGACGAGATCCCGGAAGCGGACTGCGGCAAGCCGATCCTGTCGGTGATGCGCTCGCCGTTCGATCGCTACGTGTCGCAGTATCACTACGGCTGGTGGCGCACGCAGCCGCAGGAGTATTGCGACGCGGCGGTCATCCGCGAGGCATTCCCCGCGTATCCCGACGTCGCTTTCGTGGATTTCGTGGCGATCGCGAATCGCTTCTTCGTGAACGTCCATCGCGGCGTCGCCACGGGCTACGAAGCCCGGCACCTGCCGCCGGCACTGGCGCCCGGCTGGCACACCGAGCAGTTCATCCGCTTCTTCTGCCGGGAGTCCCGCGAGGCCTTCGCCGACCTGACCGAGCAGGATCTGGCACGCGGCCGACTCGATGCGCACGAATATCCGGTCGAGTTCCTGCGCACCGAGACGCTCAACGACGACCTCGCCGATTGTCTCGAACGCTTCGGCGTGGCGGCGACGCACGTGCAGCGAGTTCGCACGCATGCGCGCGTCCTGCCCGACCAGGCGCACGAGGCGCGTGTCCGCACGGATGCGGACGCCTATTTCGACGACGCCCTGCGCGCGTTCGTCCTGCGCAAGGAAGCCTTCCTCTTCAATCGCTTTCCCGAATACCGGACGGAGACGGCATGAACGGCACCAACGACGACACGTGCGTCGCCCTCGTCACCGGCGGCAATCGCGGCATCGGCCTGGCCGTCTGCGAAGGCTTCGCGCGCCGCGGCGTTCACGTCTACATGGGTTGCCGCGACCTCGACGAAGGCCGCGCGGCGATCGAACGCCGGCAACTCGCCAACGTCACGCCGATCCGGCTTGACGTGTGTTCCGAAGCCTCGATGACCGCGGCGATCGACACCATCGCCGCGGCGCACGGCCACCTCGACCTTCTCGTCAACAACGCCGGTGTCTCCGTCGGCGTGCGCGACAAGCCCAGCGAGGAAAGCCTGGCGCAGGCGCGCGCGACCTTCGACGTGAATTTCTTCGGCCCATGGCGCCTCAGCCAGCTCGCGGTGCCGCT
This sequence comes from Lysobacter sp. DMC104, assembly GCF_056313665.1. NCBI lineage: Bacteria > Pseudomonadati > Pseudomonadota > Gammaproteobacteria > Lysobacterales > Lysobacteraceae > Lysobacter > Lysobacter sp. DMC104. The sequence goes on along the minus strand of NZ_JBQUZW010000008.1, from coordinate 72,723 downwards.
GATGCGCGGCCGTCCGCAGGCGCACATCATCAATGTCTCCAGCGGGCACGGCAGTTCCACGCGCATCGAAGGCAACAACCTGGGCTATCGCAGCTCGAAGTCGGCGCTGAACGTGCTGACGCAGGCGATGGCGCTGGAACTCGCCGACAGCGGCATCCGCGTCAACTGCATGACGCCCGGCTGGGTGCGCACCAAGCTCGGCGGCATCGCCGCGCCGCGCACACCCGAGGAAGGCGCCGACACGATCCTGTGGCTGGCACTGGACGGCGGCGGCGAGACCGGACAGTTCTACAAGGACAAGGCGCCGTTCCCGTGGTGAAGGCGCCGAACCTCTTCGTCATCGGCGCACCTCGCTGCGGCACCACCTCGCTGTTCGCCGCATTGAAGCAGCATCCCGACGTCTATGCCTCGGTGCTGAAGGAGCCGCATTTCCACGCGCCGGACCTGCCCGCGCAACCGCACACGGTGACCGATCCCGACGACTACGCGCGCCTGTTCGCCGCGGCGGGCGACCAGCGCTACCGCGCCGAAGCTTCGGTCTGGTACTTCTACAGCCGCGAGGCGCCTGCACGGATCGCGCAGGCGCATCCGGATGCGCGCATCGTGCTGCTGCTGCGCAATCCCGCGGACATGGCCATCAGCCTGTACGAGTTGTACCTGCGCACCGGCAACGAAAACGATGCGGATCCCGCATCGGCGCTGTTCCGCACGCAGCAGGCCCGTTTCGACACGAGCTACTTCCCGTTCGGCCTGCACTACCTGCACCTGCTGGACATCGCCACGCCGCTGGCGCGCTGGCGCGCGCATTTCCCGGGCGATCGCATGCGTGTCCTGCTGTTCGACGCTTTCTATCCCGCGCCGGAAGCCGGCTTCCGTGATCTGTGCACATGGCTGGACATTGATCCCGATGCCCCCGTGAGCTTCGACCCGCGTCAGGCCCGGGACGCCGTGCGCATGACCGCGATGAAGCAACTGCGCGACCTGCCCGAGCACCTGCGCCGCAAACTGAACCCTGACGCCTCGCGCCTGCATGCCGGCAAGGCGCCGGTCGCAATCCCCGACGCCCTCCGCGAACGCCTGCGCGACCAGGCACGCACGCGCAACGCCGGCTTCGCTGCAGCGACCGGCCAGCCTTGGCCCGACGGCTGGTGATCGCCATCGGTTGCCGATCGCCGGCACCGATCCTCCAGACCCCAAACGACAACGGCGACCTCCGGGGAGGTCGCCGTTGCGGAAAATCTGGAGCGGGTGATGGGAATCGAACCCACGCTAGCAGCTTGGGAAGCTGCAGTTCTACCATTGAACTACACCCGCGGAGGGCTTCAGTGTAGCGCCTCCGACGCGACCCGCAACCGGCGGGCCGCGTCGCAGGGACGTGCGGTGGATCAGAACGACTTGCCGACGGTGGCGAAGACGCTGGCGTCGTGGCCGACGCCCTGTTCGGTGGTGACGCTGGCGCCGATGTTGGCGTCGAGGCCGAACAGTTCGGTGCGGGCGCCCATCTGCAGGGTCATGTAGCTGTCGTCGAACTGCACGCCGGGCACCGAGTACGGCAGGCTGCCGGCGATGCTCTGCGAGCGGGCCTTGACGTCGCGCGCGTCGTCTTCGTGCTGCTTGTCCCAGGTGAGGCGGGCGTAGGGCACGAGGTGGTCGTCGATGCGGTAGCTGGCCTGCCAACCGAGGCTGGTGATCAGCGAGTCGTAGCTCTGGTCGAGGAAGGCCAGCGAGGTCGATTCGGCCGGCTGGCTTTCGGCGTAGCCGTCGACGTCGATGTTCTGCGACAGGACGCTGAGCACCGGGCCGTGGCTCAGCTTCTCACCCTTGAACTCGTAGCCGGCGTTCAGGCCGAGGGTGAGGTTGGTGCCGTCGGGCGAACCGGTGTGGGTGCGCTTGACCGGTCCGATCCACACCGTGCGGTTCACGTCGTAGCTGACCTGGGTGTAGCTGAGCTGGCCGCTGGCCCAGAAACCGTCGCCGTACCAGGCGCCGAAGCCGCCGAGGGTGGCTTCGGTCTGGTCGAAGCCGCCGTTGCGGTGGCCGAAGTCGAGGTCGTTGCGGCCGAGGCCGGCGAAGGCGCCGTACACGACGTTGCCGCGCGCCCAGTCGATGCCGCCGGTGAGGGTCGGGCCCATGCCGTCGTAGAGCTTGCCGTCTTCGTAGCGCTGGAAGTCGCCGCGGGTGTCGATCCACCAGCGCATGCCGTCGCCGTCGGGCTTGCCGGCCAGGTGGCCGGAGACGCGATCGGCACGGGCGCGGCCGATCACGCCCTCGGTGTGCGGCAGCAGGCCGATCAGGCGCGGCGCTTCGAGCACCGAGATCGTGTACTCGGCGAGCATCTGGTGCGCGCGGCTGGTCGGGTGCACGCCATCGGCGAACAGGTAGGTGTTCGGCGCGTCGGGCGAGACCAGACTGGTCGGATTGCAGGTCAGCGAGTTGGCGGTGATCTGCGGCTGGCACGCGGTACCGGTGATGTTGCCGAAGCCGTAGGCCGACGGATTCGCGGTGATCTCGCGGATCAGCGTGAAGGTGTCGATCGGGATCACGTGCAGGTTGTTGCTGGCCAGGCCATTGAACAGCGCGCTGTTGTAGCTCTGGGTCAGCGCGGTGCCGGACGCCTGGGCGGCGGCGCCCTGGGCGCGGAAGCCCGGGGTCACGCCGAGATCCGGGATGGTGGGCACCAGGATGTAGCGGGCGCCGGCGTTCTGCAGCGTGCCGACGATGCCGATCTGCGAGGTGACGGCATTCGCGATCGTGGTGGTCGGATCGGCGCCGCCGCTGGTGATGGCGAACAGGTCGTTGGCACCGCCCCACACGGTGTACAGCGCACGGCTGTCGGCGCGGCCGCCGTTGGCGGTCAGGTAGTTGTTGACCTGGGTGGCCAGCGACGGGATCGGGCCGAGCGCACCGGTGCTGTTCACGCCGACGCGGGCGCCGCCGGCGGCGTAGTTGGTGCCGGTCTGGCCGTTGCCGTTGGGCGCGGCGCCGGTACCGTAGAAATCGGCGAGGTACTGCGACCAGACGAAGCCCGGGTTGGTGGTGAACTGGCCGGTGACGGCGCGGACGCTGGCCGGCAGCAGCGGACGGAAGAAACCGCTGTCCGTCAGGCTGTCGCCGAAAAAGACGGTCTGGCTGTACGGACCGGCGGCGGAGGCCGGCAGGGCCAGTGCGGCACTCGCGGTCAGGACCGCGATCGACAGGGCATTGCGGATGGGCCGGATGGCCCGACGGTTGGACGACATGGATCCCACTCCCGAACTGATGGAAAAAAGAAAAAAGCGTGTCGCAGGGCTCCGGCGTTTGTGGGGATACGCTGCCGGATGGTGGCCGCATCGTTTCACGAAGGCTTGTGTGACTCAAGTGTGACAAGGGCCCCGGACGACTGGGCAGGCGGGCGGTCGCGGGCGACAATCCGGCCCATGGACATCCGGCTCAACGGCACCCCTCTCGCCCTCCCCGCCCCCTGCACCCTGGCCGACTTGCTGGTCGCCCAAGGCCTGGCCGGACGTCGGATCGCGGTGGAGGTCAACGGCGACATCGTCCCCCGCGGCCGCCATCCCGAGCACGTCCTCGCCGACGGCGACGTGGTCGAGATCGTCCACGCCCTCGGCGGCGGCTGATCCCGGCGACGCGCGATCCACGGGCGTCGTGCCGCCCCCATCGCCGCGACGATGGGCGATAATCCCGCGATGACCGCGCTTACCCCCTACGACGACCCGCTCGTCATCGCCGGCACGACGTACCGCTCGCGCCTGCTCACCGGCACCGGCAAGTTCAGGGATCTCGACGAGACCCGCCGCGCCACCGACGCCGCCGGCGCCGAGATCGTCACCGTCGCGATCCGCCGCACGAACATCGGCCAGACCCCCGGCGAGCCCAACCTGCTCGACGTGCTGCCGCCGGACCGCTACACCATCCTGCCCAACACCGCCGGCTGCTACACCGCCGAGGACGCCGTGCGCACCTGCCGCCTCGCGCGCGAGCTGCTCGACGGCCACAAGCTGGTGAAGCTCGAAGTGCTGGGCGACCAGCGCACGCTGTTCCCCGACGTGGTGCAGACGCTGAAGGCCGCCGAGCAGCTCGTCGCCGACGGCTTCGACGTGATGGTCTACACCAGCGACGACCCGATCCTCGCCAGGCGCCTCGAAGAGATCGGCTGCTGCGCGGTGATGCCGCTGGCCGCGCCGATCGGCTCGGGCCTCGGTATCCAGAACCGCTGGAACCTGCTGGAAATCATCGAAAGCGCGAAGGTGCCGATCCTGGTCGACGCCGGTGTCGGCACCGCGTCCGACGCCGCGATCGCGATGGAGCTGGGCTGCGACGGTGTGCTGATGAACACCGCCATCGCCGGCGCGAAGGATCCGGTGCGCATGGCGCTGGCGATGAAGCTGGCGATCGAGGCCGGCCGCCACGCCTTCCTGTCGGGCCGCATCCCGCGCAAGCGCTTCGCCTCGGCCTCGTCGCCGGTCGACGGGCTGATCGGATGACCGACACGATCCACGCGCCCGAAGACGACACGCTGCACGACGGCATGTCGGACGACGGCAGGCCACACGACGACCTCGACGCGCAGGGCCTGCACAAACCGTTCACGATCACGCCCGGCCAGCGCCAGATCCGCAGCTTCGTGCTGCGGCAGGGACGCTTCACGGAAGCGCAGCAGCGCGCGTTCGATACGCTGTGGCCGCGGTTCGGCGTGGATTACGAAGGCACGCCGCGCGACCTTGCGGCGCTGTTCGCCGCCCGGCCCGCGCCGGTCGTGGTGGAAATCGGCTTCGGCAACGGCGAAGCGCTGCGCTTCGCCGCGACCCAGGACCGCTCGCGGAACTACATCGGCATCGAAGTGCATGCGCCCGGCGTCGGCCGGCTGCTGAACTGGCTGGACGACGACGGCAGCGACCACGTCCGCGTCTACCGCCACGACGCGGTGGAAGTGCTGGAGCACGAGATCGCCGACGGCGCGCTCGACGAAATCCGCATCTACTTCCCCGATCCGTGGCACAAGAAGCGCCACAACAAGCGTCGCATCGTGCAGCCTGCATTCGCCGCCCTGCTCGTGCGCAAGCTGCGCATCGGCGGACGGCTGCACCTGGCCACCGACTGGGAAGCCTACGCCGAGCACATGTGGGACGTGCTCGATGTCGTGCCCGGCCTGCGCAACGTCGCCGGCCCGCGCGGCGCGGTGCCGCGGCCCGAATGGCGGCCGCAGACGCATTTCGAGACGCGCGGCCAGAAGCTGGGCCACGGCGTGTGGGACCTTCTCTACACGCGCACCGACGATCCCCTGCCCGCACCGGACGTCCACGACTGACGATGGAGAACCAGCTCACCCTCACCAGCGACATGCAGCTCGTGCTCGGGCTGACGGTGCTGACGATGGTGCTGTTCCTGTTCGAGCGCCTGCGCGCGGACGTGGTCGCACTGGTGGTGCTGGTGCTGCTGGGCCTGACCGGGCTGGTCGAACCCGGCGACCTGTTCAACGGTTTCGCGAGTAACGCGGTGATGAGCGTGATCGCGACGATGATCCTCGGCGCGGGCCTGGACCGCACGGGCGCGCTCAATCGCCTCGCCGGCTGGCTGCTGAGGCGCGCACGCGGCGCGGAGACGCGCCTGCTGCTGTTCACCTCCGCGATCGCCGGGCTCAACTCGTCGGTGATGCAGAACCCGTCGGTGATGGCGCTGTACCTGCCGGTGGCCTCGCGGCTGTCCTCGCGCACCGGCATCCCGCTGTCGCGCATGCTGCTGCCGATCGGCGCGGCGATCGTGATGGGCGGCGGCCTGACGATGGTCGGCAACTCGCCGCTGATCCTGCTCAACGACCTGCTGCGCACCGCGAACGACAGCCTGCCGTCCGGCCTGATGACGCTGAAGCCGCTGCCGATGTTCGCGCCGCTGCCGATCGGCGCCGCGCTGCTCACCGCGGGACTGGCCTACTTCCACTTCTCCGGCGTGCGCCGGCTGCGCGACGACGACAGCGACTCCGGCGTCACCCCGGCGCTCACGCAGAGCTACTTCGCCAGCGCCTACGGCATCGACGGCGAGGTGTACGAGCTGACCGTCGGCGCCGACAGCCCGCTGGTGGGCATGTCGCTGCGCGAGACCGAGGACCTGCACGACGCGCCGACGATCCTCGCGCTGAAGACCGGCAACGAATCGCGCCTGGCGCCGCCCGGCGACGCGCGCATCTGGGTGGGCAGCGTGCTCGGCGTGATGGGGCCGCGGCAGGCGATCGTCGATTTCGCGCAGAACCGCTTCCTGCGCATGAGCGGGCGGCTGCGCGAGTTCGCCGACCTGTTCAACCCGGCGCGCGCCGGCATCTCCGAGGCGGTGATCCCGCCCACGTCCACCTGGATCGGCAAGACCGCCACGCAGTTGCAGCTGCGCCGGCGCCTCAACCTGCGCCTGCTCGCGATCAACCGCGACAAGCAGGTGCTGCGCGAGGACGTGCGCGAGATCCCGCTGCGCGCCGGCGACCTGCTGGTGCTGCACAGCATCTGGACCGACCTCGCGCAGTCCGCGGGCGGCCGCGATTTCGTGCCGGTCACCGACTACCCGAAGGCCGAGCAGCGCCCGCACAAGTTCAAGATCGCGATGACGATCTTCGGCATCACCATGGCGATCGCGCTGTCCTCGCGCATCCCGGCGTCGGTGGCGCTGATGACCGGCGTCGCCGGCATGCTGATCACCGGCGTGCTGAAGATGGACGAGGCCTACGCCGCCATCAACTGGAAGACGGTGTTCCTGATGGCCTGCCTGATTCCGCTGGGCTGGGCGATGGACTCCAGCGGCGCCGCGGCGTGGGTGGCGGCGCACACGCTGGACCGCCTGCCGGATGGTACGCCCACGTGGCTGCTGGAGATCGCGGTGGGCCTGCTGACGACCGCGTTCTCGCTGGTGATCAGCCACGTCGGCGCGACGATCGTGATGGTGCCGGTGGCGATCAACATCGCACTGGCCGCCGGCGGCAACCCGACCTCCGCGGCGCTGATCGTGGCGCTGTCGGCGTCGAACAACTTCATGACCGCGTCCAATCCGGTGATGTCGATGATCGTCGGTCCCGCCGGCTATTCGGCGAAGGAACTGTGGCGCGTGGGCGGGCCGCTGAGCCTGATCTACACCGTGGTCGTGGTGCTGATGGTGAACCTGCTGTTCTGAGCCGGCTGTTCTGAGCCGGCTGTTCCGAGCGCAGCGCCCGGGCCGACGCCCCCTCCCGCGGCCGCCTGTAACCGTTTTTTCCGTATGCAGGCACGGCGGCGGCGCCTCCGCGACGCACGCCTGCCCGGTGAAGGACCATCCCCATTCCGCAGTCCAAGGAACGCACTGCCATGACGACACCCGCCCCGCTGACCGCCCAGGCGCTCGCCCGCGCCGGCGACCTCGGCACCCGCCTCGTGCACCTGATCGATGGCCTGTATGGCCCGGACGACCTCTCGCCGGCCAAGGTCGAATACCTCACCGGCCTGCCGATCGGCCGCGACCCCGAAGACCCGCATCGCTACGGCTTCGGCGCGATGCTCGACGACACCTGGGCCTGCAACCTCGCCTCGATCCCCGATCGCCGCGGCGGTCCGCCGAAACGGCTGGTGGTCTCGGTCGACAACATCGCCCGCCGTGCCGATGCGCGGCTGCCGGCCGCCTCGCCGGAGTTCTCCGGCTTCGCCAACGAGCTGCGCACCTGCGGCTACGCGCAGAGCGCGATCCCCGGCCCCCGCGGTGCAACCTGCGGCCATCGCTTCGTGCGCGGCGACGTGGCCGTGGACGTGCAGACCGAGCGCGAGGACGCGCTGGCGATGCCGATCCGTTTCCGGGTGACGCAGCTGGTGGTCACGACCGACGCGACGGCGGAGGTGGGCCATGGCTGAGTTCTTCAAGGGCGTGAGGGATTTCTTCGATCGTCGCTCCGAAGACGAGAAACGCTTCGACCAGATGCTCGACGATTACCGCAAGGGCGACACGCGGGGCCACAAGGACATGGCCAAGGGCATCGAACAGATCATGTCGCTGTCGCCGGACCTCAAGGCGCGCACGCTCGAAACCATCCACGACGGCCATCTGCGCAGCTACAGCGACCGGGCCGTCAACGGCGCCGGCTCGGCGTCCTACCAGGTCAGCGACGGCTCGATCCGGGTGGCGCCGCGCTTCGACGGTTACGACCACACCTACATGGAAACCATGTTCATGCTCGGCCACGAGACCGAGCATGCGCGTTCGATGAAGGGCGTGAACTACGGCGTGACCCGGCTGGCGCCCGAGATCGAACGCATCGCGCGCAGCGACGGCCCGGGGCCACGCGACTACACCGACGCCATCAACGCCTTCGCCGAACGCACGCGCGCCGAGGAAGGTCGCGCCCACATCGGCGGCTTCAACGCCATCGCCTCGTACGTCATCAACGACCGTCATCCGAAGCCCGAGCACCTGCTGCGCGAGCTGTACGAAACGCACCCGGCGCGGATGGGCGACTTCATCGCGAAGACCTCGGTCGGCGTACCCGCCACCTACGCGCTGAAGGACGGACTGACGCTGGGTCGGGACGGGCTGATGCCCTACTCGCCGGAGAACATCGAGGCGATGAAGGGCTACTACGCCGACAAGGCGCAGCTCGGCGCGCCGCACATGAACTACCGGCAGGATTCGATCCAGTTCGCCGCGGGCTTGGTCAAGGACACCGAACGCGCCTTCGCCGAGTCGGGCATGGTCAATCGCGACTACATCATCGACCCGGTCCGGCTGCAGGCGCATCCCGCGCTGGGCCTGCCCGAGAACGGCCGCCTGCAGGCCAGGGGCGAGATCGAAGTGGTGCAACTCGACCTGAGCGACCTCGGACCGCTGGTGGTCGGCAAACCGCTGGTCGAGCCCTCGGTGCCGGTGGCGTCCTCGTCGTCGGCACCGGTCTCGCTGGTGCCTGGCGCCGACGACCACCCGCTGTTCCGGCAGGCGCTGACCCAGGTCGGGGAGCTGCACGCCCGCGACCACCTCGGCAGTCCGCAGGAAGTCCGCAACCTCGCCGCGGCGCTCGCGGTCTCGGCGCAGGAACACGGCCTGCGCCAGATCGACAGCGTCTCGCACAGCCTGGACGGCAAGGGCCTGATCGCCACCCAGGGCGCGGGCGACGTCTCGGTGAGCGCGCGGGTCGAAGGCCTCGCCGCGATCGGCACGCCCGAGGGACAGAGCCTCGGCAAGCTGACGCCGGTCGAACCACCGCCGCAGGTCGCCGTGGGCCAGCCCGCCGCATCGCTGCCGCCGCCCTCCGAGCCGCAGGGACACAAGCCGCAGCACGTCTGATCCGCCTCACCGCGAAGCCGCGCCCCGAAGCCTGAGGCATCCCCACAAGTTTTTGCGGAAGCCTCGGACATTCATGTCCCGATGACATCCGTGAGCCGATTCTGGTCTTGACGTTCCGGGGCCCCTGGTCGCGACGGGCTTCGCGGATCAGGCCCGAAGGGCGCGCGGCAGGATGCCGCGCGTTTTTCGATCAGCACATGGATGTGCTGTCGAAAAACCCTGCGAAGACCGTGCACCCGACGCGCAGCGTCGGGCGCGACCGACGGGGTGTGCTTTCTTTGGGTCACCCTTTCTTTGCACAAGCAAAGAAAGGTGACTCGCTCGCGGCAGCGAGCGAAACAGGAGAACAACGGCAGAACCTTCACAGCGGGATCCCGGCATCCGCCGGGATGACGGGGAATGGGGCTGCGGGATAAAGCAGATCCCTCGCCTGCGGCTCGGATGACACAAGATGGGTCGAACTCACCCGACCCGATGATCTGCCGGGACAAAAAGTGGGGATACCTCAGCCCGAAGCCCGCCGCTGGCCTGCCCGCGGCGGGCTTCGCGTTCCATACTGGGCCCGCACGACCGTCCCCTCGACGTGCGCCCGGTCCGCCCGACGGACCGCCACCCTCCGTCATCACAGGTTTTCGCATGGATCAGTCCGCATCCCCCAGCAGCGCCGAGGACATCGGCCGGCGCGTGCTCCACCTCGTCGAGAACGTCCGCGGCCCGGACGATCTCGCCCCCGCCCGCATCGAACAGCTCACCGGGCTGAAGATCGAGTTCAACCCCGACGACGCCCGCGAATACGGCACCGGCGGCCAGCTCACCGACGCCTGGGCCTACAACCTCGTGTCGCTGCCGCAGATCGGTGAAGCCAGACCCTCGCGGCTGATGTTCTCGTTCGACGACGAGAGCAATGCCAACGCCGACATGGCGCCGATCGCGGTCGACTTCGACGACTACGCCGCCGCGCTGTCGGCCGCCGGCTATCGCCCGACACCGGCCCACGGCAAGCTCGGCAACATCCTCCACTGGGATTTCGCCCGCGACGACGTGACCGTGCAGGTCTACGTGCGCGGCGAGAACGACGACAAGGCCGATCGCGCCTGCGTCTCCCGCCTGATCATCAACGCCTGAGGGATCCCGCCATGGCCGCCGTTCCCGAAGACGTCCTGAAAGCCAGGAAAGCCGCCGAAACGAAGCTCGACAAGATGCTGTCGGACTTCGAGAAGGCCCACGACACCGCCACCGAGACGCCCGGCAAGAACCTGCGCCAGCTGCTCGACAATTCGCCCGACCTGAAGGCGCGCATCGTCGAGTCGGTGCAGAAGGGCCACCTCGAGAAGTTCGACATGCTGCCGGCCGGCGCCAATGCCGGCGGCACGTACAACAGCGACAACAAGACGATCGAGCTGCCGCCGGGTTACCTGAAGAAGGCCGGCACGGACAAGTCCGCCGCGTCCGAACTCGTGTTCGTGATGGGCCACGAGATCCAGCACTCGTTCAACAGCACCGTCAGCGACAAGGCGGTCGACGCCTACGTCAAGGACGTCGACAAGATCGCGAAGACCCCGGGTCCGCACGACTACACCGGCTCGGTGAAGACCCTGATCGACAGCTACCGCAAGGACGAGGCCGGCGCACACATCGGCGGCTACAACGCCATCGTGTCGCAGGTCGCCAAGCAGAAGCACGACGCCGGCGACGACACCGCGCCCACGCTGAAGGAGCTGTACAACGCCCAGCCGGGCCGCATGGGCGACTTCATCGAGCGCGGCGGCAAGGCGCCGAACTTCACCTACGCGATGAAGCCGGGCCTGACCATCGAAGCGGACATGACCCTGAAGTCCACCGACAAGAACGTCGAGGCGATGGGCAAGCACTACTTCGACCAGCCGCCCAGCTCCGCGCGCCTCGGCACCAAGGGCAACCAGGACTACCCGAACTACTACGGCGAATGGGCGCTCGGCGTGATCGACAACGCCGAGAAGCGCGAACTGGCCGAAGCCAAGAAGCACGACCCGAAGGCCACCGCGCCGGAAGTGAAGCTCGACCTGAACGAGCTGCACCTGAAGAAGAACCTGATGGACACGGGCCTGCACTACACCGACAGCAGCCCGAAGAAGCCGACGGTGGACGCCCCCGCCCCGGAACCGGCGCTGTACCGCCAGGCCGAGGACGCGCTGAAGAAGGTCGACGGCCTCGGCCTCAAGGGCGAGGAACTGCGCAACGTCGCCGCCGCCACCGCCCTGCAGGCCCAGACCTCCGGCATGGAACGCATCGACGGCGCGCTGCTCGGCAAGAACGGCCAGGTCTTCGCCTACCAGGGCGACCCCGCCAGCGAATCCGCCGACCGCGTCGCGATCAACGTGCAGCAGGCGAAGCAGCAGCCCGCCGACCAGTCGCTCGCGACGATGATGCTGCCCGACCCGCAGCAGGGCCAGACGCAGCAGCAGGCACCCCGCAGCATGAGCATGTAAGCCCTGGGGCGAATGCCGCTGCAAGACGAAACGCCCCGCAGCGATGCGGGGCGTTTTTCGTTTCCGCGTCCGTACACGATGACGGCGAGCCGCGGTCATCCCGCCGGGCCGGGGGCCGCGGCCGCACGCACGCGATCCGTCGCCACGATGCGAGCGCTACACTCGCCCCGGCAAGGCGCGGGCCCGGCACCGCCGGGTCGCCTGCGCGGCCCCCGCCATGCGTCGCCCGCACACGGAAGGATTCGACCATGTACATGCCCGAGCCACCGCTGGACCGGATGCTGACCGCGTTCGAGAAGGACCACGACGACGGCACCGGCTGGGCGCGCAATTTGCGCGATGCCATCAATGCGTCGCCGGTGTTGCGCGAGAACCTGGAGCGCGCCGTCCACGGGAAACACCTCGCCGGATTCGCGCTGTCCGACGAGAACGCCGTGGAGAACAACGCCTATTCGTCGAAGACAGGCATGATCCTGCTGAACGAGGACACGATCCGCCAGGCCACGCCGGACAGCCTCGCCGTCGGCGAACTGGTCTTCGCGCTGGGACACGAGACCGACCACGCCCTGCGACGACCCGACATCCTCGCGGCCGCAGAGAAATTCGACGATGAGGTGCGCAAGGTCGCCGAGAGCGAAGGGGTCCCGTCGCACGACTACACGCAGCCGTTGCAGGACATGCTCGACGCACGGCGCGCGGACGAGGCCAAGGCGCATCTCGGGGGCTACAACGCCTACATGTCGTGGGCGACCAGGAGCACGTCTTTCGTCGCGCTGGAGGAATTCCATGACGGCTGCCCGCACAGGATGAGCGACTTCATGGACGAGCACACGGCGGAAGGTTGGAGGTATTGCCAGCTGAAGTCCGTCCTGCACACCGAAGATGTCTTCTCGCTGCAGCAGAACGCGGAAAACATCGAGGCCATGAAACGGCTCTACTACGACAAACCCGGCAGCGAGGCGAGATTGGGTCGATCGGGGACACTCGACTACCGTCATCACGACGCATCGGGACTGCTCGATGTCATCGACAGGAAGGACAAGGTCGTCAATTTCTCGCGCGACGAAAAGACGCGCGTTGTCTATCGAAAGCGCGGAACACCGGAGATCGTGATCGACCTCCACGCGCTCGGGCTCGACCGATCGAAGCTGGACACCGAACTGTTCCGCAGGCCGGCATCCCGCCCTGCGCCGGACATCGCGACGGTGACGGACACGCAGGAGAGGAAACGCAAGCGCGAACCCGAGGAATCGAAAGCGGACGGCGCACGTCCGTCGGACCCCGTCGACACCAAGCGCGCGCGAACGGCACCCGGCCAGTGCCTCGCCACGCCCGACCTTTCCGCCGGCACGCCCCCGGATTCCAACCACCCGATCTATCGCGTGGCGCTCGAGGCGGAGTACATGCTCAGGCCTTATGCGGCCCAACTGGGACTCGATGCCACGGCCTTGCGGAATGTCGCCGCGGGCGTGGCCTGCGAACTCCAGCGCCATGGGTCGACGACACACGCGATCGCGGAAATGTTCCCCGATGCGGACCATCGGATCCTGTTCGCGACGGATCGCCCGTCCAATGACGACAGCCGTGTTGGCGTCCGCATCGACATCTTGCATTGGAGCGGGCAGACCGCCAGCGACGAACTGGCGAAGATCGCGCACGCAGACACCGACACGCCGGCACCGACGCAGCCGCACCCCCACCCTCATGGGCACATGCATTGACCGGCAAGCGCGACACGCATCGCGCGCGTGATCTCCGGAATCCGGATCGCGGTGCATCATCGTGGACGATGGATTTCGTCGCCCTCACCGCCTGCGGCGAAGCGACGGCTTCGGAACCGGACCGGAGGACGCAACGGCACGAAATCGCGATCCTGGAGTTCGCCGGGATGACGAGGATGGGTTCGGGGTTGCCGGCGAAGATGCGGGGACCGTGTCGCCGCCCCATGTCGACGGCACATCCTGCACGACGCAGGCGGCGCTGGCGCTCATCCACCGAACTTCGATCATCATGGTCGCCACACGCACACGCAGGAACACGCCATGCTCCCCAGGAACCGCATCTGCCTCTGGTACGACGGCACCGCACTCGACGCGGCGCGCTTCTACGCGGCGACTTTCGCCGACAGTTCGGTGGACGCGGTGCACCATGCGCCCGGTGACTTCCCGTCGGGCAAGGCCGGCGACGTGCTCACCGTCGAGTTCACGGTGCTGGGCATTCCCTGCCTCGGGCTCAACGGCGGCCCCGTGTTCCCGCACACCGAGGCGTTCTCGTTCCAGGTCGCGACCGACGACCAGGCGGAGACCGACCGGCTGTGGGACGCGATCATCGGCAACGGCGGCCAGGCCAGCGCCTGCGGCTGGTGCAAGGACCGGTGGGGCCTGTCGTGGCAGATCACCCCGCGCGTGCTGAGCGACGCGATCGCCAGCCCCGATCCCGCCGTCGCGCAGCGCGCGTTCGCGGCGATGATGACGATGACCAAGATCGACATCGCCACGATCGAGGCGGCGATCCGCGGCTGACGGTGGAGGCCGGCTCGCCCGGCCCTGTTCAGCGGCCGCGCAATCGCCGCAGGGTCTCCGCCGCCTTCGCCCGCGGCGCGGAGTTGCCGCAGGTGTCGATCGTGAGGCGGCGACCGATCGGCGGATCAAAGGGATCTTCCGTCACGAACAGCAGGTACTCCTTCCCGGGCTCCAGCCGGAAGCGTGCCGTGCTGTTCTCGCTGAAGAGGGTGAGGCTGGCCGGCGGCTTGCCCTTGAACACGCGCAGCACGTTCACGCGGTAGAGCGCGCCCGCGTAGGGATCGAAGCCGTTGGGCGTCGCCGCACCGCCCTGGAACGGCGGCGCGAGCGGCCTGGGCCGGCCATCCTCGCCCAGCCACGTCTCGCGAACACTGCGCGCGATCACCACGTACCGGGCGCGCGCACGCTCTTTCGCGACGGAGTAGTAATCCGGACTGGACCACGGCAACTGCGGATCGGTCCCGCTGCACAGTGCCTGCGCCGCGCCGACGGGCAGGCAGGCCAGCAGCGACACCAGCACCAGCGTCGACGCGCATCGTTTCGTCTTGATCATGGCCGGGATGCCTCGTGGTCGTCGGCGACGATACCGCACGGGGTGCACGCGGCGAAGCGCGGCTGACCCTCGCAGGCGAAGGGCCGGGCCCTGCCCGGGGCCCGGGCATGCGGAGCGCACCGGGACGCCCCGCACGCCGGCCGGCGGAGCCCCGCGGCTATACTGCGGGATTGCACAACCTCGGTATCGACCATGAAGCCCACCCTCGATTCGATCGCCTCGGCCAAAGCCAAGCTCGCCGAAGAACTGCGCCAGCTCGAACAGCAAGAGGAGGATCTGCGGAAGGAACAGACAGGGGGCGCGTTTTCCAAGGTCATCGAATTGCTGACCGAGTTCGGACCGCACTTCGATGCCAAGCAGAAGGCCGAGATCGCCGCACTCGTCGCGCCGAAGGCACCGGCCGCGAAGAAGGCGGCCCCGGCGAAAGCGGAAGTCGCGCCCAAGTATTGGCTGCCGCATACGGGCGAAACCTGGACCGGTCGTGGCCGCCCGCCCCGCGCGTTCACCGCGTGGGAAGGCACGGCCTCCCACCGCGAATGGAAGGCCAAGCACCCGGACGAGAAGTTCCCGAAGTTCCCGGGATGACCGCGTGCCGGCCGCGCTCGCCGCTGCCGGCAAGGTGAATCGGCAGAACTCGAGGCCAGATAGCCCGGGTAAGCGCAACGCGCGCACCCGGGATGAACCGACGCAGACCTTTCCGCAATCCCGGGTGCGGCCTTTGGCCTTGCCCGGGCTACGACTTCGCCGGTGCGGCATGGTGTGGGGCGCTGCGCTCACCACCACCCTACGGAATCCGGGCGCAGGCAACGCCTGCGCCCGGCGAAGCTCATGCGGCGTCTGCCTCCAGCGGCACCAGCCGATTGTCGTCGTCGTAGCGCAGGCCGCAGACCATCGCGGCCATGCCGCGCAGGGCGGCTTGCGGGCGGGTGCCGCTGGCTTCGCACAGGGCGATGAACTGGGGCGGGACTTCGACCAGCAGGACGTTCGACAGCGCGGCGCGGGACGCAGGCGGCGACTTGGGCTTGGACATGACGGCACTCCGTTTCGCCCGACGCCAGGAGTGGACGCCGTTGGCGATTCAGAGGCGCATCGCGCGCAGGCGCGTCAAGGTTTGCGCAGCAATTCACCTCGACCTTGACGCGCCGAGCACGGTGCGATGCTGGGACGACAACGGTGGGCATATCACCCAACACATCAGAGCGCTGCATCATCCCGCGCAAGGTGCGCCGAGGCGCACCTTGCAAGATGATCCATATAGGCCGAGCTCCAGTGTGCCGTTACGTGAAAGTAACAGGCTTTTGACCCACCTATACGTGGCATAGCCTACTGCTTACGAAGCATTACCCAAAAATTTTCAACCTCTTTTGAGGTCCGCCGATTGAGAACTGTTTCGGCAGACACGTGAAGTACGAGCCTAACCTTGGCTTTTCCCGACGATGTAATGGCATCCCATCGAGCCAGGTCACAGCCCACCAGTGCATCGACGAATGCATGCCAGCAATCTTCCTCAAAACGAGCCGTCCAAGTTAACCGCTGTTCCTCCACATCAACTTCGTGTCCGTCTCTCGTTACGATAATCGGGATATCCGGCCGCCTTGCTATTTTGTCCAAATAAAATTCGGCAGCGTCCGCAAAGCGAGAGGTCTGTACGGTTTCTTCCTTATTTATAACTCCAACGCTCTGTAGAACCTCTCGCACTCGCGCCGGGTCATCTCCATATTTATCCGCAACCCGCACTTCAAGAACCTTACAGCTTTCGAGACCGACCGCCGAGGATCTCAATTGTTGCTCCGATGCACAATCGAGGTAGTCAATTTCGCAATTGCGCAAATTAATCTTGAAGTCTCCGCTATCAGGAATATTAAGCGCGCCGATTCTACAGCTATCGAAATCAATCTTGGTCCAACCCTTCCCAGACAATCTAACCTCATCCAAGCTAAGCCAACCCACCCTACTCGTCGGCGGCACCCCGCCTCTCTTATTCAACAACGAACACCAAAGAGACCCTAAATTTCCTGCTATAACCTGCCCCCCAATTTTCCCAAGGCCGCCGAAGTCAATTGCCGCAGGCAGGATTTCAAGCGCATCGCTTCGCTTATCCAGAAGCCACTCAAATACCACAGGGTTGACATTGCTCTGCTCAAGAATAGAGCGGTAATTCGATGCCACAGCGCCGTTAAGATGCCCCTGAAGCGATGCTGACAGAAAGCAATCAAAAAGCACTTCGTGAGAAAATGAGAACTGGTTATTTCCGGACAAGTCCGTGCTGACGCCAAGCCCGCATAGCGACGAGAGTCTTCGCGTCAATCCTGGGCGAACTTTATCTAACATTTCTTCACCAACGACCTGTTGAGCGCAAAGAACCATATCCGCCTGCTCCAGCTCGCGACTCTTAGTCAACTGCATGATCTCAGCCGCTTCAGCAAAAAGACTCTTAAGCTCAAGCGGATTTAGAAGCTCGCCACTGTTGGGATCGCGCAGCTTGGATGCTTCTCGATCCAGATACTGATCGACAACAATATCGAATATCTTAGGAAGATCAGGATCGAAATTGGATTTTTCAAACCAAGCGGAAAAAGCCTTAGCAAAGAAAGGAACCCCAAGAATTTCCCAGTCTCGCTGACTAATTTTAGAAATTGCCGCTTCAGGAACGCCACGATTCCTCAAATATATTGCAGCTTGCTCCCTAGACCACGGCTGGACTTCAACCAATGTATGATCAACATTGAGATTGGCATGATTCGCAAGCGAACGGCGGTATTGGGTGAGATAGTAAGACGAGCGAGCAGAGGCAACTAGGACTCCTCGTCCAGCCAGATCCCGAAACCAAGGCTCAAGCGAACCTAATGCATTCTCGTAACCACTGCTCCCAAGAAGCTCGTCGAACCCATCAACCAAAACCACGAGCAAACCGTTTCGGCATAAAGCACGCGCACTATGACTTGACAAAAGTTTCGTAATATTCAATGCACTATTAACCGCATCATCAAGACTAGCTAGTGTCCGCCCAGTAGATGAAACGAAAAGATATAGCGGCTTAGTTGATTTTGGTCGCGATGCAATTTCTGCAGCGCGCTCTCTTGCAAGACTCAGCATCAGATCCGTCTTGCCAAGACCAGCCTATCCTACTAAAAAAAATACAATCGTCGAAGGTTTAACCAATTGGCATGACTCGTCTACACGGCTCTCAAGCGGAAAGAGAGTGTCGCGCTTTTGCCCACTAAGATCGTCTGTTTTCTCTCGAAGAATTGCTGGCCCACGAACATCATTGAGACTGGATCCACCTAGCCGGGTTAATTCCTCTTGATTCCTCTCAGCCGCAAAAGATTCCAGGCCTATACCTATACGACGGGCCAGCACTTGCCAATTAGCAACAGCCTTAAGAAACTCAGAATAAGCAACCCATGACTTCGATGAATTATCATTCCATTCCTTTCGCCCATCAGGCCCAATCCGAAAGGCGTCGATTCGCGGTTGATTTTCATCACTTGTGGAACGAGTCCACGGCACAAAAATATACCCAAGCTCTTCTTCATCCCCAAAAAAATAGCTTGGCGGTGAATAATCCTCGGTGAATGCAGAGATGTCGGCAAGAAGGTCTTTAACAAATCTAGCAATCTCACTGCCAATACTCTTTCGATCAACCAACACCGCGTCAATAAATCGACTTACGGCGTTAACGTCACCCGATGCTGTGATATCGCCGGAACGAGTGATGTACCAGATTTCATCGTTAGCAAAATGGGAATAGATTTCAACCCCAGAACCATCATTGCTCTGGCGCCACAACGACATCAAATCCAAACATTCGCCGAGCAACTCGATATGAGAATGCCCACCATCATTAACCGCATAGACATCCGAAAAAAGTGCGCGAAGATTATCTGTCAAAGTGCGCTCTAAAACTAAAAGATTAGATAAAGCAACCTGCACCACATCCGCATCAGAAGGAAGCGGATGCCCGTGTGAAAGCTGGTCCCTCATCGTCTTAAACGACGCATATCGCTTCGGAACCTTGAATGACTCAACCGCAATCCGCACACCTTCGGCAAGTCGAGCAATTCGGCTTAGCAATGAATTTGCTCGACTCAGCGCACCAACATTTTTCACTGACAGGACAGCCAGCATTGTGCCGAAACCTGGCATGGAGGATGCTCGCAGGCAAGTGCCGTCGCCCGCAGCACTTGCCGCAATAACTAGCGTATAAGCGATACGAACATGAAAATCTACCGCAGCAATTAATTCTCGAATGTCGCTATCCGCGCCAGACAAGCGCTTTCTATATTGCGACAATGTTCGCTCCAACTGATCAAACGCTGCAAAAGGCATATCCCTTATTCCTCTTTATCTTCCGCAATGTGCGAAGCAGATTCCATCAATTTACTTGGCTTTCAACCAATCGACATTTGGCAATGGCACCAGCGGACTGCATGTCACGCCTGTACTCACCACTCACATCGTAAAGCGCATGTGAGATTTGGCCCAGACTGTAAGATTTGACAGCTTCCATCCGCGTCATGCACTGATCGGCCCATCCTGCGCCGACTTCTGGAGGCAGCCGATTCACTGCGCCGCGTTGCGCATGGCCTGATACGGCACTACATTCCCGCCCCCTTCTCCGCCTCAATCTACGGATCAATTCGATCTCGGTGGCGGTGTCGCCGCGGCGGTCCTTGCCCAGGACTGCGTCGACGCCAATTAAGGGGCAACTCAAAAAGCGAGATCCAGCATCAAGCCACCGAATGGCGCGAGATAAAGTTCGCCCCCCTACAACCCCTTAGCCGCCTGCTCCACCGCCCGGAACAGCGCCCTGCCCTTGTTCATCGTCTCCTCCCACTCGGTCTGCGGGTCGGAGTCGTAGACGATGCCGGCGCCGGCCTGCACGTAGAGGCGGCCGTCCTGGATGACGGCGGTGCGGATGGCGATGGCGGTGTCGGCGTCGCCGTGCCAGCTGATGTAGCCGATGCTGCCGGCGTAGACGTTGCGCTTCACGGGTTCGAGTTCGCGGATCACTTCCAGCGCGCGGATCTTGGGCGCGCCGCTGACGGTGCCGGCGGGGAAGGTGGCGCGCAGCACGTCGGCGTAGCTCAGGCCGTCCTTCAGCTTGCCGGTGACTTCGCTGACGATGTGCATGACGTGGCTGTAGCGTTCGATCACGAAGCGCTCGCCGACGTCCACGGTGCCCGGTTCGCTGACGCGGCCGACGTCGTTGCGGCCGAGGTCGATCAGCATCAGGTGCTCGGCGCGTTCCTTGGGGTCGGCCAGCAGTTCGGCTTCCAGCGCGAGGTCTTCCTCGTGCGTGCGGCCGCGCGGGCGGGTACCGGCGATCGGGCGCACGGTGACGGTGCCCTCCTCCAAGCGCACGAGGATTTCCGGCGACGAGCCGACCACCTGTGTGCCGCCGACGTCGAGGAAATACATGTACGGCGAGGGATTCAGCGCACGCAGGGCGCGGTACACGTCGACCGGGCGCGCCTTGAACGGTACCGACATGCGCTGGCTCAGCACGACCTGGAAGATGTCGCCGGCGCGGATGTACTCCTTCGATTTCTGCACCGCGGCGATGAAGCCCTCGCGGGTGAAGCCGGAGACGAAATCCTCTTCGACGAGGCCGGCGGAGTCGCGCGCCTCGGGATAGCCGGGGCCGCCCTGGCGCAGGCGATGGGTCAGTTCGTCGAGGCGACGGTTGGCGCGCGCCCACGCCTGCGACTCGCGCGGGTCGGCGTGGACGATGAGGTACAGCCGACCCTTGAGGTTGTCGAACACCGCGACGTCGCGGCTGTCCATCAGCAGGATGTCGGGCGTGCCCAGTTCGTCGTGGTAATCGCGGTGCAGGCCGTCGCTGCCGCGCAGGCGCGGTTCGATGTACTGGATGCACTCGAAGCCGAACCAGCCGACGAGGCCGCCGGTGAAGCCCGGCAGGCCCGGCAGGCGCGGGATCTTCTGCGCAGTGCGCAGGCGTTCGACCTCGGCCAGCGGGTCGTCGACGGTGCGGCTTTCAATCAACTCGCCCAACTCGGTGACGAACAGCGTGTGCCCGGCGAAGGCGTACACGCGGTGCGCGGGCAGGCCGATGATCGAGTAGCGGCCGAAGCGTTCGCCGCCTTCGACCGATTCGAAGAGGTAGGTGTGCGGGCCGTCGGCCAGCTTGAGATAGACCGACAGCGGGGTGTCGAGGTCGGACAGCACTTCGCGCACCACGGGCACGAGGGTGTGGCCGTCGGCGGCATGCTGCTGGAATTGTTCGTACGAGATCACGCGGGAATCCTCGGGAGCGCACGCGGGCGCGGACAGGCGGGAGGGATGGAAAGGCGGCTCAGCCGCGCCATCGCCCCTGCACGGCCATGGCGGCCGCCTGCTGCGGGCGCGGGGCCCGGATGTCATGGATCGTCTGCATGTCCCCATGCTAACGGCTTGTGCGCCCTGCCGCACCCGCGCCCTGACTTCGACACGCCATGCCCCCGTCACGGAACCGTCACCGCCCGCCCGGACCATGGAAGGCCATCGCAGGGACGACGGACGGAAGCGGGATTGCTTCCAATCTCTCCGGGCGGCGCCGCAAGGCGCCGCTCTTTTTTTTGTCCGATGCCCGGCACGCCTCATGCTTTTGTAGGAGCGCCGGAAGGCGCGACCCCGCGATGCATCAGGTCGCGCCTTCCGGCGCTCCTACAGAAGCGGGGCGTCGTGCCACGCATCGACCAG
The DNA here is from genome assembly GCF_056313665.1 of Lysobacter sp. DMC104. Taxonomy (NCBI): domain Bacteria; kingdom Pseudomonadati; phylum Pseudomonadota; class Gammaproteobacteria; order Lysobacterales; family Lysobacteraceae; genus Lysobacter; species Lysobacter sp. DMC104. Next base: position 51,196 of record NZ_JBQUZW010000008.1, on the reverse strand, counting down.
CGGGCCGACGTCCACGGACGCCGCTTCCGGACGCGCCACCAGCCACGCGCGGACCGCCTCGCGATCGGCCTCCGTGGCCGAACCACGCGCCGGCATGACGAACCCGTCCTCGCCGCCGCCCCAGGTCAGGCCGTGCGCCTCGATCGCCTCGGCGAGCAGGTCGTCCCAGAAGCGACGGGCCTCCGCTGCGGACAGAACATGCAGCGTGAATCGCACGTGGAAGCCGTCCTCGCGGAATTCGTCGACGTGGAGCTTCTTGCGCAGGCGGCGGCTGCGGGTCTGGGGTTTGCTTTTCGTAGGAGCGACGTGAGTCGCGACCTCGGGGCCCATCGGGTCGCGACTCACGTCGCTCCTACAAAGGGCGGGGCGTCGTGGCTCATGCGCGCCCAAAGAAGCTGTCATCCCGAGCGCAGCGAGGGACCTGCTTCTCGATGCAGTCGGGATCAAGCAGGTCCCTCGCTGCGCTCGGGATGACAGGGATCGTTCAACGCACCGCCGCCACCGCCGCTTTCATCGCCGACACGACGCTCGCGTAATCGGGCTGGCCGAAGATCGCCGAGCCGGCGACGAAGGTGTCGGCGCCGGCGCGCGCGATCTCGGCGATGTTGTCGACCTTCACGCCGCCGTCGATTTCCAGCCGGATCGCCTTGCCGGTACGCGCGGTCGCGGCGTCGATGCGCTGGCGCACGACGCGCAGCTTGTCGAGCGCCGACGGAATGAAGCTCTGCCCGCCGAAGCCCGGGTTCACCGACATCAGCAGCACGAGGTCGAGTTCGTCCAGCACGTAGTCCAGCACCTCGACCGGCGTCGCCGGGTTCAGCACGAGGCCCGCCTGGCAGCCCTGCGACTTGATCAGCTGGATCGTGCGGTGCACGTGGCGGCTGGCCTCGGGATGGAAGCTGATCAGCGACGCGCCCGCCTTCGCGAAGTCCGGCACGATGCGGTCGACCGGCTCGACCATCAGGTGCACGTCGATCGGCGCGGTCACGCCATGCTTGCGCAGCGCCTCGCAGACCAGCGGCCCGATGGTGAGGTTGGGCACGTAATGGTTGTCCATCACGTCGAAATGCACCCAGTCCGCACCCGCGGCGAGGACGGCGTCGACCTCCTCCCCGAGCTTCGCGAAATTGGCGGACAGGATGGAGGGGGCGATGACGGTGGGGCGCATGGGGGATCCCGGCACGAGGACGATGGAAGGAGACGTGTGAAGGTTTGCCGGATCAACCCGACTCGCGGATTTCGGCAATCCGGGCTTCGATCACCGCCTTGAATGCGGGGTCCGGACCGAGGGCGAGACAGGCTTCCAGATCTGCAGAAGCTGCGGCGCGGTCACCCTGCGCCGCCAGCAACCGGGCGCGGTTGTAGTAGGCGAAGGCACATCCCGGATCGAGTTCGATCGCTCTCGCGAAGGCTACGAGGGCCTTGTCGGACCTGCCCAGATTCGACTGGGCCGTCGCCAGACTCGCCCACGTGGCGGCATAGGCATAGCCCGCGGCGATCGCTTTCTCGAGATCGACGAGCGCCGGCTCAAACCGTCCGATCATCCCCAATAGCGTTCCGCGATCGGCGTGGAGAAGCGCTTCGCCCGGGAAACGTTGCAAGCCTGCATCGAGCGCGTCCAGGGCATTGGCGACTTGCCCCTTTGCGATCAGGCTGCGGGCGTTGCGGGAAATCTCTACCGGCAGGAGATCCGGAGACGAAGTCCGGCTATTGCTGCTCGCCACCTGCGAGACGCCTTTTCGATGCAGCCATTTCCACATCAGGATCGTCTCCGCTGCTTCCTGATCCGCTCGTACGCGGCGTTGATCTCGCCGGCCTTGTCCTCGGCCTGGCGGCGGAGGTCTTCGGCGACGCCGACGAGGCGGTCGGGGTGGTACTGGGCGATGAGGCGGCGGTAGGCCTGTTCGACTTCGGCGTCGGTGGCATCGGGGTCGAGGCCGAGGACGCGGTAGGGGCCGTCCTGCACGGGCGCGGGGGCGCGGCGGAACCAGCCGGCGTCCCAGGCGTGGCCCAGCAGCAGGCCCAGCAGGATGCCGTCCGGATGGCGCGTCAGCACCCAGCCGGCGGCGAGGCCGAGGACTTTTCCGTACCAGCGCGTCATGGGGCACAGTTTACAGGCCCGGCCGGTCTTCTCGCGGGCGCGGCGGGCCGTACACTAGGCGGCCCGAACGCTTCCGACGGACTGCGCGTGGCGACCACCCTGCTCGACTCCGATCTCCCCGGCCTGCCCCTGCGGCATCGCGGCAAGGTCCGCGACGTGTTCGACCTGCCGCCGGAGCGGCTGCCCGCCGGGGCGCGCGACCGGGGCCCGCTGCTGCTGATGGTCGCGACCGACCGGCTCAGCGCGTTCGACGTGGTGCTGCCCGACCCGATCCCCGGCAAGGGCGAGATGCTCTGCCAGATCAGCAATTTCTGGTTCGCGCAGACCGCGCACATCCTGCCGAACCATCTCACCGGGATCGACGTGGCGTCGGTGCTGCCGGACGGCGTCGACGCCGCGCTGTACGCGAAGCGCGCGGTGGTGACGAAGAAGCTCAAGCCGGTGCCGGTCGAAGCCATCGCCCGCGGGTATCTCATCGGCAGCGGCTGGAAGGACTACCAGCGCACCGGGCGCGTCAGCGGCATCACGTTGCCGAACGGCCTGCGTCAGGCCGAGCAGTTGCCCGAGCCGATCTTCACGCCGTCGACCAAGGCCGCCGTCGGCGACCACGACGAGAACATCGATTTCGACACGATGGTGCGCACCGTCGGCGCCGAGCTGGCCGAACAGGTGCGCGACGCCACGCTGCGCCTGTACCGCCACGCCGCCGACTACGCCGCGCAGCGCGGCATCCTGCTGGCCGACACGAAGTTCGAGTTCGGCACCGACGCCGACGGTCGGCTGTACGTGATGGACGAGATGCTGACGCCGGATTCGTCGCGCTACTGGCCCGCCGACGAATACGAGGTCGGCATCAGCCCGCCGAGCTACGACAAGCAGTTCGTGCGCGACTATCTGGAAACGCTGGACTGGAACAAGACCGCGCCCGGCCCGCGCCTGCCGCAGGACGTGATCGACCGCACCCGCGCGAAGTACGCCGAGGCGTTGCAGCGGCTGGCGGGGATCAGCGTCGACTGAATGCAGCCGGCGCCTGCCAAGCTGCTGTCGCGCGAGGTGCATGCACGCCTGCGCGACGCGTGGGCGGGACCGCTGAAGGCCGCAGGCTGGAAGCGCTCGAAACTCTCGTCGTCGGCATGGTCGCTGAGCGATGGCGACGACAGCGTGTCGTTCTGGGTGCAGATCGACAAGTACGGCTGGTGGGACGGTTTCGGCAGCGAACTCACGATCGAGTTCCAGTACGACGCCGGCGCGCCGTCGCCGCTTCCCGGCGCGCTCCACGATCGCTGCCGCTACATGGCCTTCCTGTCGGACGACGACGTGCAGGCGGTGCTCGATGCGAACCGCCGCGTGCGCGCGAGCCTGCCGCCGGACCCGCCGGTCGCGTTCCCCGGCTTCGATCCGTATCCGAAGGATCTGGAAGCACACGACTGGTCGGCCGACCAGTGGCGCTGCGTCGACGTGTGGCTGCGCTACTACACGCCCGAACACGTGCAGTGGATCGCCGATTTCCTGCTGCCGAAATTCGACGCCTGCGCGCGGCAGTGGCGCGAACGCCGCCGGGCCGCGCTTGTGACGCCCTGACCCGTACCCACGACCGCCATGCCCGCCACGTCCCTGCTCATCACCTCCGGCTTCTCGAAGTTCCATTACGCCGCGTCCGTCGCATCGGGCACCGCGAAGGGCGAGCTGCGGCTGAAGACGCTGCCGAAGGATCCGATCGTCATCGACTTCGACAGCCACACGTACCGTATCGACTACGAGCGCACGCGCGACGGCGTGATCGTCAGCGACTTCCGCTTTTCGCTGGTCGACGGCAACGGCGAGACGCTCGCCTTCGCCGACAAGGTGCACGGCAAGCGCGACTACGTGGCGCACGTCCACGGCACGACGTTCCGTTTCGAGAAGCGCAGCGGCCTGTTCTCGCTGGGCTACGCGCTGCTCGATGACGGTGGCCGTCAGGTCGGCAAGCTCGCCGAAACCACCGGCTTCACGCTGTGGAAGCGCAGCTTCCGCTTCGACCTGCCCGACGCCGTCGACGGCCCGACCGGGCTGTTCCTGTTCTTCCTCGCGGTCAACCTGCATTTCCGTTGATTGCGCCCCGCCCTCTTTCCGCCGGAGTCCGCCATGACGACCGCCACCGCCGAACGCCCGATCGATGTCTGGTTCGCCAAGTATTCGGACGACCACCAGAACGAGACCAACCAGACGATCCACTTCATCGCGGTACCGACCATCCTGTGGACGGTGACCGCGTTGCTGTGGTGTGTGCCGGTGCCGGGCACGCTGTTCGGCGCCGGCGCGTGGGCCGCGTTCGCGTCGTTCGCGGCATGGATGTTCTACTACCGCGCTTCGCGCACGCTGGGCTTCGGCATGCTGGCGGTGCTGGTGGTGATGCTCGGCATCGACCGCTACCTGCAGGAGCGCATCGGCCTGTCGATGCTGCTGAAGGTCGCGATCGCGGTGTTCGTGGTCGCGTGGATCGCGCAGTTCGTCGGCCACAAGCTGGAAGGCAAGAAGCCGAGCTTCCTGACCGATCTGGTGTACCTGCTGATCGGTCCGGCATGGGTGCTGGCGAAGGTGCTGCGCCGCTTCGGTCTGAAGTACTGATGCGCAGGCTTCGCGCGCGCGGCTCGCGCGCATGAGCGATCGCGCGACCGCGATGCCTGCGTTCGGCGCGCGCGACTTCGCGCTGGCGCTGATCGTCTGCCTCGCGTGGGCGGGCAACTTCCTCACCTCCGCGTTCGCGCTGCGCGAGGTGCCGCCGTTCCTGTTCAGCGCGGTGCGGCTGGCGCTGCTCGGGGCGATGCTGGTCGCGTTCGTGCGGCCGCCGCCGCGCGACCAGTGGCCGCGGCTGGTGGCGGTGGCGCTGCTCAACGGCGCGCTGCATTTCGGCACCAGCCTGTGGGCGCTGCGCCTCGCGGGCGACGTGTCCTCGCCCGCGATCGTGCTGCAGAGCTACATCCCGATGTCGGTGCTGCTGGCGTGGATGCTGCGCGGCGAACGCTTCGCGTGGCGCACCGGCACCGCGATCGCGGTCAGTTTCGCCGGCGTGCTGGTGCTGGGCTTCGATCCGCTGGTGCTCGACCATCCCGCGGCGCTCGGCATGATGCTGTTCTCGGCGCTGCTGATCGCACTGGGCACGGTGCTGATGCGCGGACTCTCCGGCGTCGACGCGGTCGGCCTGCAGGGCTGGACCGCGCTGATCGGCGTGCTGCCGCTGCTGGCGATCAGCGCGGCGATCGAGCCCGGCGGCTTCACTGCGCTGCGCGCCGCGAGCCCGGTCGTCTGGAGCGCGGCCGCGTACTCGGCGATCGTCGCGTCGCTGGTCGGGCACACGCTGTTCTTCCGGCTGGTGCAACGGCACCCGGTGGCGCAGGTGATGCCCTACCTCCTGCTGGTGCCGGTGTTCGCGGTGGCGCTGGGGATCGTGGTCTGGGGCGATCGCCCGGGGCCGCGGCTGTGGCTGGGCGGGGCGATGGTGCTGGGCGGCGTGATGGCGATCGCGTTGCGCGCCCGGGCGAAGGCGCTGGGCCGCGACTGAACGCCGCGACCGGGGACATCCGCGGGCGCTTGTCCGATCGTCGCGGCCGATGACGTGAATCCGGGGTACGACGCCTTCATCCCGCCGAACGGATCGGCCACGAACGCCCGGAGTCCGCCATGTCCCGTCTCTTCCCGCGCAAGCTGGTCCGCTTCTGCACGATCGCCGCCTGCGCCGCGGCGGTGGCCACCGGCTGCCAGCTCGATCGCCGCCCGATCAACGCGCCCTACACCCTGCTGCCCGAGCAGTACTGCAGCGGCGACACGCTCACCGCCGGCTTCGACTACCTCGGCGAACTGAGCTGTCCCGCAGGCGACACCTGCTCCGCGTATTTCCCGACGCTCACGCTGTCGAGCCCCACCGGCTCGTTCGCGACCACGAGCATCCGCGACTATCGCGGCAGCGTGTCGTTCCCGGCCAGCGGCGATACCGTCAGCGCGCACTACGACATCAACAACGACGGCGGCACCGTGTACATCCCGATCCGCAACCCCGACGGCAGCGTGGGCACGCCGGTCGGACGCACGAACGTGCGCGACGGCGACAAGACCGCGCGCCGCATCACCGGCCCGTTCGAGATCGAACTGACCCACGAGGGCCTGTGTGCCGGCAACACGCCGACCCATGCGCCGGCGAACGTGCCCGGCGCGCCGCGGATCTCGCCCAACGCGCACCTGGTGGGCCTGTGCAACCGCAGCGGCGCGCCGATGGAAGTCACGCTCAGCGGCAGCGCGCCCGGCGCGGTTTACACGCAGACGCTGTCGATCGGCGAGTGCATCGATCCGTCGATGCCGGGCGTGCCGACCGGCGTCGACATGTCCACGGTGGTGTCGGTGCGTCCGCTGATCGCCGATCCCGCCGCCCGCTGCAGCGCCGTGGGCCCGAACAACCCGCCGGCGGCGCTGCGCACCGTCGCGCGCATCGCCTGCCGCTGAGGACGCGCGTTGCGAAGGCCACGCGCCTTCGCACCGCGTCGCCGTCGCCCCGTCCATCCAGGGAGTTCCGCATGCGTCCGTCGTACCGTACCGCGTTCCGCTGCACCGTCATCGCCGCATGCAGTGCGATCGTGGCGACCGGCTGCATCATCGACCGCGGGCCACTGCGCCCCTCGTACACCGCCATCGCGCCGCGGCAGTACTGCCCGAGCGACACGATCACGGCGTCGTTCGATTTCCTGGGCACCGATGTCTGCCCGCCGGACGCGAGCTGCGCGAGCTTCTTCCCGGTCGTGGCCATCAGCAGCACGCCCACGGCGTTCGCGCCGCAGTCGATCACGAACTTCGTCGGCAGCGTCTCGTTCCCGGCGCCGGCATCGACCAGCGTCAGCGTCCTGTTCAACCCGGATCGCGACAGCGTGCTGGTCCCCACCGCCGAGGTCAGGCCCGAAGGCCGCGTGTTCCTGCAACGCGACAGCCTCGACCAGACCCGGGTCGCGACCCGGATCTCCGGCGTCGACCAGGAGCTGACGCACGACGGCATGTGCGCCGGCGCCACGCCGGTCAACAGTCCGCAGACGCTGCCGGGCCTGCCGCAGGTCTCGGCCAACCTGCGCCTGACCGACCTGTGCAACATCAATGCGGTCGCGGTGGTCGTGACCCTGTCCGGCGGCCCCGACGGCAGCACGTACACGCAGACGCTGTCGCCCGGCGCGTGCCTGGGGTCGATGCCCGGCGTGCCGGCCAGCACGGCCGATGCCCGCGTGGTCGACGTGCGCCCGGCCGTCGTCGATCCCGCCACGCGCTGCACCGCGACCGGCCCGAACGTGCCGCCGCCGTCGCTGCGCACGCTCGCGCGGATGATGTGCCGTTGAACGCAACCGCGCGACCGCGGCTCGATTCGTCGCCCCATGCCCGTCGCCCCCATGCCCCCGGTCTTCTTTCGACTCCTTCTTCGAGAACGCCCATGACGCTCTTCCGCCCGCTCCTCACGACCGCCCTCGCCGCTTCGCTGTGCGTGCTCGTCGCCCCGACGCGCGTCGAGGCCGTCAACACCGCCACCGCCGACCTGATCGCGCTCGACAAGGCGACCACCACCGGTTATCTCGACGCACGCGTCTCGCTGTACGCGCCGCCGAACACCAAGGGCCAGTACGCGGCACCGACGGTGTATCCGGCGCAGCTGCTGTTCGCGCGACCGGGCCAGTTCCGCTTCGTGCTGCGCCCCGGCGCGAAGAACGAATACCGCGCGGCCGCCAGCGGCGGCGTGGTCAGCTGGATCGACCTCGGCACCGGCCTGTCCGGGCAGGGCAAGACCGTGGATGTCGTCGATCCCGCCGCGCAGGCGCTGCTCGGCACCGTCGGCGAGCTGCTGCGCTTCGCGCCGGCGAAGGAAGTCGCGGTGAGCACGAAGAACCCCGTGCGCGGCGTCAACCTCGCGCCGCGCAGCTTCGGCACGAGCGTGATCGCCGCGACGGCGTGGTTCGGCAACGACCAGCCCGTCGGGTTCGAATTCGTCTTCAGCGACCGCAGCCGCGTGTTCATCTCGGTGCTGTCGTTCAAGCAGAATGTGCCGACGAAGCCCGGTGACTTCACGCTCTGATCGACGTGCTCTGATCAGCGCCCGCTGACCGCCGCGCCCTGACGCTCTCCACCGTTTCACGGCGGCGCGCCCGACGCGCCGCCAGCGGGCAGTCGCATCGCGACGCCCCCGACCAGGATGCCCTGCATGGATCGCACGCACCTTCGCCGCATCGACGCGCCCGTGAACCGCACCGGGCCGCCATCAGCCTGCGACCGCATCGCTCGCTGACTTCGTCCATCCCGCAACACCCCGCTTCTTCAACGGAGATCTCCCGCATGCTTCCGATCCGCCTCCTCGTCCGCGGCGGGCTGTCCGCGCTCGCCGCCGGCGTCCTGCTCACCAACGGCTGCGCGATACCACACGCGGATGCGCCGCCCGGCCAGAACATCGGCCGCATCTCGCCGGCGCAGTACTGCCCGGGCGACACCGTCAGTGCCGGCTACAACCTCACGCAGGAACAGCCCTGCGTGTCGCGCCCGGGCTTCAGCTGCCCGGATTTCGCGCCGACGATCACCATGACCAGCACGCCCGCCGATTTCGCGCCGCAGACGGCGACCGGCTTCACCGGCAACGTGGACTTCACGCCGTCGACGGACAGCACGGCCGTGACGTTCACCGCGGCCTCTCGCTGGCTGACCTATCCGATCGTGTCGATGAGCGGCGTGCCCGGCCTGCGCAGCCGCATCCTCGAGAACAACACCGCCACCGCACAGCGCCTGACCGGCACGGTGACGCGGACCATCGAACACGGCGGCATGTGCGCCGGCAGCGAGCCGGTGAACGCGGACGGCGTGATCCCGGGCCCGCCGGAGCTGTCGTCGAACCTGCGCATCCGCACGATCTGCAACAGCAGCACGACGCGGATCCGCATCACCGTGCCGGGCGCACCGGGCAGCATGCTCGAACGCGACCTCGATCCCGGCCAGTGCTTCGATACCTCGGAACCGGGCGTGCCCGCGGAAGTCGGCGCGCTCCGCACCTACGCCGTGCGTTCGCTGGTGATGGATCCCGGCGCGCAGTGCAGCCTGCTGCAGGGCATGACGCCGCCCGCCTCGCTGCGCACCACCGTCACCCTCGGCTGCGGCCAGTGACGCGCCGCCCCCGCCCCGATTCCAGGAGCCTCGACATGACCCTGCGTCCCTTCCTCCGCATCGCCTTCGCGCTGGCGTTCGCCTTCGGTGCCTGCGGTCTGCCGGCCGCGCACGCGGCCTCCGCCTCCGCCGATCTCGCCACGCTCGACAAGACGCTCTACAGCGGCCTCGTCGAGGCCAGCGTCGATCGCTATCCCGCACCCGCCAAGAGCGGCAAGCGCGGCGCGCCGGAGCGCTATCCGGCCGAGCTGCTGTTCGAACGCCCCGACCGCCTGCGCCTCCGCCTGCGTCCCGGCGCATGGAACGAGTTCGTCGCCGTCGCCGAGGCCGGCACCGTGCGCTGGGTCGACAAGGCCACCGGCCTGAGCGGCAAGGACAGCGCGGACGCCGCGCTCGATCCGCTCGCGGTGTGGCTGCTCGGCACCGCCGGCGAACTCTTCCGTTTCGGCAAGGCGTTCGATCTGCCGCCGGGCGCGCCCAAGGACGGCGTGTATGGCGCGCAGCTCGCGCCCGACACGTACGGCACCGGCGTCGCCGACGCCATCGTCTGGTTCACGAACGGCAATCCGACCGGGCTGGACATGCGCTTCACCGACGGCACGTCGGTGTTCGTCTCGATCCTGCGCTTCGATCGCAACGTCAAGACGTCGCCCGGCGATTTCGACCTGTGAGTCGCCCGCGTCCTCCGCAGGAGAACGCTCACTCCGCCGCGGCGAACATCGCCGCGGTCGGGCGGAATCGTCGCGGCGCGTAGCCGAAATCGCGACGCGCCTCGGCGTCGTCGAACACGAGATCGTTGCGCATTCGCTGCACGGCGGCTTCGTTGAAATCCAGTGCGAAGCCGGCCGCGTGCGCCGCCGCCAGCAGTGCGTTGAAGAACGGCGACGGCAATTCGTGCAGCCGCGCCGGCGGTTCCAGCGCCGCGCAGACGCGCGCCACCATCTCGCGGTAAGGCAGCGTCTCGCCGCCGGGCAGCGCGTAGGCGCGGCCGTGCGCGGCGCGCGCGTCGTGCGCGAGGAACGCGGCACGCGCGAGATCGTCCGCGTGCACGGGTTGGCGCAGGCCGTTGGCGTCGCGCGGCAGCGCGATGCGCCCGAAGCGGCGCGCGATCGCCGCGATCCGGCTCAGGTTCTTGTCGCGGCCACGACCGTAGACCAGCGTCGGGCGCAGCACCGTGGCGCCTTCGCCGCGCGCGGCCGCAGTCTCGAACAACCGCTGTTCGGCGGTGCGCAGGCGCTCGGCGAGTTCACGCTCGCCGGCATCGGCCGAACCGCGCTTGGCATCGATGCTGGTCGAACCGAACGCGATCAGTCGCGGCGTGCGCACGGCGGTGCGCGCATGCCACGCGGCGAACAGATCCAGCGGTCCGCAGCAGAACACCGCGTCGGGTCGCGATGGCAGGCCGTCGTCGCGCGACAGATCGCCGCGCCGCCATTCCAGCCCGGGTCGATCGGGATGCACATCGCGCGACACGGCGACCACACGCCAGCCGTCGTCGCGGAGCAGGTCGAGCAACGGCAGGCCGATCTGCCCGCTGGCGCCGAACACGAGCGCGGTCTTCATCGTGCAGCTTTCATCGTGGCAGCGTCATCGTTCAGAAGTACCGCGCGTTGACCGCGAAGTGGACCGCGATCGACGCGGCGTAGCCCAGCGCCACCGCCCACGTCCATTTCAGGTGGCCGAAGAACGTGTACTGCCCGCGCGCCTGCCCCATCAGCGCCACGCCCGCGGCCGAGCCCACCGACAGCAGGCTGCCGCCGACGCCGGCGGTGAGCGTGACCAGCAGCCACTGGCCGGTGCTCATGTCCGGCGCCATCTGCAGGACTGCGACCATCATCGGGATGTTGTCGAGCACCGCGGACAGCAGGCCGACGAGGATGTTCGCCTGCGTCGCGCCGAGGTCGCCGTAGAACACCTGCGAACCCAGCGCCAGCCAGCCGCAGTAACCGAGCGCGCCGACGCAGAGGATCACGCCGAAGAAGAACAGCAGCGTGTCCCACTCGGCGCGCGCCACCTGCTCGTAGCTGTCGAAGGCGTCGACATCACCGGGCGCGCCCTGGCGATCGAAGTCGGCCTGCTCCTGGACATACTCGTTCTGGGCGCCCTGCGCATCGCGCGCGGCGACCGTGCGCGAGAGTCGCCAACCGTAGAGCTTCAGCAGCGCCAGCCCGGCCATCATCCCGAGGAACGGCGGCAGGTGCAGGAACTGATGGAAGCCGACCGCCAGCACGATGGTCAGCGCGAACAGCGCGACGATGGCCAGCGCGCCGCGGCGCAGCGACACGGATTCGTCGGACGGCACCGGTGCGCCCGCCGGCACCGCCGGATGCATGCACAGCGCCGGCACCAGCCAGTTCACCAGCGCCGGCAGGAACAGCGCGAAGAACGTCCAGAACGCGACGTGTCCGTGCTGCCAGACCATCAGCGTGGTGATGTCGCCGAACGGCGTGAACGCGCCGCCGGCGTTGGCGGCGACGACGATGTTCACGCAGGCCAGCGCGACGAACTTCGGGCTGTCGCGCCCCACCGCCAGCACCACCGCGCACATCACCAGCGCGGTGGTGAGGTTGTCGATCAGCGCCGACATCGGGAACGCCAATGCGCCGGTGGCCCAGAACAATCGACGGTACCCCCAGCCGCGACGCAGCAGCCGCGCGCGCAACGCCTCGAACAGGCGGCGCTCGCTCATCGCGTTGACGTAGGTCATCGCCGCGAGCAGGAACAGCAGCAATTCCGCGTATTCGACGAGGTAGTGGCGCACCGCCTCGGCGAGCTGTTCGGAAGCACCCAGCGGCGCCGACGCCACCGCCAGCACGGCCCAGATCACCGCCGCGGCCAGCATCATCGGCTGCGACTTGCGCAGCTGCGTGGATTCCTCGGCGATCACCAGCGCGTAGGCGGCGACGAACAGCACGATCGCCGCGATCCCGGCCCAGTGCGCGGTGAAATCGACGCCGGCCATCAGGGCGCGGACGGCGCATCCGGCACGCGCTCCGGCGCCGGCGGCAGCGCGACGCGCAGCCAGACGTAACCCGAGATCGCGGCCAATACCGACGCGGCGAGCACGCCGAGGACGCTGTCGCGCGCCAGCGCGGGCGCAGCCTCGAACGCCAGCGAGGCGATGAACAGGCTCATCGTGAAGCCGATCCCGCACAGCAGCCCGAGCCCGACCACCGCGCGGAAGGTCATGCCCTCGCCGAAGCGCGCAAGCCCGGTGACGTGCGCCAGCACCGCCGCGGTGACGATGCCGATCGGCTTGCCCAGCAGCAGCCCCAGCGCGATACCCAGCGGCACCGGCGCCAGCGCGTCGGCCGGCGACAGGCCGGCGAGCGACAACCCGGCATTGGCGAACGCGAACAGCGGCAGGATGCCGTACGCCACCCACGGATGCAGCGCGTGTTCGAGATGCTCCAGCGGCGAATGCTCGATCTCGTCGTCGACGTCGTCGTCGCGGCGCACATGCGGGATCATCAAGCCGGTGACGACGCCAGCCAGCGTCGCGTGCACGCCCGACTTCAGCACGCACACCCAGACCACGACGCCGAGCAGCAGGTACGGCGTGAGCGCGCGCACGCCGAAGCGGTTCAGCGTGAGCATGATCGCGATCGCGACGCCGGCCGCGGCGAGCGCGACGCCGGAGAGTTCACTGGTGTAGAACAGCGCGATGATGACGATCGCGGCGAGGTCGTCGAGCACCGCGATCGTCGACAGCAGCAGCTTCATCGCCACCGGCGCGCGCGAGCCGAGCAGCGACAGGATGCCGAGCGCGAACGCGATGTCGGTGGCGGCGGGAATCGCCCAACCGCGCATCGCCGTCGCGTCGCCGTGGTTGATCGTGGCGTAGATCACCGCCGGCAACGCCACGCCGGCCGCGGCGCACAGCAGCGGTTGCAGCAACTGGCCGACGCTCGACAATTGCCCGCTGAGCACTTCGCGCTTGATCTCCAGCGCGACCAGCAGGAAGAAGATCGCCATCAGGCCATCGTTGATCCACAGCAGCAACGGCTTGGCGAGGTCAAGCGGCCCTACGCGCACCTGCACCGGCAGGTCGCGGAAGCCGTCGTACAGGCCAGACAGCGGCGAGTTCGCCGACAGCATCGCCAGCAACGCGGCGGCGATCAGCAGGATGCCGCCCGCGGCCTCCAGCCGGAAGAATTCCTGCAACGCACGCGCCGCGCGCGGCGGCAGGACGCGGGCAAGGCCGCCGGTCGCCATGCCGTGACCCCGCTCAGCCCGCACCGAACAGTTCGAACGCCAGCCAGCCGAGGAAGGCCAGCAGCAGCACCCCGCCTTCGGCGCGACTGATCTGCAGGTCGCGGCGCAGCATCGGATACAGCAGCAGCGCCGACGCCAGCGCCGCCGGCAACTCGAAGCGCACGAACGAATCCGGCACCGGCAGGTCGCGGATCGCGGCCATGCCGCCGACCACGATCAGCAGGTTGAACAGGCTGGAGCCGATGACGTGGCCGACGACGATGTCGCCGAGTCCGCGCCGCGCCGCGCCCACGGCCGCCGCGGCTTCGGGCACGGCGGTGGCGATCGCGACCACGATCAGGCCGGTGATCAGCGGCGTGAAGCCCCATGCGAGGCCCACGACCGGCGCGTGCGTCACCAGCAGCTTCGCGCCGTAGAACAGGAACGCGCCACCGAGCGCGAAGCGCAGCAGGTTGCGGCCCAGGCCGGTGTCGGTGTCGAGGTAGCCGGCGAGCGTCGCGTGCAGTTCGGGCGATTCGCGGCCGCTGCGGGTCAGCACGAAGGCCAGCACCGCCACGAACGCGACGACCAGGCCGACGCCTTCGATGCGCGAGAGCACGCCGTCGTAGCCCAGCGCGATCACCGCGATGGTCGCGGCGACGAGGCAGGCCAGCAGCGGCCCCAGCGCACGCCAGCGCACCGCCAGCGGCGCGGCGATGGCCGCGAGGCCCAGGGTGAGACCGACGTTGACGATGTTGCTGCCGATGGCGTTGCCGAGCGCGAGGCTCTGGCTGCCGACGAACAGCGCGCGGAGGTTGACCGCGAGTTCCGGGATCGACGTGCCGAAGGCCACCAGCAGCAGGCCGGTGGCGAACGCCGACAGCCCGAAGCGCCGCGCCAGCCCGGACGCGCCCTTGAGCACCGAATCGCCGCCCAGCGCCAGCAATGCCAGCGCCAGCACGCACCAGCCGATGGCCTCGAACATCGCGCGTTCTCCGGAAGGATCAATCGCCCGATTCTATGCCAGATGGCGACCCCGGCCCACCGCCGCCCGCGCTGCGCGTGGCGGCGGCATCGCCGGCCGCGCGGATCGAGTCGAGAGGATCAGCCGGTGAAGTGCTTGCGCAGGCCGGCCCAGCACTGCGTGTACTCGCGCTGGCGATGCGCGGCGTCCAGTGCCTGCCGCGTGGGCCGGATCGTGGCCCGCGTCTCGAACATGAAGGCCATCGTCTCGCGGATGTAGTCCGGCTTCGACGTGTCGCTGTGCGAGGCCTTCTCGAACGTCGCCGCATCCGGGCCGTGGCCGGTCATGCAGTTGTGGATCGAGCAGCCACCGGGCAGGAAGCCGTCGGCCTTGGCGTCGTACACGCCATGGATCAGGCCCATGAACTCGCTGGCGATGTTGCGGTGGAACCACGGCGGCCGGAACGTGTTCTCCATCGCCAGGATGCGCGGCGGGAAGATCACGAAGTCCAGATTGCCCACGCCCGCGGAATCGGTGGGCGAGGTCAGCACGAGGAAGATGCTGGGATCGGGATGGTCGTAACTGATCGAACCGATCGTGTTGAAGCGGCGCAGGTCGTACTTGTACGGCGCATGGTTGCCATGCCACGCCACGACGTCCAGCGGCGAATGGTCGATCGGCGCACGCCAGAGGTGGCCCTGGAACTTGGCGATCAGTTCGAAATCGCCTTCGATATCCTCGTAGGCCGCATTGGGCGTGAGGAAGTCGCGCGGATTCGCGAGGCCGTTGCTGCCGATCGGACCGAGGTCCGGGATGCGCAGGAACGCGCCGAAGTTCTCGCACACGTAGCCGCGGGCGACGCCGTCGGGCAGCGACACGCGGAAGCGGATGCCGCGCGGGATCACCGCGATTTCCTGCGGCTCGACCTCGACCACGCCCAGCTCGGTGTCGATCTTCAGCCGGCCCTGCTGCGGCACGATCAGCAGTTCGGCGTCGGCGTCGTAGAAGAAACGGCCGTCCATGTCGCGGTTCGCCGCGTACAGATGGATGGCGACGCCCGACATCGCCACGGGCGAGCCGTTGCCGGCCATCGTGAACAGGCCATCGATGAAATCGACCGCGGCCGCGGCGGCATCGGAGCCCGGCAGCGGCAGCGGGCTCCAGCGCAGTTGGTCCGGCGGCACCGGGCCGTCGCCGAAATCGTTGTGGAATTCCGGCTGCACGTGGGCGACGAAGCCGCCGTGCATCACGCCCGGCCGGATGCGGTACGTCCAGGTGCGGTGGTTCTGGTGCCGCGGCGCGGTGAACGCAGTGCCGTTGATCTGCTCCGCGTACAGCCCGTGCGCGACCTGCTGCGGCGAATTGCGTCCCACCGGCAGCGCGCCGGGCAGCGCCTCGCTGGCGAACTCGTTGCCGAAACCGGATTGGTAGCCGTTGGATTTCATGGGATTTCGCTCGCTTTTGGCCCCTCTCCCGGCGGGAGAGGGGTTGGGGAGAGGGTCGGATCGGCGACGAGTCTCCAGATTTCGTCGACGACCGCTTCGGTCTGCCGCAACACGTCGTGATTCCAGAATCGTGCGATGCGCCAGCCGCGGCTTCCGAGCGCATGCCTGCGCAAAGCGTCGCTGTCCGGCGAGTGCTGGGAACCGTCGACTTCCACGATCAGGCGCGCATCGATGCAGCAGAAGTCGGCGATCCAGGGCGGCAGCGGGTGCTGCCGGCGGAACTTGGCACCTTCGAGCTGGCCGGCACGGAGATGACGCCAGAGCGCGCGTTCCGCGTCGGTCATCTCGCGACGAAGCCGTCGCGAATGCGCCAGGGTGTCGGTCGGCAATGGCGGTTTCATCGTCGTCGCTTCGCCTGCCCTCTCCCCCGGCCCCTCTCCCGCAGGAGAGGGGAGAACGCGAAGGAGCGAGGGGACCCTACAGCACGCCGCGACGCATCTGGTCGCGCTCGATGCTCTCGAACAGCGCCTTGAAGTTGCCTTCGCCGAAGCCTTCGTTGCCCTTGCGCTGGATGATCTCGAAGAAGATCGGGCCGATCGCGTTCTGGGTGAAGATCTGCAGCAGCTTGCGCTGCGAATCGTTCGGGTCGGCGTCGATCAGGATCTTGTTCTTCGCCAGCCGCGCGAGGTCCTCGCCGTGGTTCGGCACGCGTTCGTCGACGACGTCGAAGTAGGTGTCCGGCGTGTCCAGGAACTCGATGCCGTTGGCGCGCATCGCCTCGACGGTGACGTAGATGTCGTCGGTGAAACAGGCGATGTGCTGGATGCCTTCGCCGTTGTACTGCTGCAGGTACTCGTTGATCTGCGACTTCGGATCGCTGGACTGGTTCAGCGGGATGCGCACGATGCCGTCCGGCGCGGTCATCGCCTTCGACAGCAGGCCGGTCTTCGCGCCCTTGATGTCGAAGTAGCGGATCTCGCGGAAGTTGAACAGGCGCTCGTAGTAATCCGCCCACTTCTCCATGTTGCCGAAGTAGAGGTTGTGGGTGAGGTGGTCGATGAAGGTCAGGCCCAGGCCTTTCGGCATCATCTCGGCGCCCGGCAGCCATTCGTAGTCCGGATCGTGGATGGTGCCCTGGTCGTCGTAGCGATCGACGATGTACAGCATGCAGCCGCCGATGCCTTCGATGACCGGCGCGGCGACGGCCTTGGTCAGTTCCTTGTGCGTGATCGGCGTGGCGCCGTTCTTCAGCGCCTGCACCCGCACCCATTCGGCGAGCTTGTTGACGCGGATCGCGAAGCCGCAGGCGCAGGGGCCGTGCTTGGCGGCGAAATCGGCCGCGAACGAATCGGGATCTTCATTGACCAGGAACGTGCAGTCGCCCTGGCGATACGTGCTGATGGCACGCGTCTTGTGCTTCGCGACCATCACGAAGCCGAGGCGGCGCAGGTAGTCGTGCAGGTGCGCGGCCTGGTCCGCGGGCGCGGCGAATTCGACGAACTCGAAGCCGTCGATGCCCATCGGGTTCTCGAAGGTGACGATCGACATGCCGGGATCGGGCTGTGCATTCATGGCGGGCTTCCTGGAGGCGGGCGAGACGAAGCACGGCCGCGCTTGCGGCGGCCGCGTGCCGCGAATATAGTTTCAGATGAAACTATATGCAAGGGACACCATGACCGCCGACGCCCCCCCGCATGCGCGGCTCGACCTCGAGCATTTCCTGCCCTACCGGCTGAGCGTGGTCAGCAATCGCATCAGCCAGCACATCGCCGAGATCTACATGGCGCGCTTCGGCATCGGCATCACCGAGTGGCGGGTGATCGCGGTGCTGGGACGCGAGCCGGGGCTGTCGGCGAACGGCGTGGCCGAACGCACGGCGATGGACAAGGTCGCCGTGAGCCGCGCGCTGGCGCGGATGCTGGAACGGGGACTGGTGCAGCGCGACACGCACGGCGACGATCGCCGCCGTTCCGTGCTGGAACTCAGCGCCGCCGGCTACGGCATCTACGACGAAGTGGTGCCGATGGCGCTGGCCCGCGAACGCGCACTGCTGGCGCATTTCGCCGAGGGCGAGAAGGATCAACTGGAGCGCTTGCTGGAGAAGCTGGCGCTCGGCCTGCGCGACCTCGACGGCGCCTGAGGCGCGTCAGTACAGCCAGCCGCGACGCGCGGCGCGGCCGGCGTACCACAGCAGGAACGAGGCCCCGGCGATCACCAGCGCGGGCATGATCAGGCCGCGCGGACCGAAGGTCGCGTAGGCCTTCGCGATCAGCACGACGTAGGTCATCTGCGCGAGCACGCCCAGCAGCGACAGCAACAGCACGAGCAGCGCCCATCGGCTGCGCACGAGCAGCAGCAGGCAGCCGGAGAAACCGCCGAACACGGCGAAGGCATAGGCGGCCGTGACCCAGGCCGGGATCGCCGCGTAGGCCGCACGCTCGGCCGGCGGCAGCGCCGCGAGCGCGTCGGGCGTCATGGTCGCCTGCGCGATGTAGGCCATCACGCCCATCGCGTTCCAGGCCAGCATCAGGATCGCGACGATCCAGTACGTCGACGATGGCCGATGGGCTGCTTGCATCGCGGATCTCCCCTGGTTCGGACCCCATGGTCCGTGGACGACACCCCTCGATCCTTCGCGAATGACGCCACGCCGGCATCCTCCGGCGCCTCCCTCATCGGAAAACGGGCCCGCGCATGCACGGACCCGTCCCTTGCCCCCTTGCGGCGCGGACGCTGTCGTCCGCGCGCCGTGGCGCACGCGGCGCCTTACTTCACGCCGTGCATCAGCTTGTTGACCAGGCCGCCGACCACGAACAGCAGCACGCCGGCGCCGGCGAGGATGTAGAAGCCCATCGTGTAGGCCGTCAGCGCCGAACCGGTGGTCATGCCGCCCTCGCCGCTGGCGTGGCCGGCGAAGATGCCCGCGAGGTTGTTGCCGATCGCAATCGACAGGAACCACGCGCCCATCGCGAAACCGGCGAGACGCGGCGGCGCCAGCTTGGTCACCATCGACAGGCCGATCGGCGACAGGCACAGCTCGCCGACGGACTGGATCCAGTACACCGCGAACAGCGTCCAGAACGGGATCTTGCCGTCGTCGCCGATCAGCTTGGTCAGCGCGAACATCAGCAGCAGGAAGGCCAGGCCGTTGAAGATCAGGCCGAGGCTGAACTTGCGCGGGATCGACGGGTTGGCGCGGCCCATCTTCACCCAGATCCACGCGATGATCGGCGCGAGGGTGATGATCGCCACCGAGTTCACGCTCTGGAACCACGACACCGGGAACGCCGGCTCGCCGGCGAAGGTGCTGAACAGCCCGTGCATGCCGATGTCACGGTTGACGATCTTCTCGGCGAGGAAGTTGAACGAGCTGCCGGCCTGCTCGAAGAAGCACCAGAAGAACACGTTGAACGCGAGGATGATCAGCATCGCGATCACCTTGTCGCGCGGCACGCTGCCTTCGCGGATGCCTTCGACCAGCAGCATGATGGCCGGGCCGACCAGCAGCGCCATCAGGATGTACTGCAGCACCGTGGCGTCGATGGTGAGCAGCGCGTAGAACACCGGGATCGCCGCGGCGGCGCCGATCGCCACCAGCGCCACGCGCTTGAGGCTGGTCGCTTCCGGCGGCGGCAGGCCGATGCCCTTGAGCTGGCTGCGGCCGAACCAGAACCACACGAGGCTGACCAGCATGCCGATGCCGGCGGCGATGAACACCACCTTGTAGGCGGGCATCTCGGCGCCGAAGACCTTCTTCGCCAGGTACTGGGTGATCAGCGGCGCGAGGAACGCGCCGAGGTTGATGCCCATGTAGAAGATGGTGAAGCCGGCGTCGCGGCGCGCATCGCCCTGCATGTAGAGCTTGCCGACCATGGTCGAGATGATCGGCTTGAACAGGCCGTTGCCGACGATGATGGTGGCGAGGCCGAGCTTGAAGACCGTCTCGGTGGGCACCGCCAGCATGAACAGGCCGATGGCCATGATCACTGCGCCGAGCAGGATCGAGCGCTGGTAGCCGATCAGCTTGTCGGCGACGTAGCCGCCGAAGATCGCGCCGGCGTAGACCAGCGCCAGATAGGCGCCGTAGAGCTCGCTGGCCGGCTTCTCGCCGGACGCTTCGCCGCCGTGGAACTGGGCGACGATGTACAGCGTCATCGCCCAGCGGATGCCGTAGAACGCGAAGCGCTCCCAGAACTCGGACATGAAGAGCATCCACAGCGGCCTGGGATGCCCCAGGACCTGCTGGAAGTCGGGAATGACCTGGGTTCGGTCGTCTGAAACGGACGCTCCGCTCATGCGGTTTCTCTCTGCTGGCGATGGAAACGGGAATCGAAGCCGCGCCGCGGGGCGGGCCGCCGGAGGATGACCGACCGGGTTGCGGGCGTCAAACCGCGGTGCCTGCTGCGCCGCAGCAGGCCGGTCTCGTGCAGGATGCCGGCCGCCCGGCCGCGCGTCCACGCCGGACGGCGGATCGCCACGGTCGGCAAGCCGGCGTCGACAGGCCCGCTTCGGCAGGCCGGCTTCGACTGGTCGGGCCGGCGCGCCGCGGCGTCAGCGCGAACGCAGGTAGCGTGCGTCGTCGAAGCTGGCGCACCACTGCGGTCGGTAGACGACGACCAGCGCCATCGTCCCGCCGCAGAAGAAGCCTTCGCCGAACATCATCGGCGGCGTGGCCGCGAGATACGCCGCGAGCGCGGGATCGTCCAGCCACGCGGACACGCCCGCCTTCAGCAGGTTCGCGGCGGCGATCGCCAGCGCGCCGCCGAGGAAGCCGCGGATCCAGACATACACCAGCGGGTTCTGCGGCAGCCGCGATTCGATGAAGCGGCCCACCGCCTCGGTGACGAGCACCGGCACCGCGCCGCAGACCAGGAAATCCGCCGCCCAGCCCTGCCAGTCGCTGCCCATCGCGGTGGCCGCGGCGCTGACCATCGCCAGCGACCACAGCGCGAAGCGCGGGCCGAACATCAGCGTCGCCGCAGTGGCGCCGAGGAAATGCAGCTTCACGCCCTGCAGCGCGTCGGCGTTGAACCAGCGCATGCCGGCCAGCAGCAGCGTGGCGATCGCCAGCACGCGCACGGCTTCGGCGTCGTTGCGCACCTTGTGCCAGGGCAGGCGTCGCGCCGCCCAGGCCAGCACCGCCGCCGCGCCTGCCCAGGCGAGTCCCTGCGCGACCGGCGGCAGCGGCACGGCGTCCATGCGCGGCCTAGCGTCCCGGCCCGACGGAGGAACGCACTTCGAACAGCTCGGGGAAGAAGGTCAGGTCCAGCGCCTGCTTGAGGAAGCCGGCGCCGCTGGAACCGCCGGTGCCGCGCTTGAAGCCGATCACCCGCATCACCGTGCGCAGGTGGCGGAAGCGCCAGATCTGGAACTGCGTCTCCAGGTCGACCAGGTCCTCGCACAGCGCGTACTCGCGCCAGTACGTGCCGGTGTCCTCGTAGATGCGCTCGAACACCGGCAGCAGCGCCGGATCGGACACGTGCGCCTTCGTCCAGTCGCGCTCGACGTGCGCCTCCGGCACCGCATGGCCCCAGCGCGCGAGGTAGCGCAGGAACTCGTCGTACAGACTGGGCGCTTCCAGCACCGCGCGCAGGTGCGCCTGCACTTCGGCGTCGTACTCGAACACGCGCAGCATGTCGGCGTTCTTGTTGCCCATCAGGAATTCGATGGTGCGGTACTGCAGCGACTGGAACCCCGACGACGGCCCGAGCACGGCGCGGAATTCCATGTATTCCGACGGCGTCAGCGTTTCCAGCACCGCCCACATCGAGGTCAGCTGCTCCTGCACGCGCTTGCAGCGCGCGGCGACCTTGCCGAACTGCCAGACGCGATCGTGGCGCAGATGGTCGACCGCGGCGCTCAGCTCGTGCACCAGCAGCTTCATCCACAGCTCGGCCACCTGGTGCTGGACGATGAACAGCATCTCGTCGTGGTGCGGCGGGTCCGACAGCGGGTGCTGGGACGTCAGCAGGCGATCCAGGTGCAGGTAGCCGCCGTAGGTCATCCGGCCCGCGAGGTCGGTGTGGATGCCCGCCTCGAGCGGACGTTCGTTGCGTTCCAGAGTCATCCATACAGGGTAGCGCAGGAGCGTATGGAACGGCTGCCGCGCACGGGGCGATCGTTGCCGGGGAAGCAACAGTGCCGTCGAAAATCGCGCATCACCTCCGATCCGGCCACGATCGCGCGGGGATCGGGCAAGCTGCATCGCCGCCGCCAGTCATCGGAATGCAATCCACATGCGGGAGGATTTCCGTCACAATTGCCGGCCCCGCGCGCTGTCGCGGGTCTCATCTGGTATCGGGGGATCACCATGCTTCGTTTCTCGGGCCGCAGACATGCGGCCGGCTCCATGCCGCACCTCATCCGCTGCGGGCTGCCATTGCTGCTGCTCTGCGGCTTCGGTGCACCGGCACTCGCGCAGAACGTCAGCCTGACCGGCGGCACGTACTCGCAGAACTTCGACACGCTGTCGAACACCGCCGGCTCCACGACGAACACCGCGCTGCCGCAGGGCTGGCAGTTGAATGAAACCGGCGGCGGCGCACGCGACAACGAGCAATACGCCGTCGACACCGGCGCCAGCACCACCGGCGACACCTACAGCTACGGCGCCGCCGGCAGCACCGAACGCGCGTTCGGCAGCCTGCGCAGCGGCACGCTGATCCCGGTCATCGGCGCCTGCTTCACCAACAACACCGGCACCACCCTGAGCAGCCTCGACATCGCCTACACCGGCGAAGAGTGGCGCCTGGGCACCGCGGCGCGCGTCGACAACGTCAACTTCCAGTACAGCCTCGACGCCACGTCGATCACGACCGGCACCTGGACCGACTTCGCGGCGCTGAACTTCGTCACCCCGAATACCGCCACCACCGGCGCGAAGGACGGCAACGCCGCCGGCAATCGCACCGCGATCACCGCCACCATCGGCAGCCTGGCGATCGCCAACGGCGCGAGCTTCTGCATCCGCTGGGTCGACGCCGACGCCTCCGGCGCCGACGACGGCCTCGCGGTCGACGACTTCTCGCTGACCACCACCGGCTCGGCCACGCCCGCGCTGGCGATCAACGACGTCAGCGCCACCGAAGGCAACAGCGGCACCACCACGTTCACCTTCGGCTTCGGCCTGAGCCAGCCGGCCGGCGCCGGCGGCGTCACCATCCAGTACGCCACCGCCAACGGCACCGCCACGGCCGGCAGCGACTACACGACCGCCAGCGGCACCGTCACCATCCCGCAGGGCGCCACCTCGACCACGATCACCGTCGACGTGATCGGCGACACCGCCACCGAACCCGACGAGACCTTCTTCGTCAACATCGTCTCCGCGACCGGCGCCAACGTCTCCGACGGCCAGGGCCTGGGCACGATCCTCAACGACGACGTCAACGTCGTGCCGATCCACGACATCCAGGGCAACGGCCTGGTGTCGTCGCTCAACGGCGGCGTGGTCGTCACCGAAGGCATCGTCACCGCGCTGAAGTTCAACAACGGCTTCTTCCTGCAGGCGCCCGACGCCGAGGCCGACGCCGATCCGAACACCTCGGAAGGCATCTTCGTCTTCACCTCGACCGCACCGCCGGCCGCGGCCGCCGTGGGCAACCGCGTGCGCGTCACCGCGACGGTCAGCGAGTTCACCCCGACCAGCAACCTCAACCAGCTGTCGATCACCGAACTGGTGTCGCCGACGGTGGTGTCGCTGTCCAGCGGCAACCCGCTGCCGACCCCGGTCGTGCTGACCACCGCCGACTTCGGTCCCGGCGCCACCCCGGGCACGGCCGAGAAGCTCGAAGGCATGCGCGTCACGATGGCCAGCGGCCGCGTGGTGGCGCCCACCGACGGCAACATCACCGAGTCCAGCGCCAACGCCAGCACCACGGGCGTGTTCCAGACCGTGCTGGCCGGCGTGGCGCGTCCGTTCCGCGAGCCGGGCCTGGACGTGCTCGACCTGTTCCCGGTGCCGGCCGGCAAGAACCCGCCGCGCTTCGACCACAACGCCGAACGCATCATGGTCCGCAGCCGCGGCCAGGTCGGCGCGACCTCGCTGACCCCCGAGGTCGACACGCAGATCACCAACATGACCGGCGTGCTCGACTACTTCTCGGGCGTGTGGGCGCTGCTGCCCGACGTCGGTTCCGGCACGCTCAGCGGCGGCAAGACCCCGACCCCGGTGACGGACGCCGGCGCCGACGCCGTGACGATCTCCAGCTTCAACCTGCAGCGCTTCTTCGACGAGATCAACGACGGCAACGGCGCCACCACGCTGACCGCCGCCGCGCTGGACAAGCGCCTCACCAAGGCCACGCTGGCCATCTGCAACCAGCTCAAGACCCCGGACATCCTGGGCCTGGTGGAAGTGGAGAACCTGCGCGTCATCGGCATGCTCGCCGATCGCATCAACGGCACCTGCGCCAGCGCGCCGGTGTACGTCCCGTACCTCGTGCAGGGCAACGACGTCGGCGGCATCAACGTCGGCTACCTGGTCAACACCCGAGTCGCGGGCGCCGCCCAGCGCGTCGAAGTGCTGGAAGTGACGCAGTACGGCAAGACCACCGTCTTCAACAACCCGGACGGCAGCACCAGCCTGCTGAACGACCGTCCGCCGCTGCTGCTGCGCGCGGTGGTGCACCACGAGAACGGTGCCACCTACCCGGTCACGGTCATCATCAACCACCTGCGTTCGCTCAACGGCCTGGACGACACCACGGCCGGCAGCAGCGGCTGGCCGACCGAGGGCGACCGCGTGCGCAACAAGCGCGGCCAGCAGGCGGTGTTCCTGGCCAACCTGGTGCAGAGCATCCAGACCGCCAACCCCAGCGAGCGCGTCATCCTGCTGGGTGACTTCAACGCCTACCAGTTCAGCGACGGCTACGTCGACGTGATGGGCATCGTCCGCGGCGACCAGGTCGCCGAGGACCAGGTCATCACCTGGCTGCCCAGCCCGATCACCACCCCGCTGGTCGATGGCTCGCTGCTGACCGCCGATCCGGCCGAGCGTTACTCGTACACGTTCGACGGCAACGCGCAGACGCTGGACCATGCCCTGGTCAACGAGGCCATGGTGCTGGATGCCAGCGACATCTCGGTCGAACACGCCCGCATCGATGCCGACTTCAGCGTCCTGAACTACGGCGTGGCCGGCACCCCGACCCGCATCTCCGACCATGACCCGGTGCGCGTGGCGATCACCGTCGCCGCGTTCCGCAGCGCGAACCTGTCGGTCGCCGCCTCGGCCACCCCGGCCAGCCTGCACGTCGGCGGCACCGCGACCTACACGGTCAGCGTCGACAATGCCGGCCCGAACGACGCCGCCTCGGCCTCGGTCGCGCTGGTGTTCAACGCCGTGGTCTCGCCGGTCGTCACCGCGCCGGCCGGCTGGACCTGCGCCGCGGCCACCCAGACCGCGACCAGCACCACCGTCACCTGCACCACGCCGTCGCTGGCGAACGGCGACAGCGCCACCTTCACCGCCGACGTCGTCGCCGGCGCCGACCTGGCCAACAGCGACCTCGTCCTGAACGCGGCCGTCGCGTCGCAGACGGCCGATCCGGCCAACGCCGACAACGCGGCCACCGCCAGCGTGCAGGTCATCGCCGAGGCCGATCTGTCGATCACCGCCTCCAGCGCCGGCCCCGTCGACGTGGGCGGCATCGCCACCTTCAGCGTCGCCATCGACAACCTCGGCGTCGACAGCGCGCAGTTCGCCGGCGTCGCGCTGGTGTTCGGCGGCCTGGTCTCGCCGACCGTCACCCCGCCGGGCGGCTGGACCTGCGATGCGCCGGTGCAGGACGCCACCACCACGACCGTCACCTGCACCACGCCGGTCTTCGCCACCGGCACGAGCGCGTTCTTCAACGCCACCGTGCCGGCCGATGCCGCGCTGGGCGGCCAGTCGCTGTCGCTCGCCGCGGCCGTGACCTCGCAGACCACCGACCCGAACAAGGACAACAACTCGGCCGTCGCCACGGTCGATGTCCGCGCCGTCGCCGACCTGTCGGCCACCGCCACCAGCGGCGGCACCGTGCCGGTGGGCGGCACCGCGACCTACTCGGTCACGGTGTCCAACGCCGGCCCGAACATCGCCGACAGCGCGTCGGTGACGCTCGTGTTCGACGCCCTGGTCGCGCCGACGGTGACGCCGGCGGGCGGCTGGACCTGCGCCGCGCCGGCCCAGGCCGGCGGCAACACCAGCGTGACCTGCACCACGACGCCGTTCGCCATCGGTGCCAGCGGCACCTTCGGCGCCAGCTTCGCCGCCACCTCCGCCCTGGGCGGCCAGACCGTCACCCTGACCGCCACCGCGGCCTCGGCGACGGCCGACACCAACCCGGGCAACAACGTGGCCACCGCCGAGGTCTTCATCGACGCCAACGCCGACCTGTCGGCCAGCGTCGTCGCGACCTCGGGCGGCGTGCAGATCGGCGGCACCGCGACCTACACGGCCACGGTGACCAACGCCGGTCCCAGCGCCGCCACGGCCGCCACCGCGACCCTGACCTTCGACGCCACCGTCGCCCCGGTCGTCACCGCCCCGGCCGGCTGGACCTGCGCCGCGCCGGTGCAGGCCGGCGGCAACACCACCGTGTCGTGCTCGGCGTCCGCGCCGGTCGCGTCGGGTGCCAGCGCCTCGTTCGCCGCCAGCTTCCCGGCCACGGCCGCGCTGGCCGGCCGCACGGTGCGCCTGACCACCACGGTCGCATCGACTTCGCCCGACAACGTCGCCGCCAACAACAGCGGCAGCGACACCGTCTCGATCGCCAACAACAGCGCCGACCTGTCGGTGCGGATGATCGGCCGCAGCGAGCGCGCCGGCGTGTATCTGGTCGGCGTGCACAACGCCGGCCCGACCAGCGCCAACGCCCCGGTGCTGACGATCACCGGCAACATGCTGCTCCGCAACGTGTCGATCGTGCCGGCCGCCGGCTGGACCTGCACCAGCGCCAGCGTGGGCACCGGCTTCCGCTTCACCTGCACCGCCAGCGCCGCGATGCCCTCGGGCACCGATGCATTCTTCGGCCTGGCGCTGGCCGGCCGCGGCGTGAAGGCGATCAGCATCACCTCCACGGTGACCTCGACCACGACCGATCCGAACACGGCCAACAACACGGTGACCCGCGTGGTCACCGGTTCCGCCCTGCCGGACATCTGCGAGCACCGTTACTGCCGTCGCTGAACCGCGGCAAACCTGCGTCACCCCAGAAGCGCGGCTCCGGCCGCGCTTCTTTTTTTTGCGCGGAAACCACGGCGTTTCACGCAGGCATGCGGCCATACGCCATCGCATGCGCGACGTCATGACGCGCTGCGCAACGGACCCTCGCGGCGCTGCGGGTATCATCCGCGCACCGCTCACGGACCGGACGCACGATGACCGTCGCCGCACGCTTCGAAATCGAATCCCTGCAATACCTCGGCCCCGATGGAACGCTGGTCGCCGAACCACCCGCCGCCTTCGCCGATCCCGCCACGCTGCTGCCGTGGTTCAAGCAGATGCTGTTCGTGCGCACCTTCGACAGCAAGGCGATCGCCCTGCAGCGCACCGGCAAGCTCGGCACCTACGCCAGCTGCCTCGGCCACGAGGCCACGCACGTCGGCATCGGCGCGTCGATGCAGCGCGAAGACGTGTTCGCGCCCAGCTACCGCGAATACGGCGCGCAGATCGTGCGCGGCGTGCGCCCGCGCGAGATCCTGCTGTACTGGGGCGGCGACGAGCGCGGCAACGACTTCGCCGAAGCGCCGAAGCACGACTACGCCTGGTGCGTGCCGATCTCCACCCAGTGCCTGCACGCCGCGGGCGCCGCGCTCGCGTTCAAGCTGCGCAACGAACCGCGCGTCGCCGTGGCCTGCTGCGGCGATGGCGGCAGCTCGAAGACCGACACCTACGCCGCGATCAATTCCGCCGGCGCCTACGCCCTGCCCTTCGTCCAGTGCATCATCAACAACGGCTGGGCGATCTCGGTCCCGCGCAAGGCGCAGACCGGCGCGCCGACGCTGGCGCAGAAGGGCCTCGCCGGCGGCCTGCACTGCCTGCAGGTGGACGGCAACGACCTGATCGCCGTGCTCGAAGGCATGCGCCGCGCGCTCGACCGCGCCCGCAACGGCGAAGGCGGCAGCGTCATCGAGTTCATGACCTACCGCCTGCACGACCACACCACCGCCGACGACGCACGCCGCTACCGCAACGAAGACGAAGTGAAGGCCGCGTGGACCCGCGAACCGGTCGCGCGCCTGCGCACGTACCTGACGCAGACCGGCCTGTGGGACGAGGCGCAGGAAGCCGCCTGGATCGACGACTGCGGCAAGCGCGTCGACATCGAGATCAACGCCTACCTGGAGACGCCGGTGCAGCCGGTGACCGCGATGTTCGATTATCTCTACGCCGAGCTGCCGCAGGACTTCGTCGCCCAGCGCGATGCCGTCATCGCCGCGGAGGGCCGCAAGCATGGCTGACGGTGCACCCATCACATTGATCGAAGCGATTACCCAGGCGCTCGCGTACGAGATGCGCGCCGACGAACGCGTGCTCGTGCTCGGCGAGGATGTCGGCGTCAATGGCGGCGTGTTCCGCGCCACTGCCGGCCTACAACAGATCTTCGGTCCCGACCGCGTGCTCGACACGCCGCTGGACGAAACCACCATCGCCGGCCTCACCGTCGGCTTAGCCGCGCAGGGCATGCGCCCGGTGGCGGAAGCGCAGTTCGACGGCTTCGTCTACCCGATGGTCGACCACATCATCTGCCACGCCGCGCGCTTCCGTTACCGCACCCGCGGCCGCCTCACCTGCCCCATGGTGCTGCGCGTGCCGTGGGGCGGCGGCATCCGCGCGCCGGAACATCACAGCGAAGCCAATGAGGCGATCTTCACCAACGTGCCCGGCCTGCGCGTGGTGATGCCGTCCTCGCCGCAGCGCGCCTACGGCCTGCTACTGGCCGCGATCCGCGACCCGGATCCGGTCATCTACATGGAACCCAAGCGCATCTACCGCCAGTACAAGGAACTCGTGCCCGACGACGGCGAAGCCCTGCCGCTGGACGTGTGCTACGTGCTGCGCGACGGCACCGACGTCACGCTGGTGACCTGGGGCGCGCAGGTGAAGGAATGCCTGGAAGCCGCCGACGCGCTCGCGAAGGACGGCATCAGCGCCGAGGTCATCGACGTCGCCACGCTCAAGCCGCTCGACTTCGTCACCATCGCCGAGTCCGTATCGAAGACCGGTCGCTGCGTGATCGTGCATGAAGCGCCGCGGACCGCCGGCTTCGGCGCCGAGATCGCCGCGCGCCTCGCGCACGAATCGATGTACGACCTGCGCGCGCCGGTCGAGCGCGTCACCGGCTACGACACCCACATCCCGCTGTTCCGCCTGGAAATGAAGTACCTGCCGAGCGTCGAGAAAATCGTCGCTGCGGCAAAGCGGGCGATGGCGGCGGGCTGATCCGGCGATGCCCCGCGCCCGCGTCGTCCGCGCCTACCGCACGCAGTACGCGAACCCGATCCGGTTCGCGGCCGGCGACGTGGTGACGCTCGGCGCACGCGACACCGAATGGCCCGCGTTCGCGTGGACGACCACCGCCGACGGCAACGCCGGCTGGGCACCGATCGACTGGCTCAAGCCACTCGGCGACGGCCGTGCGGAAGCGCTGCGCGATTACTCCGCGCAGGAACTCGACGTGCAGGCCGGCGATGAGGTCGAGCTGCATTCGGAACTCGGCGGCTGGTGGTGGTGCGAACGCAGCGATGGACAACGTGGATGGGTGCCCGACGGGCACCTCCAACCAAACGGACAATCCGAAAGAGAGATTGCATGAGCCAGACCAAGATCTTCCTCCTCCCCGACCTCGGCGAAGGCCTGCCGGACGCGACCATCGTGGAGTGGTTCGTGAAGCCGGGTGATGTCATCCGCCTCGACGCGCCGCTGGTGTCGATGGAGACCGCGAAGGCGGTGGTCGAAGTGCCGTCGCCGGTGTCGGGCAAGGTGCTGCGGCTCGCGGGCGAGGCCGGCGCGGTCGTCGTCACCGGCACGATGCTCGCGGAATTCGAGATCGATCCTTCGCTGCCGCAGCGCGCGGAAGGCCAGGACACGGGGCACCACCATGCGTCGCCCCCCTCTCCCACCGGGAGAGGGGCCGGGGGAGAGGGTCCGTCCGCACGCGACACTGCGTCGGTTGCCGCACCCTCACCCGCCGCGCAGAGCGCGGCGACCTCTCCCGAGGGGAGAGGTGAAAAGCGCGACGACGCCGGCACCGTCGTCGGCGCGATGCAGACCTCCGACGCCGTGCACGTCGAGGCCGCGGTCGCGGTCGGCGGCGTGAAGGCGATGCCGGCGGTGCGCGCGATGGCGCGCAAGCTCGGCGTCGATCTGTCGCGCGTGCGCGCCAGCGGCACCGATGGCGTGGTGACGATGGACGACGTGAAGCGTGCGGCGGCGGATGGCTCTGCCAAGCCGGGCGTCCCCCTCCCCAACCCTCCCCCGCATGCGGGGGAGGGAGATTCGCGCATCGCGCGAATGGGTGGGGGCGATGCGCACGCAGCGGGCGTGGGTGGAGGCATCGCGTCGACGGCCGCACCGGCGCAGCGCACGCAGCTTTCCGCCAGCGGCAAGCCGATGCGCACGCAGCCGCCTTCGGTATCCGCCACCGGCCAGCCGGAACAGCTCAAGGGCGTGCGCCGCAACATGGCGCGGGTGATGGCCGACGCGCACGCGAAGGTGGTGCCGACCACGCTGTGCGACGACGCCGACATCCAGGCGTGGACGCCCGGCAACGACGTCACCGTGCGCCTGGTGCGCGCGATCGTCGCCGCGGCGAAGGCCGTCCCCGCGCTCAATGCGTGGTTCGACGGCGACGCGCTGACCCGCACGCTGCATCCGCACGTCGACGTCGGCATCGCGGTCGACACCGACGACGGTCTGTTCGTGCCCGCGCTGCGCAACGCGCACCTGCTCGACGCGCGCGGCGTGCGCGAGAGCGTGAACCGCCTGCGCGCGCAGGTCGAAGAGCGCAGCCTGCCGTCCTCGGAACTCAGCGGCTACACGATCTCGCTGTCGAACTTCGGCATGTTCGCCGGCCGCTACGCCACGCCGGTGATCGTGCCGCCGTGCGTCGCGATCGTCGCCGCCGGCCGCGCGCGCCACCAGATCACCCCGGTGATCGGCGGCTTCGAATCGCACAAGGTCATCCCGCTGTCGCTGACCTTCGACCACCGCGCCTGCACCGGCGGCGAGGCCGCGCGCTTCCTGCGCGCGATGCTCGACGACCTGGCGCTGGCGGGCTGAGCGCGCGATGTCCCCCATCGCGACCTCGATGCTGGTCTTCGGCGCCTTCGGTGCCGTCTGCGGCATGGGGCTGGTCAACGTGATGGCGCTGGTCGCACGCGGCATGAAGCGCCCGTGCGACACCATCGCCTTCACGCGCGAAGGCGACGTGCGCGGCCTCGTCGCGACCTGGGCGAAAGCGCACGGCTTCCGCCACGTGCGCACCGAGGGCACCAAGCAGGTCTACAAGCGCGGCCGCAACCTGCTCACCGCACCGGCGTTCGTCGAATACGACGGCGACGGTGACCGCCATACATTGAAGGTCTACGTGCAGATCGACGGCCTGCTGGTGAAGGGCGACATCGCCCTGAGCGGCGGCGGCTTCCTCGTGCGACTGCCGCGCTCGATGGCGCGGGCGGACGTGAACCGGCTGATGGCGTCACTGGGGCAGCCGCCGCTGCCGACGTGATCATGCGCGACACGAACGACATGCCGGACGATGTCGCACGGTTCCATCGTTTGTGGGACGGCAGCGAACCCGGCTGGGTCGTCCACGTCCATCACGACGACGCCGCCACGATCTGGATTCCGATTCCCGCCGAAGGCATCACGCCGGCTTTCTTTAAGGCCGTGCGTTCGCTGTTAAGTGGATTTTCGGCGATGTCGACGTCGGAGTTCCGAGCAAGGCTGAACGCCGACGGCGGTATCGAAACCGGTGTTCTCGACGGCCTGGATGCTGAATACATTTACCGAAAGGGTCTTGCTGCCGGCCTCTCACTCGAAAGGCATGACCGCTCATTCAAGTTCTATCGCATCTTCAACGAACGCACGAATTGCACGCTGCAAATACAAGACGATGAATTGCGTTGCCTCGTTGCCGAGGAAGCCATTCGCCGCGGTGTGCGGATACGGGAATCCACGACCTGATCGCGTAAAACTGCGTGAAAGCGTTCGGCACTGCCGAATCGAGAGGTCAATGTCGACACGCTGCACGCGTTCCCGACGTCCGCGCTGCAAACGTCGGCAAAGCCCTGCCCCTGAATTTCTCGCATTCTGCATACCGCCGCCGCCCTAAGGCAGGGGCAAGCGAGTGGCGTATCCCGGGATGATCCGTGGGGGCAGCAGGCTCTGCGAGGGCTTAGCTCAATACCGCCGGATCGACGGATCGACGTTGAGGCTCCACGCGTCGATGCCGCCGACGACGTTGTACACGTCGGTGAAGCCGCGCTGGACGAAGTACATCGCGGCCTGCGCGCTGCGGCCGCCGTGATGGCAGAGGAACGCGAGCGGCGTGTCCTTGGGCAGTTCGACGAGGCGCTCCAGGCCGCCATCCTCCAGCGCCTGGAACGGCGCTTGCACCGACGCGATGGCGCGTTCGTCCGGCGGACGCACGTCGACCAGGGTCACGGCGCCGGAGCGGGCGCGGGCATCGGCATCGGCGACGGAGAGATTGCGGAAGGCCATGGCGGTCACGGGTCGGGAAGGGGGCATGGCATCATGCCGCGATGCCGACCGTCCCCGCCAGTCCGCCCGTCGCGCCGCATCGCGTCCCGCGGCATCCGCATGCCTGGATCGGGATGCTGGTCGCCTCGCAGGCGCTGGTGATCGCGATCTGGTGGCGCTGGGGCATGGCCGCCGGACTGCCGGCGATGCTGCTCAGCCACGCCCCGTTCTGGTGGGGCACGCTCTGGCCGCGTTCGTGCGTGTTCGGGCCAGCGCTGGCGCGACTGCCGACGGCGGACCGCGTGGTCTGGCTGACGATCGACGATGGCCCGTCCGACGAAACGCTCGCGGTGCTCGACCTGCTCGATGCGCACGGCGCGAAGGCGACGTTCTTCCTCGTCGGCGAACGCGCGGCGCGGCGTCCCGATCTGGTGCGCGAACTCGTGCGTCGCGGCCACGGCATCGGGAATCACAGTGCGACCCATCCGGCGGCGTGGTTCTGGGCGCTGGGTCCGGCGCGGCTGCGTCGCGAGATCGTGGAGACACAGCACATCCTCGCGGAGATCACCGGCGAAGCGCCGCGCTGGTTCCGGTCGGTGGTCGGCATGACCAATCCGTTCGTGCATGCGGCGCTGCGCACGCACGGGCTGGCGCGCGTGGCGTGGAGCGCGCGCGGCTTCGACGGCGTCGCCGGTGATCCGGCGCAGGTGGTCGCGCGGATCGAACGCGACCTCGCGCCGGGCGCGATCGTGCTGCTGCACGAAGGTGCGGCGCATGGCGGCAATCTCGCGACGCTGCGGCTGATGCTGCAGCGGCTCGATGCGCTGGGCTATCGCGCGGTGTTGCCGGTGGCGGGCTGAAGCGCTTCGGAAAGCTCGGCTGTGGTTCGTCGCGACTCCCGTCGCTCCCACAGGAAATGCCTGCCGCGACTTCTCGCCATCATCGTGCGACGCGCCATCCCGTGGGAGCGACGGGAGTCGCGACGGAACAACCACGAAGTCATCCGCAGCCAACGAGATTGCCCTGCTTTCCGCTGAATCGGTGCGTCGCGTCGCGGCTCACGCCGCTCCCACAGAGAATGGTTTTCGCGCGCTCAACGCCGCGCGACGATCAGCCAGTTGTTGAACGGCGTGCGGCCGTACAGCGGCATGCAGTCGACGTGCAGGCCATGCGCTTCGAGCGCGGCGCGCAGACCGTCGAGGGTCGGGTAATCCTGCGGCCGCGTGCGCATCCAGCCGATGCGGTGGGCCGCGTGGTCGAGTACGCGCGTGGTGCGCGAGCGGCCGCCGTCGTCGGCGACCGGGCTGCGGATCACCAGCACCGCGCCGGGCACCAGCATCGCCGCGATGCCCGCCAGCAGCGTGCGCTGGGTGTCGGCGTCAAGATACTGCAGCACGTCGAGCAGCGCGACGCTGCCGCGATGTGCCGGCAGCGTGCGCGCGAGATCGACCACCTCGAACGCGGCGTCAGCGAGTGCCGCACGTTGCGCGGCACGCACGGCGCGCGCGATCTTCGCCGCGTCGGTGTCGACACCGCGGTACGCCATCGTCTGGCCGTCGCCGCGCAGCGCGTGCGCGAGCAGGCCGAGACCACAACCGAGGTCGAGCAGCGGCGCGTCGCTGCCGCGCAGTGCGGCCAGCGCGCCCGGATACAGCGGATCGCTGCGCAGCTTGCCCTGCACGTAGTAGTAGTCGTAACGATTGCCGAGCGCAAAGTCGGGCAGGAACGCCGCGGCGATGCGCTTCGCTTCACCGGCCGCGAACGCGGGCGCGCTCACGGCGCAGGCGCGTCCGTCAGCGCGCGACGCGCGACCGGCAGCGCGAGGCGCGTCCACTCGGCATACAGCGCGGCCGACGGATGCAGGCCGTCGTCGGCCAGCATCGTCGGCTCGTCGCCGCGTGCGCGGCTCACCGGCGCGATGTCGACGAAGGCGACGCCGCGCTCCCGGCAGATCCGCGCGGCCGTGGCGTTGTAGGCATCGAGCTCGCGCGCGATGGCGGCGCGGTCGCGGCCCGACGCCACGGCGAACGGGGTCACGCCCCAGTCGGGGATCGCGAGCACCACCACGCGGTCGGCGCGGCCACCGGCATAACCGATCGTGCGATCGAGCAGCGCCGCGAACGCGGGCGCGTAGGCGTCGACCGGACGGCCCCGGTACTGGTCGTTGACGCCGATCAGCAGGCTGACCAGGTCCCAGTCGCGCCCAAGCGGTTCGGCGGCGTCGAGCGCGGAGGACAGTTCGTCGGTGGTCCAGCCGGTGGTGGCGACGATGCGCGGTGCGTCGACGGCGCGGCCGTCCTCGCGCAGGCGCGCGGCGAGCTGCGCGGGCCAGCGCCCGTCGGCGGGCACGCCTTCACCGATCGTGTAGCTGTCGCCGAGGGCGAGGTAACGCAGGGCCGGCGAGGCGGCGCGGCCGTCATCGCCGGTCGGCGCGGCGGCCGCCAGCACCGCGGCCAGCAGCGCCGGCACCGCGCCCACGGTTCAGGCCACCGCGGCGCGTGTGGCGCGGGCCTGCTCGGCACGGCGCGACAGCACGCGGTCGATGCGCGCGAACACCTCGCGCAGCGCGGGCGCCTCGGGCAGCAGGGTCACGCGGAAATGGTTGCGTTCCGGCACGTTGAAGCTGGAGCCCGGGACGATCAGCACGTCCTCGGTTTCCAGCATCTCCAGCGCGAAGGCGTGGTCGTCGAAGCCCTTCGCGGCATCGCCGACGACGGCCGGGAAGCCGTACAGCGCGCCGGCGGGCGCGACCAGCGACAGGTGTTCGCTGGCGTCGCAGCATTCGATCAGCGCGCGACGGGTTTCGTACAGGCGGCCGCCGGGCGCGGTGAGCACACTGATGGTGTCGACGCCGTGCAGCGCGGCGTCGATCGCGAACTGCCCCGGCACGTTGGCGCACAGGCGCAGCGCGCCGAGCAGGTCCATCGCGTGGTGGAACTCGCCGCTGCGCAGCGGGTCGCCGCTGAGCACCGCCCAGCCCACGCGCCAGCCGCAGGCGCGATGCACCTTCGACAGGCCGCCGAACGACAGGCAGGGATGGTCGCCGGCCAGCGGCGCCAGCGGCTGGAAGGTCGCGTCGTCGTACAGGATGTGGTCGTAGATCTCGTCGGCCATCAGCAGCAGGTCGTGCTTCTGGGCGATCGCGACGATGCGTTCGAGGATCGCGCGCGGATAGGTCGCGCCGGTCGGGTTGTTCGGGTTGATCAGCACGATCGCGCGGGTGCGCGAGGACACCAGCGACGCGATCTCGTCCGGATCCGGCAGGAAGCCGTGCTCGGGGCGGCAGCGGTAGTACACCGGGCGGCCGTCGTTGAGGATGGTCGCCGCCGACCACAGCGGGTAGTCCGGCGACGGCAGCAGCACTTCGTCGCCCGGGTTGAGCAGCGCGCGCAGCGACAGGTCGATCAGCTCGCTGACGCCATTGCCGACGAACACGCGCTCGGGCGACGCGTTCGGCGTGCCGCGCTGGCGGTGGAAGGCGGCGATGGCCTCGCGCGCGGCCGGCAGGCCCTGCTGGTGGGTGTAGGGATCGGTGGCGGCGATGTGGTCGGCGATGGCGCGCTGGAGATGCTCCGGCGCACGGAACCCGAACGCGCCCGGGTTGCCGATGTTGAGCTTGATCAGCTGCCGGCCCTGGCCTTCCAGCTCGCGGGCTCGCCGGGCCAGTTCGCCGCGGATCTCGTAGCGGACTTCGGACAGGCGTTCACGGGTCTTGAGACCGGGCTTGGGAGTCGAGGACGGCATCGGGGCGGGCACGGGAAAAAGTCGGGAAAGACTAGCGGAAATCGACTTTCCCCGCCTGTCTCCGGCGGTGCGCCACGCCCGCCCTGATCCCCTCGGCGGCCCGGTGCGGCATAGAATCGCCCGATGCCTGCCCGCTCCCGCTCCGCTTGAACCCCGCCCGCCCCGGCCCGGACGCCCTCGGCGCGATCGGCTGGCCCTTCGCCGGCACCGCCGCGGACACGGTCGACGACCCGGCCTGGGCCGCGGTCCTCGCCGCCCACCCGCAAGCCCGCCCGGCGCGGGTGATCGAGCAGCACCGCACCGGCTACGTCGTGGCCGAGGCACCGGGGCACGCACTGGCGGTGGAATCGCCGCCGGAATGGGCCCGCCGCCGGTTCCCGCCGCAGGACCGTGCCGCGGTCGGCGACTGGGCGCTGGTCGAGGACGCCAGCCCGAAGCCGCGGATCGTCGCCCTGCTGCCCCGGCGCACCGCGATCAAGCGCGCCGCCGCCGGCGAGCACTACCACCAGCAGTTGATCGCCGCGAACATCGACACCGTGTTCGTGGTCTGCGGGCTGGACGCCGACTTCAACCCGCGCCGGATCGAGCGCTACCTGCTGCTGATCGGCGGCGGCGGGGCGTCCCCGGTGGTGGTGCTGACCAAGGCCGACCGCGACGGCAGCGACGCCGAGGCCGGCCTCGCCGCGCTGGCCGAACTGGCGGCGCAGGGCATCGCCGCGATCGCGGTCAACGCCAAGGACCGCGACAGCGTCGCCGCGCTGGACCCGTGGCTGGGCCCCGGTCGCACCGCGGTGCTGGTGGGCTCGTCCGGCGCCGGCAAGTCGACGCTGACCAACACGTTGCTGGGCATCGAGAAGATGAAGACCGGCGAGGTGCGCGAGAGCGACGCCCGCGGCCGCCACACCACCACGTTCCGCACGCTGATCCCGCTGCCGTCCGGCGCCTGCCTGATCGACACGCCCGGCATGCGCGAGCTGAAGCCGACCGGCGAGGAAACCCTGGCCGACGGCGGCTTCGCCGACATCGAGGCGCTGGCCGACACCTGCAAGTTCCGCGACTGCCGCCACGCGAAGGAGCCCGGCTGCGCGGTGCGCGCGGCGATCGAGGCCGGCACGCTCGACGCCGCCCGCTTCGCGAACTACCTGAAGCTGCGCGACGAGGTCGCCGGCGCGGCGGATCGCCTCGCGACGCGGCTCGCGCAGAAATCCGACGCGCGGGTGCAGGGCAAGGCGCTCAACAAGCGGCTGGACGACAAATATGGTCGGCATTGAGGCTTTTCCTGTAGGAGCGCCGGAAGGCGCGACCGGTTCGAGGAAAGCGCTGCCACCATTCGTCGCGCCTTCCGGCGCTCCTACAGGGACATCGGCATGACCGACGCCGACGCCATCGCCCATCACGTCGCGCTGGACGCGCGGCTGGTCGCGGCGGTGCGCGGCATCCGCCTGCTCGACACCGTCAGCTGGCCGGCCAGCGCGCAGGAGACCTTCCTCGCCGCGTGGAAAATCGGCCGCATCCACCTGCCGGCAATCGTCTACGCGAAGACCGATTTCACCGACGTGCGCACCGAGCTGGAAGCGATCACGCAGGCCGCCGACGCCGACCACCCGCTCGGCCGCTACCTGCTGGCGACCGCCGAAAGCTGGCGCATCGCCACGCGCCTGCTCGATGCCGCCGGCACCTACCGCATGACCGCGTATTCGACGCGGCTGTACGGCCGCCCGGTGGAGATGCTGCCCGGCGACGGCCCGACCAACCTCGAAGCCGCGCAGCACTTCGTCGGCCTCGCCGACGACATGGACCAGGAGCTGCGCGACATCGAACCGGAAGCGGTGATGTCGGCCGAGACCCTGCGCAACCTGCTGCAGCCGGAGATCGACGCGTTCTTCGTCGACCACCGCGTCCAGGTCGAACTCGACCCCGACCTCATCGCGAAGGCCGCCGCCAGTCCGACGCGCATCCGCATCCGCACCAACACCGGCTTCAGCGATTACGACCACCAGCAGTTGCTGGTCCACGAAGCGTTCGTGCACACGCTGACCGGCCTCAACGGGCGCGAGCAGTCGCAGCTGCCGTCGCTGGCCCGCGGTGCGCCGCGCACCACCGCCACGCAGGAAGGACTGGCAACGTTCGCCGAGCTGATCTCCGGCTCGATGGACATCGAGCGCATGAAGCGCATCAGCCTGCGCATCGTCGCGATCGACATGGCGATCAACGGCGCCGACTTCGTGCAGGTATTCCGCTTCTTCCTCGACGCCGGGCAGACGCCCGAGGACAGCTTCTCGTCGGCGCAGCGCGTGTTCCGCGGCGCGCCGCTCGGCGGCGGCGCGGCATTCACCAAGGACACCGTCTACCTGCACGGCCTGCTCAGCGTGCACACGTTCTTCCGCTGGTGCCTGCGCCACCGCAAGCTGTCGACGGCGCGGCAGCTGTTCGCCGGCAAGCTCGCGCTGGAAGACGTGTTCGCCCTGCAGCCGATGTTCGACGCCGGCATCGTCGCGCCGCCGCACTACGTGCCGCCGTGGATGCGCCGGGCGAACGGGCTCGCCGGCATGCTCGCGTTCTCGCTGTTCGCCAACAAGATCCGGCTGGATCGCGTCGACGCCGACGACCTCGTGCTGGGGCTCGGCGTGTGATGCGCAGCGCATGCCGACACGGAGTCCTGCCGCGATGACCGCCACCGCATCGTCCTCCACGCCGCGCACCGGCCGCCTGTACCTGTGGGTGATCGCCGCGATCGTCATCGGTGGCGCCATCGGCCACTTCGCGCCGGCCACCGGCGTCGCGCTGAAACCGCTCGGCGACGGCTTCATCGCGCTGGTGAAGATGCTGATCGCGCCGATCATCTTCCTCACCGTCGTCGCCGGCATCGCCGGCGCGTCCGACCTGCGCGGCGTCGGCCGCATCGGCGCGAAAGCGATCCTCTATTTCGAAGTGGTGTCGACCTTCGCGCTCGCCATCGGCCTGCTGGTGGTGAACCTGTGGAGACCCGGCGCCGGCTTCGGCGTCGACCCGGCCACACTCGACGCCGCGACCGTCGCCGACTACGCGCAGAAGGCGCACGAGCAGACCACCGTCGGCTTCCTGCTGCACATCATCCCGAAGACCTTCGTCGATGCCTTCACCGGCGACGGCGACCTGCTGCAGGTGCTGCTGCTGGCCTGCCTGTTCGGTTTCGCGATGAGCGCGCTGGGCGAACGCGCGCGGCCGGTGCACGCGCTGCTGGATGCGCTGTCGGAGATCTTCTTCCGGATGATGGCGCTGATCATGCGCCTGGCGCCGATCGGCGCCGGCGGTGCGATGGCCTTCACCATCGGCAAATACGGCCTCGACAGCCTCGGCCCGCTGGCGAAACTGATGCTCGGCTTCTACGCCACCTGCGCGCTGTTCGTGCTGCTGGTGCTGGGCACCATCGCGCAGCTGACCGGCTTCTCGATCCTGCGCTTCCTGCGTTACATCCGCGACGAACTGCTGCTGGTGCTGGGCACGTCGTCATCGGAGTCCGCACTGGTGCCGCTGATGCAGAAGCTCGAACGCCTCGGCTGCCCGAAATCCGTGGTTGGCCTCGTGGTGCCCAGCGGCTATTCGTTCAACCTCGACGGCACCAACATCTACCTGACGATGGCCGCGCTGTTCGTCGCGCAGGCGATGAACATCGACCTCACCCTCGGCCAGCAGCTCAGCCTGCTGCTGGTGGCGATGCTGACCTCCAAGGGCGCGTCGGGCGTCACCGGCGCCGGCTTCATCACCCTCGCCGCGACGCTGGCGGTGGTGCCGTCGGTGCCGGTCGCGGGGCTGGCGCTGATCCTCGGCATCGACCGCTTCATGAGCGAGGCGCGCGCGATCACCAACCTCATCGGCAACGGCGTCGCCACGCTGGTCGTCTCGCGCTGGGAAGGCGGGCTGGATCTCGCGCGGCTGCGCGCGGAGCTGGCCGCCGGCCCGCCACCCGCGGGCACGCTGCCGCCCGCACCGGAACCGGCCTTCCATACGCCGGCGCAGCGTTCGCTCGACGACGACGACTGAGCCCTTCCACTAGAATGGCCCCCCGGCCCCTGGATCCACCGCGATGTCCGACCACGACACGTCCCAAGACCTGAAAGAATCCGCCCTCGAGTACCACCGCCAGGATCCGCCGGGCAAGATCAAGGTCGCGCCGACCAAGCCGCTGGTCACG
Organism: Lysobacter sp. DMC104; assembly: GCF_056313665.1. NCBI lineage: Bacteria > Pseudomonadati > Pseudomonadota > Gammaproteobacteria > Lysobacterales > Lysobacteraceae > Lysobacter > Lysobacter sp. DMC104. Next base: position 10,732 of record NZ_JBQUZW010000008.1, on the reverse strand, counting down.
CAGCGCGACCTGTCGCTGGCCTACTCGCCCGGCGTGGCCTACGCCTGCGAGGCGATCGTCGCCGACCCCAACGCCGCCAGCGAGATGACCGCGCGCGGCAACCTCGTCGCGGTGATCACCAACGGCACCGCGGTGCTGGGCCTGGGTGACATCGGCCCGCTGGCCGGCAAGCCGGTGATGGAAGGCAAGGGCGTGCTGTTCCAGAAGTTCGCCGGCATCGACGTGTTCGACATCGAAGTGAACGAGCGCGATCCCGACAAGCTCGTCGACATCATCGCCTCGCTGGAACCGACCTTCGGCGGCATCAACCTCGAAGACATCAAGGCGCCGGAGTGCTTCATCGTCGAGCGCAAGCTGCGCCAGCGGATGAACATCCCGGTCTTCCACGACGACCAGCACGGCACCGCGATCATCGTCGGTGCCGCCGTGCTCAACGCGCTGGAGATCGTCGGCAAGAAGATCGGCGAGGTGAAGCTCGCCACCTCCGGCGCCGGTGCCGCGGGCATCGCCTGCCTCGACATGCTGGTCGCGCTGGGCATGAAGCCGGAGAACATCCTCGCGGTCGACCGCGACGGCGTGCTCTACGCCGGCCGCGCGCACCTCGATCCCGACAAGGCGCGCTACGCCCGCGACACCGACAAGCGCACGCTGGCCGACATCGTCGCCGGCGCCGACATCTTCCTCGGCCTGTCCGCCGGCGGCATCCTCAAGGCGGAGATGGTCGCGACGATGGCCGAACGGCCGATCATCCTCGCGCTCGCGAATCCGAATCCCGAGATCCTGCCGGAAGACGCGAAGCGCGTGCGCCCGGACTGCATCATCGCTACCGGCCGCAGCGATTACCCGAACCAGGTCAACAACGCGTTGTGCTTCCCCTACATCTTCCGCGGCGCGCTGGACGTGGGCGCGACGGAGATCAACGAGGCGATGAAGCTCGCCTGCGTGCGCGCGATCGCGAAGCTGGCGCGCATGGAGGCCTCCGACCTCGGCAGCGCCTACGGCGGCGAAGTGCCGCGTTTCGGCCCCGAGTACATCATCCCGCGTCCGTTCGATCCGCGCCTGCTCACGGTGCTGGCGCCGGCAGTGGCGAACGCCGCGATGGACTCCGGCATCGCGCAGCGGCCGATCGTCGACATGCCGGCGTACGAGGAAAAACTCGCGCAGTTCATCTACCGCACCGGCCTGCTGATGAAGCCGGTGTACGACCGCGCCCGCCGCGATCCCAAGCGCGTGGTCTACGCCGAAGGCGAGGAAGAAACCGTGCTGCTCGCGGTGCAGACCGTGATCGACGAAGGTCTGGCGCGTCCGATCCTGATCGGCCGCCCGGACGTCATCGACGCGCGCATCCAGCGCCTCAGCCTGCGCATGCGCCCGGGCGTCGACTTCGACCTCACCAACATCCACGACGACCCGCGCTTCAACGAGTACTGGCAGCAGTACCACGCGCTGACCGAACGTCGCGGCGTGACCCCGGCGGCGGCGAAGAACCTCATCCGCTCGCGTTCGACGCTGATCGCCGCGCTGATGGTCGAGCGCGGCGAAGCCGACGCGATGATCTGCGGCCTGGTCGGGCGCTTCCACAAGAAGCTCGGCTACCTGCGCAGCATCTTCAACTTCGACCGCGGCGTCAGCGGCACCGCGGCGATGACCGGCGTGATCAACAGCCAGGGCGTGTGGTTCTTCCTCGACACCCACGTGCAGGTGGACCCCAGCGCCGACCAGATCGCCGAGGCCACCCTGATGGCGAGCTACCGCCTCAAGCTGTTCGGCATCGAACCGCGCGTCGCGCTGCTGTCGCACTCCAACTACGGCAGCCACGACAATCCCAGCGCGGCGAAAATGCGGCAGGTCTACCAGATCGTCCGCCGCCGCGCGCCGAAGCTGGAGATCGACGGCGAGATGATGGCCGACACCGCGTGGGACGAAGGCCTGCGCCGCCGCATGTTCCCCAACACCACGCTCAGCGGCCGCCCCAACCTGTTCGTGATGCCCAACCTCGACGCGGCCAACATCACCTACAACATGGTGCGCGTGATGACCGACGGCGTCGCCATCGGCCCGATCCTGATGGGCCTCGACCAGCCCGCGCACATCCTCACCCCGGCCTCCACCCCGCGCCGCATCGTCAACATGACCGCGATCGCCGCCGTCGACGCCCAGATCCGCCAGCAGCGCGGCGAAGCCGAGGCCTCGAACCGCAGGGCGATGCGGGAGGAGTGAGGTCGGCACCGCAGGGCCGCTGCGCGCGGCCCTGCGTACAAACCGCCCCAAGACGGCGACAGGCAACGTTCTGTCACCGTTTTTGTTGCTTTTGTAGGAGCGCCGGAAGGCGCGACCGAAACCATTGCGCCCTCACGATTCCATGCCAGGCGCTTCAATGCTTTCCAGGCCACCCATCCATGTGCCGCCTCGGTACGGAAGCGCCTCCCCCGCGGCCACCAATCCCGCTCGCAACGGATTCGCGCTGACATAGCGAATCATCGCGGCAAGATCTTCATCTCGCCGCAACGCCCGATCATGGAAACCCCGCATCCAGACCGGCATTGCCCCCGGAACGCCAGCAGCACGCGACGTCAGCGACTTCACCCGATTCATCAAGCTCGACAGCGGCTCGCCCTCGCCCAGCCGCAGCACGATGTGCAGATGGTCCGGCATCAACACCCAGCACAAGGCCGTCGAATCCCGCCACAGGCGATCTTCATGCAGCAGTGCGGCGACGGGATCTGCCTGTTCGGCCGACACGAAATGCCGCCTGCGCTCATGGCACACGGTCGTGACCAGATAGACGTGGTGCGGAAGCGATGCGCGTCCCTTGCGGAGGGCGCGCAGGCCGGGGTTATCGTGCGCGATGAACATGTCCGGAGCATGCCTCGGTCTGAGTGCGATGCATGTCGGGGAATGCCGCGACGTGGTGTCGGGATACGGCGCAGGCGAGCGGCCCGGGATGTGGTCGCAACGTGTCCGGGTTGTCGAGGGAGCGGTCGCGCCTTCCGGCGCTCCTACAAGGGCCACCCTGCAATCGAATTCCCGCACGCCCCCGCGCCCACCGCACGCCCCCGTACGGGGCGGGGCCGGGGGCCGCTGCTAGAATCGATGCTCTAGACGACGAACCCACAGACGATCCCCCATTCGGCGGCCCCGGGCCGCACGCGGAGCCTCCATGAGCTGGTTGAACGAACTGCTGCAGAACGACCCCGATCCGACCGAGACCCGCGAGTGGATCGAGTCGCTGAAGGCCGTCATCGACGCCGACGGCGCCGGTCGTGCGCACCAGCTGCTGGAAGGCATGGTCGAGCTGACCCGCCGCGCCGGGGCGCACCTGCCGTTCGCGCCGACCACCGAGTACATCAACACCATCCCGGCGCATCTCGAACCGCGGATGCCGGGCGATCCGCACATGGAGTGGCGCATCCGCTCGATGATCCGCTGGAACGCGATGGCGATGGTCGTGCGCGCCAACCGCAAGCCCGGCGACCTCGGCGGCCACATCGCCTCGTTCGCGTCGTCGGCGACCCTCTACGACGTCGGCTTCAACCATTTCTGGCGCGCGCCCAGCGCCGACCACCCGGGCGACCTCATCGGCGTGCAGGGCCACAGCTCGCCCGGCGTCTACGCCCGCGCCTTCCTCGAAGGCCGCCTCAGCGAATCGCAGATCGACCACTTCCGCATGGAAGTCGACGGCCGCGGCATCAGCTCCTATCCGCACCCGTGGCTGATGCCCGATTTCTGGCAGTTCCCGACCGTGTCGATGGGCCTCGGCCCGATCGGCGCGATCTACCAGGCGCGCAACTGGAAGTACCTCGAAGCGCGCGGCCTGATGCCGAAGTCCGACCGCAAGGTGTGGTGCTTCATGGGCGACGGCGAGTGCGACGAGCCCGAAAGCCTCGGCGCGATCTCGGTCGCCGGCCGCGAAGGCCTGGACAACCTCGTCTTCGTCATCAACTGCAACCTGCAGCGCCTCGACGGCCCGGTGCGCGGCAACGGCAAGATCATCCAGGAACTGGAAGGCCAGTTCCGCGGCGCCGGCTGGAACGTGGTCAAGACTGTGTGGGGCAGCTACTGGGATCCGCTGCTGGCCAAGGACAACACCGGCCAGCTCAAGCGCCTGATGATGGAAACCGTCGACGGCGAATACCAGAACTGCAAGGCCTTCGGCGGCGCCTACACGCGCGAGAACTTCTTCGGGAAGTATCCGGAGACCGCGGCGATGGTCGCCAACATGAGCGACGACGACATCTGGCGCCTCAACCGCGGCGGCCACGATCCCCACAAGGTCTACGCCGCGTACCAGAACGCGGTCGAGACCAAGGGCATGCCGACCGTGATCCTCGCCAAGACGGTGAAGGGCTACGGCATGGGCGCCTCGGGCGAATCGCTCAACCCCACGCACCAGACCAAGAAGCTCGACGACGACGCCGTGCGCGCGTTCCGCGACCGCTTCAAGATCGACATCCCGGACGACCAGTTCAAGGACGGCGCGGTGCCGTTCTACCACCCGGGCCCGAAGTCGCCGGAAGTCGAGTACATGCTGTCGCGGCGCGGCGCGCTGGGCGGCTTCCTGCCGCAGCGCCGCCGCAAGGCCACGCAGTCGCTGGAGACGCCGAAGCTCGAGGTCTTCGACCGCCTGCTCAAGAGCACCGGCGATCGCGAGATCAGCACCACCATGGCGTTCGTGCAGGCGCTGAACGTGATCCTGCGCGACAAGGCCGTCGGCCCGCGCTGCGTGCCGATCGTCGCCGACGAAGCCCGCACCTTCGGCATGGAAGGCCTGTTCCGCCAGATCGGCATCTACGCGCCGCACGGCCAGAAGTACAAGCCGGTCGACCGCGACCAGCTGATGTACTACCGCGAGGACGCCGCGGGCCAGGTGCTGGAGGAAGGCATCACCGAGGCCGGCGCGTTCTCGTCGTGGATGGCCGCGGCCACCAGCTACAGCACCAACGATCTGCAGATGCTGCCGTTCTACATCTTCTATTCGATGTTCGGCTTCCAGCGCATCGGCGACAGCGCGTGGCAGGCGGCGGACATGCGCGCGCGCGGCTTCCTGCTGGGCGCCACCGCCGGCCGCACCACGCTGAATGGTGAGGGCCTGCAGCACGAGGACGGCCACTCGCACCTGCTCGCCGGCGCGATCCCCAACTGCCGCGCCTACGACCCGACCTTCGGCTTCGAGGTCGCCGTCATCCTGCAGCACGGCATGCAGCGCATGCTCCACGAGCAGCACGACGAGTACTACTACCTCACCCTGATGAACGAGAACTACGCCCACCCGGACATGCCGGAAGGCGCGGCCGAAGGCATCATCAAGGGCATGTACCTGCTGAAGGACGCCGGCAAGCCGAAGAAGGGCGAACTGCGCGTGCAGCTGCTGGGCAGCGGCACCATCCTGCGCGAAGCCATCGCCGCCGCCGACCTGCTCGACAAAGATTTCGGCGTCACCGCCGACATCTGGAGCTGCCCGAGCTTCACCGAACTGCGCCGCGACGGCTTCGACGCCGAACGCTGGAACCGCCTCAATCCCGAAGCGAAGACCCCGCGCAAGCCCTACGTCACCGAACTGCTGGAAGGCCGCCAGGGCCCGGCCGTCGCCGCCACCGACTACGTCCGCGCCTTCGCCGACCAGATCCGCGCCTTCGTGCCGATGCGCTACACCGTCCTCGGCACCGACGGCTTCGGCCGCAGCGACACCCGCGCCAACCTCCGCCGCCACTTCGAAGTCGACCGCTACTACATCGCCCAGGCCGCGATCGACGCCCTCGCGAAGGAAGGCAAGATGACCGGCAAGGACGTCGCCCGCGCGATCAAGCTCTACAAGATCGATGTGGAGAAGGGGAATCCTCTCGGGGCTTGATGCGATCGATTCTCGCGAATCGACGTGCGATACGAGGAAGGCGGCCGAAGGGCCGCCTTTCCTTTTGTCGGCTTGCATCGTGGCAAGCGGCCGGCGCCATTCCATCGCCCGCACCGTCGCGTTAATGTCCTGAATCTGCGGCGCCGGCATGGCGCCGATGCCGATGACCGATTCGCCAGGATGTGACGGGAGATCGCGATGTCACGAAGACGCTGTTCCGGCTGGGCGCTGTGCTTGATGGCCGCCATCGCCGGCCTGTCGCTGCCCTCATGCGCAGGCATGGCCTCACAGCGCGAAGCACCCGCGCAGAATCGAACGATGGATCAAGGAGTTCGTCCCATGCTGGAAGAGATCTACGCCTCCCGGAAACCCGTGCGTTTCGAGCAGCTCGACGTCAGCGGCATCGTGCTGCAGCACCTTCCGCTGGGAACGGACAGGGCTGCGGTGGAGGCGGCATTCCGATCGTCGTCGACGACCAAGATCATCGAGGACACGCCGACCCGGCTGCTGCTGCGCGACAACAAGGGCCGCGCCATGCTCGACCCGGACGCGCGGTCGGTCGTGATGACCTTCTCGTTCGACGCTGCCGGCAAGCTGGCCGAAGTGAAAGCGCTGCACCTCAAGAACCAGTAAGGAGCCTGCCATGGACGAGCAAGGCAGCGACAAGGCGAACACGCCGCAGCAGGAAACGATCGAAGTCGGCTATCGCAACATCGGGTCCGTCGCAGGTCAGGACTATCACCACAAGTTCCTGCTCTACACCGACCGCAACGGCGACCAGCACACCATCAGCGGCTGGACCGGCGACGAAAAGCCCAGCCTGCCCTACGGCAAGATGCACGTCGAAACCAACCTGCCCTACGACGCCAGCAATCCGGATCACCCGGACAACGCCAACGCCAGGGGCCAGCGCCAATACCGCGAACCGATCACCGCCGGCGCCGACCTGTCGCAGACGTGGCAGACGATGATCGACAACGCGAAGACCAAGGACGACCGCTACCCCTACGACCCGCAGTTGCAGAACTCCAACACGCTGGCGGACAGCGTCCTGCGCGACGTCGGCCTGCCGGAGCCCAAGCAGGACGGCTTCACCGGGCACTGGGCGCCGGCCTCGGGTCGGCAACTGGACGAGACCATCAAGCCGGAAGTCCCCGGCATCGGCAATTCCAGCCGCACCTTCAGCACGTCCGATGCCGCGCCGGAGACCCCGAAGGAAACGCCTAAGGCCGCGCCGTCACCCGACACCACGCAGGACATCCGCAACCCGGAGCACGCGGGCCACGCGCGCTACCAGCAGGCAATCGACGCGATCGAGCGTTCCCCGAACATCCCGCCCGGTACCTTCACCGGCGATCGGCTGGAACAGTCCGCCGCGAACCTCGCCAATGCCAGCCTCGCCGGCACCGAGCGCCCGCAGGGCGGCCGGAACGAAGCGCTGGACCGGATCGACTTCGTCGTCTTCAACACCCAGCGCGACGGCCTGGTGGCTGGCCAGGGCGCCCTCGGCGACCCCGCGGCCAAACTCGCCTTCCTGCCCGCCGCACAGGACAACGCCACGTCCCTGACGGCGGCCTCGCAGCAGGTCAACGACACGATGCAGCGGACGCAGGCGCAGGCCATGGCGGCGCCGGAGCAGACGCAGCAGCAGACGCAGGAGGCGGGGGTGAGGGGGGTTGGGGGTCGGGTGGGGTGAGCCCGGCTTCAAATCGTACCTTTTCGCAGAGAACTACTGTGCTGGAGGCAAAAAAGAAATAGTAAGCAAGGATGAATCAAGCGGACGAGCCCAGATCGATTCGAAGAAAACGATAGCCACCAAGTCAAAAGGAAGACCAACCGACGATCTTTTCCCAGTCGGCTATTGACGAAGATAGTAGGAACTTAGAAAATCGAAAAACTCTTTACGCGTTGTACAGGAAGTTGAGTCGGTCTGGCGTTGCGCCAGACAGCGAAGAATTGAGTGGGATTATCGCCCCGCGTAGCCGGCTTGGTCTCACCGCCTCCGGTCCTCACGGTCCTCGGCGGTAAGCCCAAGCCGGCTACGCGGGGCGTTCTCTTGGTGAAGAGTCTGAGACAGGATCAGATAGATCCACGAATTGAGTTCTTAAAGTGCATAGACCTATCGAAGACGAGAGTTCGTTCATTCGAGGGTTTTATTTTGCTTTGCGGCGGACCGCAAGACATTGATCTTGCCCCCCTGAAATCGCTGAGACACATGCTTTACGGCGAAATCGTCTCAGGCAAGCACTCACATCTTGCGGCCAGACTAAAACTGGCGGAAGAAATACAAGACTGGTTCAAAGGGGATTTATACAAGGATCTTGTAACATTTGAAGAGCACTTGGCAGGATTATCTGCAGTCATTGTCTTAGTAGTTGAAAGTGCAGGTGCAATCGCAGAGCTTGGAGCATTCTCTGTAAGCAGCGCATTTACAGACCGGGTTTTAGTTGTTGTACCAGAACACCATTACGATCAAGAGTCATTTATTCGACTTGGCCCACTTAAAAGATTAGAGGACAATAATCAAAAATCCGTCATGGTTTATGATTGGCACAGTGAAAATCACGGCCGATACATAGAAGACCTAGAAAAAGTTCGAGCGGATGTCCCAGAAATAATATCCGCCATATATTCCTATACCCGATCAGACATTGGCGAACAAGTTTTTCGACCAAGCCTAGAAGCGCATATCATGCTCCTCATATGCGAACTGTGCGACCTATTTGGCGCATTATCGCAGATGGAAATACAGAATTATTTAAAACATATCGGGATAAATATAAGCGAACATCAAGTTCAACAATACATATTTGTCCTTTCCAAGTGCGATCTTCTCGGGACAAAGTCCAAAGGACATGGGCGCTATTACCACTCTATTGACTGGAAATCGAGAATATCATTCTCGTTTCACCCCGGGTCTCAGTTTAACAGAGAGCGACTCCGATCTGACGTGCTCTCCTATTATTCTTCAAATTTAAGGTCGAGATTTGAAGTTATTCAAAAAATAATGGTGAAACAATGATAGGCATAGTTAAAATGGTATCCCAAGCCACGGGCATGCCAAGTGATTCATGCCGAAGAATTGCGCACACTGCGCACAAGAGATACAAAATATTTTCCATTCCGAAGAAAAACGGGAAGGGTTTCCGGACCGTTGCCCAGCCTGCGCGCGAAGTGAAAGCCATCCAAAGGGCCCTTATTAGTATTCTCTCGGAAAAGTTGCCAGTTCACCATGCGGCTACGGCTTATCAGCCGGGATGTTCAATTTCGACAAACGCGAGAATCCACAAAGATTCAAATTATCTTTCTAAATTTGATTTTAAGGATTTTTTTCCAAGCATAAGCGCGAATTGCATATCTTCCATAGTGCGATCAAATTTCAATGACATTAGCGAAGCTGAAGTTAAATTTATTGTCAATGCATGCACGTGGAACTACTGGGGAAAACAAGCTCTATGCTTAGGCGCACCTAGCTCACCATTTTTATCGAATGCAGTTATGTTCGATTTTGATGAAAAAGTATTTTCATACTGCAAAGATTTCGGAATTTCCTACAGCAGATATTCTGATGACATCGCCATCTCATCAATCGAACCAAACATTCTAACAACCGCAGAGAATTACATCAGATCTCTTGTAACAAAAATGCACCTCCCAAAACTCACTCTTAACGATGGAAAGAGGGTTGCAGTTAGTCGGCGATGCGCCCTTAGAGTTACCGGCCTGACTCTATCCAATGAGGGAAACGTCACCGTCGGGAGAAAAAGAAAACGAGGCGTTCGCGCAGGCGTTGATAAATACATTCGCGGCCTCCTTAGCGATATAGAAATTCAAAAATTGAGAGGCGAATTAGCTTTCGTTCTCAGTGTTGAACCCGGTTTCAGGTCTGTTCTTATCTCAACTTACGGCCATCAAGCACTAGATGTAGTTCCGCCGGCTGGATAATCGACCCAGCTCATAAGGCGAGCTTGAGCCCGCCCTACGAGTGATGATGGAAGCAACTCGCAAGGCGGGTTAAAACCCGCCCTACGAAAGCCAATCGTTGCAACTCGTAGGGCGGGCCTTGGCCCGCCGTGATCGGAGCGGAAGCCCGCGAGGTGGCGTCGTGCGTGACTACGTCACCGGCTCGATCACGATCCGGTGCTTGTGCACCTTCACGCGGACGCGTTGGCCGATGGCGAAGCCGGCCTGTGCGAGCTAGGCGCCGCCGAAGCGGAGGACGGGGAAGCTTTGCGACCTGACCCAGAAACCGTCGTCGTAGTAGTCGCGGTGGGTGTAGGTGGTGGTGAGGTGCCGCTCTTTGCGCGGCTTGCGGGTGCGTGCGGACATGTCGGTTTCCTAGAGAGTGTTCGATTGCGCCCCCTGTTCAGAGGGGCGGCCGGGTGCTTGAACACCGCTCTAGGACGGCCCGCAGTTTTTCCCTTTCGGGTGTTGTATGGCTGCGCGCCACCCGGCCATGGAGAGATGTCGCCCGAATTCGGGCAACACGAATCCTTCGGGCACAAAAAAACCGCCTGACTGACGAGGGCGGTCGGCCGCCTAGAGAGAGGTGTGTTCAGCACCGCCATCGACTCTACGCACGCCCCTCCGGACGGTCAACCGGACCGAATCGGCCGCCCACACGATGCACGCCGACCCGCCACCGCATGCGGAGGGCGCCCGCCTTCGACGCCACGCCGCTCTTCCCTGCCTCGCCGATCGCCCGGCGGCATCGATGCCCCTCAAAGCGCCGACGTTGCCCCTTTGACCGGCAACGATGGCGAAAAAAGCGGCATCGTTGCCCCTGAAAGTCCCGACGTTGCAGCGACGTCCCCCCGCTTTGAGTAGCGGGCCGATCTAGAGTCCGTGGTTACTGTATCCGACCTTTGATGTGTTCTGCGT
>NZ_JBQUZW010000007.1:214351-253099 GCF_056313665.1 Lysobacter sp. DMC104 | reverse complement strand
CCGAGGGAGCCGCACATTATAGGGTGGTTTCCGTTGCCGTCAACACCCTGCTGCGTTTTTCTTTCGTCGGTCGCGGCATTCGCCGTGCCCGAGAAGGTCTTGCATCATGACGGGCTTCGACGTTTTCGTCAACACCGATCTTTCTGCCAGACCTGCCTGCCGTCGTGCCTGAGCACTTGGCGGGCCGCGCATTATAGAGGGGCCTCCGAAGCCGTCAACTCCCCGATCCTGTCGCGTTTCCCGCACCGGAGAACCGTTCGGTTCCCGCTGCGAGGGCGCGCATTGTGCACGGCAACATGACGTTTGGGAAGAGGGGCGATGCGCCCTCTTGACGCGATCCGTTGCGGCCGTGATCGTCACGCTTTCTCCTGCGGAGTTACGTCATGCGCGTGTTCGGTGTGGTGATCCTGCTTCTCGGGCTGTCCGCGAGCGGTTGCGGCGAGGCCAGCGACCACTGGGTGGAGCTGAACGGGAAGCGGTTCGTGGTGGAGATCGCCGATGACGGGCAGGAACGCGCACGCGGACTGATGTTCAGGGACGAGATGGCCGCCGACCACGGGATGCTGTTCATCCACGAGCAGCAGATGCCGCTGGCCTACTGGATGAAGAACACCAAACTCCCGCTGGACATCCTGTATTTCGACGACGCCCGCAAGCTCGTCTCGCAGCAACGTGACGTGCCGCCCTGTTCGCTCGGCGATCGCTGCCCGCCGTATCCCAGCGACGCGCCGGCCCGCTACGTGCTGGAACTCAATGCCGGCCAGGCGTCGGCCATGGACCTGAAGAACGGCGCGCAGCTGACCTTCGGCCCGGACATCCCGCCCGGCCACTGAACCATCGCCGTCGCGGGCTTGCCCGTGGCCCGCGGCGCCCGCACTCTCCCGCCATGAACGCTTCCCACGCCCTGCCCGACTGGTCGACCTTCGCGACGCTCGCCGACGAGGACGTGCCGCTGCTGCACGGCGCGCTGCTGATCGCGCACGACGAGTACCCCGATCTCGACGCTGCGGCCTGCGAGTCGCAGATCGCGGCACTCGCCGACAGCCTGCGCGCCGAGGTGGCGCAGATCGACGAAGCGCCGCTGAAGATGCAGGCGATCAATCGCCATCTGTTCGAGGAACTGGGCTTCGCCGGCAACCACGCCGAGTACTACGACCCCCGCAACAGCTACCTGAACGACGTGCTGGCGCTCCGGCTGGGCAATCCGATCTCGCTGGGAGTATTGCTGGTCGAAGTGGCGCGCCGGCTCGACGTGGGGCTGGAAGGCGTGTCATTCCCCGGGCACTTCCTGGTGAGCCTGCCGGTGGACGACGGAATGCTGGTGATGGACCCCTTCAACCGGGGGCGGCCGCTGTCGGCCGACGAACTGCGCCAGCGGGCGCAGCCGCACTTCGGCGAACCGGTGCCGGACGAGGCGCTGATGCGCATCCTCGTCCCGGCGTCGCCGCGGGCGATCCTGGTACGGATGCTGCGCAACCTGCATGCGCTGTACGCCGAACGCGGCGACTGGCCGCGGGCCGTGCGCTGCGCCGACAGGATCCTGCGTCTGTCGCCCGACAACGCCGAGGCCCTGCGCGATCGCGGCCTGGGCTATCTCGAACTCGGCCACGCCACCGGCGCGTCACGCGACCTGGGGCGCTACCTGCAGATCCAGCCTGAGGCGGACGACGCCGACACGGTCCGCGACCGACTGGTGGAACAGGGCGCGCGGCACCTGCCCCTGCACTGAACCTCGAAGCGATTTGCCGCCCGGAAACGACGACGCCGCGGCCACGGGGCCACGGCGTTCCGGAACAGGACGATGCGGGGCGCCGCCCCGCCTGGCGTCAGACGGTTTCCATCTCGAAATCGGACTTGGTGACGCCGCAATCCGGGCAGGTCCACGTGTCCGGGATGTCTTCCCAGCGGGTGCCCGGCGCGATGCCCTCCTCGGGCAACCCCTTCGCTTCGTCGTAGACGAAGCCGCACACGACGCACATCCAGGTGCGGTAGACGACGGGGCTTGCGGTATCGCTCATCGGGACGGGCCTCGGGTTCGAAGGAGGCACGGATTGTCCCATCCCGCGCCCCGGGCCGGAAGCGAAGCCGCGGCGTCAGATCGGCTCGAAGTCTTCCTTGGTGACGCCGCATTCCGGGCAGACCCAGTCGGCTGGCAGCGCGGAGAACGGCGTGCCCGGCGGGATCCCGGTCTCCGGATCGCCCACGGCGGGGTCGTAGATGTGGTCGCAGACGATGCAGCGGTAGCGGCGGGAGGCGTCATCGGTGGGGTTCATCGGATAATGTCCTTGCATCCAAAACGCCCATTCTGCCGGTTGTGCGGCCGATCCTCCAGATGACCTCCTCCCCGCCCCCCTTCCCGCCGCTGCGCGGGCTGTACCTGATCACCCCCGACGAGCCCGACACCGGGCGGCTGCTCGACCGCGTGCGCGCCGTGCTGAGCCAGGCGGCGTTGCTCCAGTACCGCAACAAGGTCGCCGATGCCGCGCTCCGGCAGCAGCAGATGACGGCGCTGCTGCCGCTGTGCCGCGCGGCCGGCGTGCCGCTGGTCGCAAACGATGACGCCGATCTCGCGATCGCCGTCGGCGCGGACGGCGTGCACCTGGGCGAGGACGATGGCGACCCGACCGCGGTCCGGGCGCGCCTCGGGGCGGACGCGATCATCGGCGTCTCCTGCTACGACGACCTCGCGCGGGCCCGTGCGGCCGCGGCGGCGGGCGCAAGCTACGTCGCCTTCGGCGCGTTCTTTCCCTCGACGACCAAGCCCAACGCCCGCCGCGCCACGTTCGACCTGCTGCGCGACAGCGCGGCGTTCGGATTGCCGCGGGTGGCCATCGGCGGGATCACGCCGGACAATGCCCGCGACGTGATCGCCGCCGGCGCGGACCTCGTGGCGGTGATCAGCGGCGTGTTCGACGCGCCCGATCCCGTCGCGGCCGCGGCCGCGTACCGCCGCTGCTTCGACGACATGCACTGAATTCCCGTTTTCCGCCCTTTTCGCAGGACCCACACCGATGCAGACCGATCGCTCCCACGCCCTCTTCACCCGCGCCCAGGACCTGATGCCCGGCGGCGTCAATTCGCCGGTGCGCGCCTTCAAGTCGGTGGGCGGCGAACCGTTCTTCGTCGAGCGCGCGGACGGCGCGTACCTGTACGACGCCGACGGCAACCGTTACATCGATTACGTGGGCTCATGGGGCCCGATGATCGTCGGCCACAACCACCCGAAGGTACTGGACGCGGTCATCGCCACCGCGCGCAACGGCCTGAGCTTCGGCACGCCGAACCCGCTGGAAGTGACGATGGCCGAGGCCATCACGAAGCTGGTGCCGAGCTGCGAGATGGTGCGCATGGTGAACTCCGGCACCGAGGCCACGCTGTCGGCGATCCGCCTCGCGCGCGGCGCCACCGGCCGCAACCGGATCGTGAAGTTCGAGGGCTGCTACCACGGCCACGGCGATTCGTTCCTGGTGAAGGCCGGCAGCGGCATGCTCACCCTCGGCGTGCCGACCTCGCCGGGGGTGCCCGCCGGCCTGAGCGAACTCACCGCGACGCTGAGCTACAACGATTTCGAGGGCGCGACCCGCCTGTTCGACGAGATCGGCAGCGAGATCGCGGCGGTGATCATCGAACCCGTCGTCGGCAACGCCAACTGCATCCCGCCGCGCCCCGGCTACCTGCAGCACCTGCGCGACCTGTGTACGCAGCACGGTGCGCTGCTGATCTTCGACGAAGTGATGACCGGCTTCCGCGTCGCGCTCGGTGGCGCGCAGGCGGTGTACGACATCACCCCGGACCTCAGCACCTTCGGCAAGATCATCGGCGGCGGCATGCCCGTCGGCGCCTACGGCGGCCGCGCCGACCTCATGCGCCAGATCGCGCCGTCGGGCCCGATCTACCAGGCCGGCACGCTCAGCGGCAATCCGGTGGCAATGGCCGCGGGCCTGGCGATGCTCGACCTGATCCAGGCGCCCGGCTTCTACGAGACGCTGGACGCGCGCACCGCCGCGCTCTGCGCCGGGCTGGAAGACGCCGCCCGCGCCGCCGGCGTGCCGTTCAGCACCAACCGCGTCGGCAGCATGTTCGGCCTGTTCTTCACCGCGGAGAAGGTCGAGACCTACGCGCAGGCGACCGCCGGCGACACCGCCGCGTTCAACCGCTTCTTCCACGCGATGCGCGAACGCGGCGTGTACCTCGCGCCGTCGGCGTTCGAGGCCGGCTTCCTGTCGATGGCGCACGACGACGCGGTGATCGCGGCGACGCTCGACGCGGCACGCGCGTCGTTCGCGGAGCTGCGGGCATGAGCACGCTGCGCCCCGAAACGGTGTCCGTCCACGTCGGCAACGAAGTCGATCCGGCCACGGGCGCGGTCGCGCCGCCGATCCACCTCGCCACGACCTTCCGCCACGGGCCGTCGGGCGAACGCATCGCCGGCTACGAGTACCAGCGCGAGGGCAATCCCACGAACGATCGCCTGCGCGAAGCACTGGCGGCGCTGGAAGGCGGCGAGGACGCGGCGACCTTCGCCTCCGGCATGGCCGCTATGACTTGCCTGCTGGAATGTCTGCCCAACGGCGCGCGGGTGCTGATCCCCGACGACTGCTACACCGGCCTGCGCATGCTCTGCGCCGAATTCCTGCCGGAGCGCGGCATCACCGCCGTCGCCGTCGACATGGCCGACCTCGACGCGGTGCGCGCTGCGTGCGCGGGCGGCATCGCGATGCTGTGGATCGAGACGCCGTCGAATCCGCTGATGAAGGTCAGCGACCTCGTCGCGCTGGCGGAACTCGGCCACGCCGCGGGCGGGCAAGTGATTGCCGACAACACCTTCGCCACGCCGCTGCTGCAGCGGCCGATCGCGCACGGCGCCGATGTCGTGATGCATTCGACGACGAAGTACTTCGGCGGCCACAGCGACGTGCTCGGCGGCGCGCTGGTGTTCGCCAAGCGCGGCGAGCTGTCGGAGAAGGTCGCGCACCGGCTGCACATCACCGGCGCGACGCTGGCGCCGTTCAGCGCATGGCTGACCCTGCGCGGCTGCCGCTCGCTGGGCGCGCGCATGGCGATGCACTGCGCGAACGCGCGCCGCGTGGCCGAATTCCTCGCCGCGCATCCGGCGATCGAACGCGTGAACTGGCCCGGCCTGCCGACGCACGCGGGCCACGCCGTCGCCGCGCGGCAGATGCGCGATTTCGGCGGAATGATGAGCATCGAACTGCGCGGCGGCCGCGAGGCCGCGCTGGCGATGGCCGGCAAGCTGCGCGTGTTCACCAACGCCACCTCGCTGGGCGGCTGCGAATCGCTGGTCGAGCATCGCGCCTCGGTCGAAGGCCCGAACCCGCGCTCGCCGCAGAACCTGCTGCGGATGTCGGTGGGGCTGGAGCACGTCGACGACCTGATCGAAGATTTGCGGCAGGCGCTGGGCTGAGCGCGCAGACTTCGGGGAGGCGCTTCGATCCTCCTCGGCCCGGTCTTCGGCACCGGCCTCTCCTGTGGGAGCGGCGGGGGCCACGACGGGCTGCGGACAGGCTGTCCGTCGAGCGTCGCGGCTTACGCCGCTCCCACAAAGAGCACGTCGCATAGCCGATGAAGTCGGCCTTCCTGTAGGAGCGCCGGAAGGCGCGACGATTCCCGGAAAGCCTGTCCGCAGCCTGTCGCGCCTTCCGGCGCTCCTACAGGACAGGCTTCAGGTGAGCCTGGTCCGGCCTGACCAATCAGCGGTTCGCGTCCACGAACGCCCGCAGGGCGCGTTCGAGGCGGCCGAGGCCCTGCGCGACTTCGCCTTCGTCGATGTTCAGCGCCGGCACGAAGCGCAGCACGTCGGGACCGGCCTGGAGCAGCAGCAGGCCTTCGGCGGCGGCGAGGTCGAGGATCTCGCCGGCGCGGCCGGCGTACTTCGGTGCGAGCACGGCGCCGAGCATCAGGCCGCGACCGCGGACTTCGGCGAAGACGTCGAGTTCGGCGTTGACGGTCTGCAGCGCCGCGCGCAGCACGGCGGACTGCCAGTCGACGTTCGCGACGATCTCCGGCGACTGCAGCCGGCGCAGCACGACGCGCGCAACCGCCGCGGCCAGCGGATTGCCGCCGAAGGTGGTGCCGTGGGCGCCGAACTGCATGGCCTCGGCGACCTTCGGGCCGGCGAGCAGCGCGCCGATCGGGATGCCGCCACCCAGCGCCTTCGCGAGGGTGACGATGTCCGGCACCACGCCGTCGGCCCAGTGCGCGAACAGCGGGCCGGTGCGGCCCATGCCGCACTGGATCTCGTCCAGCACCAGCAGCGCGTCGTGGCGGTCGCACAGCGCGCGCACGCCGGCGAGGTAGCCGTCCTGCGCCGGCATCACGCCGCCCTCGCCCTGCACGGGTTCGAGCATCACCGCGCAGACGTCGCCGGCGGCCATCGCGGCTTCCAGCGCGGCAAGATCGTTGAAATCGACGTAACGGAACCCGCCCGGGAGCGGTTCGTAGCCGGCCTGGTACTTCGGCTGCGCGGTGGCGGTGACGGCGGCCAGCGTGCGGCCGTGGAAACTGCCGTGGCAGGTGACGATGACGCGGCGCTCGGGCGCGCGGCCCTGCGCGGTGGCCCACTTGCGCACGAGCTTGATCGCGGCCTCGTTGGCCTCGGTGCCGGAATTGCACAGGAACGCACGCTCGGCGAAGCGCGAGGCCTCGACCAGTTCCTGCACCAGCCGCACCGGCGGTTCGCTGTAGAACACGTTGCTGGTGTGCCAGAGCTTGCCGGCCTGCTCGGTCAGCGTCGCGACCAGTTCCGGATCGCAGTGGCCCAGTCCGCAGACGGCGATGCCGCCGGCGAAATCGACGTATTCGCGACCTTCGATGTCCCACACGCGGCTGCCCTGCCCGCGTTCGAGGATCAGCTGCCGCGGCTTGTAGACCGGCAGCGTGTAGCGCTGGCCCAGTTCGACCAGCGCGGCGGTGGCGTCGTGCGTCGTCATCACCAGCTCCCCGTGTTCGGCATCGTGTCCCAGGGCGCCTGCGGCGGCAGGTGGCCGTCCTGCAGCAGTTCGATCGAAATCAGGTCCGGCGAGCGCACGAACGCCATGTGCCCGTCGCGGGGCGGGCGGTGGATGGTGTAGCCCAGCGCCTGCAGCCGCGCGCAGGTGGCGTAGATGTCGGCGACACGGAACGCGAGGTGGCCGAAGTTGCGGGCGCTGCCGTAGTCCTCGGGCGGCGAACCGTCTTCCGGCGGCCAGTTGTAGGTCAGTTCGACCTCGGCGGACGGCGTTTCGTCGGCGGCGAGGAAGATCAGCGTGTAGCGGCCGCCGGGATTCTCCATGCGCCGCATTTCCTTCAGGCCGAGGCCGTCGCAGTAGAAGCGCAGGGAGGCGTCGAGATCGCGGACGCGGACCATGGTGTGGAGGTATTTCATCGGGAAGACTCCGTGGGGGCGGCCGAAAGCGCGGCCGGAAAAACATTCGATGGACAGACTCAGTCGAGGAACAGATCCGACAGCAGCGGCTTCGAGGGATCGACCGCGTAGCCGTCGAAGTCGGAGACGCCGGCTTCGCGCAGCACGTCCTCGTCGATCAGGAAGCGGCCGTGGAAGCCGGCGGCGGCGCGGGTCAGCACCGCGTGCGCGGCGTCGGCCATGATCTCGGGCTTGCGGCACATGGCGACGTCGACGCCGGGGATCATGTTGATGGCGTCGGTGGCGATCACCGTGCGCGGCCACAGCGCGTTGACCGCCACGCCCCGGGCGCCGAATTCGGCGGCGAGGCCCAGGGTGACGAAGCTCATGCCCATCTTCGCCAGCGTGTAGCCGGTGTGCGGGCCCCACCATTTCGGATCCAGCGACGGCGGCGGCGCGAGCGTGAGGATGTGCGGGTTCGGCGCCTGCAGCAGGTACGGCAGGCAGGCCTGCGCGCAGAGGAAACTGCCGCGGGCATTGACCTGCTGCATCAGGTCGAAGCGCTTCATCGGCGTGTCCAGCGCGCCGCGCAGCCAGATCGCGCTGGCGTTGTTGACCAGGACGTCGATGCCGCCGAACGCGTCGACGGTGGCCGCGACCGCGGCGCGGACCTCGTCCTCCTCGCGGATGTCGCACTTCAGCGCCAGCGCGCGGCCGCCGGCCGCTTCGACCGCCGCCGCCGCGGTGTGGATGGTGCCGGGCAGTTTCGGATTGGCCACCGACGACTTGGCGGCGATGGCGACGTTGGCGCCGTCGCGCGCGGCGCGCAGCGCGATCGCGAGACCGATGCCGCGCGAGGCGCCGGTGATGAAGAGGGTCTTGCCGGAAAGCGTCGTCATGTGCGGAACCCTCGAAGGGAAATGAAAGGCCGTGATGGCATGTGGATCAACGGGTCGCGTCGACGCGCGCCGGCGACGGAACGAGCGCGCATGCGTTCGCCTTGCAGGATGCCGGCGGCGATGGCGCGTCGCCCGGGCCCGCGCAATCGCTGCGGCGGAATTCGTCGCGATTGTCCGCCTGGTAGCGCGCCGAGAACGTGGCGGCGCGATCGCGGCGCACCGCCCACCAGCCGCGGCACGGCAGGAACACGGCGTCGCAGTCGGCATCGATGCGGCACACGCGGTCTTCCGGGTCGTCGCGCAGGACGAAAGCGGGGGCGGTGCGTCCGTCGCCAGCGCATCCGGCCAGGACAACGACTGCGCAGAGCAGCAGCGCGAAGCGCTCAGGGTTTCGGGCCTTGGCCTTCATTGTCTTCCCATTGGAGCAGCCGACGCGTGACGAAACGGTACGCCGGCTTGCCGGTGCGGAACCACAGGTCGCGCACCCACGAGGTGCGCTTGAGCAGCCGGCGCTCGACCGGGGTCAGCGCCTCGGGGCAGTAGGTGCGCTTGTGCTTGAGCAGGTGGCGCAGGTCCTCGCGCGCCAGCAGGCGCATCCAGCGCGAGCGCGGGCGGCCGCAGACGGCCAGCTGGAAGTCGATGATCGCCGGCGTGCCGTCGGCCAGCACCAGCCAGTTGGCTTCCTTCGCCAGGTCGTTGTGGGCGACACCGCGCCGGTGCAGCGCCAGCAGCCGCCGGCGCGCGAGCCGGAAGTAGGCGACATCGCCACGCGGGGGACGCTGGTACATGGCCGCGCCGTCGAGATAGCTGCGGTCGAGCCGGCGGCCGTCCCAGGCCAGCAGCTGCGGCACGGCCTCGGCGCCCAGCGCCCGGCGCAGGCCGCGGGCCTCGCGCCGGGCCAGCCACCAGGCCGGCAGGCGCAGCCACAGCGGCACGTGGGCCAGGTCGCGGCGCACGAACAGACCGTCGGCGCCGCGCATCAGCGCGATGCGGCCGAAACTGTCGGACTTCAGCGCCCGCTCTTCGATGGCCTCGGAAGACATCCCGCGATTGTAAGGACCCGGGAGGCCGTCCGCGCCTGCGGACTGCACGGTCGGGGCACGGTCACGCCGGCCTGCGATACTAGGGCGATGACGAGCAGGCCGATGACGAGCAAGTCGACGACAAGCAGCCCGATCACGAACCGCCCGACGGCGAGCGTGGTCCGATGACCAGCGCCTGGCTGGATGCCCTGACCCAATGGATCGTCGCGCACCGCGTGGCCGCGGGCGGCGTGATCTTCCTCATCGCCTTCTGCGACGCGCTGGCGGTGGTCGGCATCGTGGTCCCGGCGCTGCCGCTGCTGTTCGCGGTGGGCACGCTGATCGGCCTGGGCCACCTCGACGGCCCCTACGCCCTCGCCTGCGCCGCGCTGGGCGCCTTCGCCGGCGACGCGCTGAGCTACTGGCTGGGCCATCGCTGGGGCGCGTCGATGCGCGACCACTGGCTGTTCCGGCGCTACCCGCAGTTCATCGATCGCGGCGAGCGCCTGTTCAAGCGCCACGGCGCCACCGGCATCGTCATCGCCCGCTTCGTCGGCGCGGTGCGGCCGTTCGTGCCGGCGGTGGCCGGCATGCTGCGGGTGCCGCTCAAGCGCTACGTGCCGGCCAGCCTGCTCGCCGCGGTGCTGTGGGCGGCCTGCTTCCTCGCCCCGGGCTGGGTGTTCGGGGCCTCGTACGACGCCGTGGCCGCGGTCGCCGACCGCCTCGCGCTGGTGCTGCTGGCGCTGGTGGCGGTGCTGGCGCTGGTGTGGGCGATCGTGCTGTACACGTGGCGCTGGTTCGCCGACCACGCCGACCGCCTGCTGGCGCGGGCGCTGCGCTGGACCCGCGCCCATCCGCGGCTGTCGCGCTACGCCGCGCCGCTGATCCAGCCGCAGCGGCCGGAATCGGCGTCGCTGGCGATGCTGGCGGCGTGCCTGATCGCGATCGGCTGGGGCTGGTTCGCGCTGCTCGGTGCCACCCTCGCCCACGGCGGCCCGCTGTCGCTGGACCGTGCGGTGCAGGCGACGATGATCCGCCTGCGCAATCCGCTGGCCGACCATTTCCTGGCCGCGCTGTCGTCGATCGGCGACGCCGAGGTGCTGCTGCCGGCGATGGCGCTGGCGCTGGCCTGGCTGCTGTGGCGTCGCCGCTTCGCCGCCGCCGCGCACTGGCTGGCGGCGGTGGCCTTCGGGCTGGTATTCACCGCCATGCTCGGCCTGTCGACGGTGGCGCCGGGGCTGGCGGTCACGCCGGACGGCTTCGGCTTCCCGGTGACGATGACCACGATCGTGTTCGGCTTCTTCGGCGTGCTGATCGCGCGCGAACTGCCGGGCCGGCGCCGGGTGTGGCCGTACCTCGTCGCCGGCGCGATGGTCGCCCTGCTCGGCTTCGCGCGGCTGTATTTCGGCGCGCACCGGCTGAGCGACGTCATCGCCGGCGCGCTGTTCGGCGTGCTGTGGCTGCTGGTGCTGGGCATCGCGTATCGCCGGCACATCGGGCGTTCGTTCTGGATCCGGCCGGCGGCCACGCTGTTCTACGCCGGCTTCGCGGTGGCCGCGTTGTGGCACGGGCCGCGCAGCGTGGACACGGTGCTGAAGCACTACGCGGTCGCGGCACCGACGCGCACGCTCGACGCCGACGCCTGGTGGTCGGGCGACTGGGAGACGCTGCCCTCGCACCGCGACGAGACCGCCGACGCCCGCCGCTGGCCGCTGGACGTGCAGGTCGCCGGACCGCTGGAGGCCGTGCGCGAACGACTGCTGGCCCGCGGCTGGCGGGTGCAGCCGCAGGCGAACTGGATCGCCACCCTCGGCCTGCTCGACGCGAAGCGCCCGCCCGCGCGGCAGCCGGTGCTGCCGGCGACGCTGGACACCGAGGCCGAGGCGTTGCTCATGCGCCGTGCCGGCGCGCGCCAGGACGAAGCGATCGTGCTGCGCCTGTGGCGCGCTCCGGTGACGCTGTCCGACGGCCGCCCGCTGTGGGTCGGCACCACGCAGACCCTGCGGTTCGTGCGACCGCTGCCGGCGATCGCGCTGTGGCGGCCGGAAGGCGGTGATCCCGACGGCGCGCACGTGCGCGTGCGCGAAGCCCTCGCCGACCTGCCGCAGGCGGAATCGCCGCATCCCGACGGCGGCCGCCCGGTGCTGCGCGTGCGCGTGGACGGCGTCGACTGCGACCTGCCCGCCGACGGCAGCGTCATGTGATCGTTTCGATCAGCTGATCGCGACGATCAACCGGTCGAGCCGCGCGTGCGGGTCGTCTTCCTGCAGCAGCGCCTGGCGCGTCTCGTCGTCCAGCGGCAGCAGTTCGGCGAGACGCCAACCGACCCATGCGGCATCGTCGAACCGCGCCTGCGGCACGTCGACGGCGCGGGTGCCGGCACGCTCCAGCGTCTGCCGCAGCACATCGCCGAGCAACGCGTGCTCGGGCCGCAGCGGATCGTCCGGATCCGGCGCGCACCAGTCGACATCGCCCGTGACCAGGCCGTTCGCGCGCACCCGCGTGTGGCGCACGCGGAAGCGGCGCATGCCGCGCACGCGCAACGCGAGCAGCCCTTCGGGCGTGGTGTCGAAATCCTCGATCCGCGCCTCGGTGCCGACCGCAGCGGGCGTCGCGGGCGCACCGGCCTCCGCGCCGTCGAGGATCAGGCACACGCCGAAGCCGGTGCCGCTGCGTCCGCAGTCGCGGACCATGTCGAGATAGCGCGTCTCGAAGATGCGCAACCCCAGCGCACCACCGGGCACCAGCACGGTGCGCAGCGGGAAGAGCGGCAGGGGCTCCGGCGACGGCGCGTCGTCGCTCATGCCTGCAACGCGGCGAGGAACCGCCGCGGCGCGCCGTCGAAGCCGCCGTTGGACATGAACACCACGTGGTCGCCGTCGCGCACGAGCGCGCGCAGGCTGGCGATCAGCGAATCGGCGGTCGGCGCGGTGCGCGATTCGCCGCGGACGCGGGCCATCACCTTCGCCGCGTCCCAGGAGAGCTCCGGCCGGTGCAGGAACACCACCGCATCGGCGATGTCCAGCGACGGCGCCAGCGCGTCGGCATGCGCACCGAGGCGCATCGAATTGCTGCGCGGCTCCATCGCGACCACGATGCGCGCCGCGCCGACCTTCGCGCGCAGGCCTTCCAGCGTGGTGCGGATCGCGGTCGGGTGGTGCGCGAAGTCGTCGTAGATGGTCACGCCCTGCGCGGTGCCGATCACTTCCAGCCGGCGCTTCACGCTGCGGAACTCCGCGAGCGCAGACATCACGTTCGCCGGCTCGACGCCCACCGCCGCGCACGCGGCCAGCGCGGCGAGGCCGTTGAGCACGTTGTGCAGGCCGAGCATCGGCCAGCGCACGTCACCGAGACGCTCGCCCGCGCGGTACACCGCGAACGCGCTGCCGTCGGCCTCGATCAGGCGCGCGCCCCAGTGGAACGCGTCGTCGGCCATGCCGTCGCGCAGCAGGCCGAAACGTTCGACCGGCGTCCAGCAGCCCATCGCCAGCACTTCGTCGAGGCGCGCGTCCTCGCCGTTGACGATCAACCGGCCGCGGCCGGGCACGGTGCGCACGAGATGGTGGAACTGGCGCTGGATCGCGGCCACGTCGGGGAAGATGTCGGCGTGGTCGTATTCGAGGTTGTTGAGGATCGCCACCAGCGGCCGGTAGTGCACGAACTTGCTGCGCTTGTCGAAGAACGCGGTGTCGTATTCGTCGGCCTCGACCACGAACTCGCGTCCCGTGCCGACGCGCGCCGACACGCCGAAATCCTCGGCCACGCCGCCGATCAGGAAGCCCGGATCGCGCCCGGCGCGATCGAGCAGGAAGCTCAGGATCGTCGTCGTCGTGGTCTTGCCGTGGGTGCCCGCGACCGCCAGCGTGTCGCGCCCGGGCAGGACGTTTTCCGCAAGCCACTGCGCGCCGGAGGTGTACTTCAGGCCGCGATCGAGCACGAACTCGACCGCCGGGTTGCCGCGCGACAGCGCGTTGCCGACCACGATCTCGTCGCAGTCGGCGGAGATGTTGTCGGCCTGGTAGCCCTGCGCGAGCGCGATGCCGAGTTGTTCGAGCTGGGTCGACATCGGCGGATACACCGACTGGTCGCTGCCTTCGACGACATGGCCGTGTTCGCGCGCCAGTGCGGCGACGCCGCCCATGAAGGTGCCGCAGATGCCGAGGATGTGCAGTTTCAAGAGCTTGCCTGTCCGCGCGAGGCCGTTCGAGCCGGGGCCATAGTATGCCGCAGCCCGCAACGGGCTTCCCCGGGACGCGCCGGAGGCCGGCGTTTTCCGCATTCCCGCACGGTTTCCGGGCGAGTCCGTGCGTGCGTCCGCAGAACCGGAATCACGTCCGGCCTACGCCGGAAGTCGAACTTGACAACCCCTCGGAGCGGGCAGAGTCTTGGGCCCAAGGTTCAAGGATGAACATCGGATCAGGTTCGCAGGCTGCGGCGGATGCCACTGCGACACGCGATCCAGGAGCAACTCACCAAGGAGGAGGTGCAGCATGTTGCTGTCGATTTCCCCGTCATCGTCGCGTGCCCTCGACGGCACGGCGATACCCGCAGGACCACTGACCGCCGAAGCCTACGTCGACAGCCTGGTGGCCGAGGCGCTGGCGCATCGCGCCAACAAGCATCCCTACCTGCTCGCGCTGGCGGACGACGCCTTGCCGGACAGCCGGCAGGCGCTCACCGACTTCGCCCGGATCTACTACGGCTACACGGCGCATTTCCCGCGCTACATCACCGCGGCCATCTCCCGGCTCGACGATCCTGCGCACCGCAAGGCACTGATCGAGAACCTGACCGAGGAATCCGGCCGCTACGGCGAAGAGGAATTGCGCCAGCTGGAGGCCGTCGGCATCGCACGCGGCTGGATCGATGGCGTGCCGCATCCGGAACTCTTCCGGCGCTTCCGCGAAGCGCTGGGCGTCGGCGGAAACGACGGCACGGACGACATCGAAGTCGTCTGCTGGCGGGAAATGTTCTACAACACCATCGCGCACGGCACGCCGTCGGAAGCGATCGGCGCGCTCGGCCTGGGCACGGAAACCATCGTCAGCACCATCTACGCGCACATCGTGCAGGCACTGGATCGCTTGCCGCTCGCGCCCGAGTCGGTCGTGTTCTTCCCGCTGCACTGCACCGTGGACGACGCGCACCACGAAACGCTGAAACGGATCGCGATCGATCACGCGCACAGCGAGGAAGGCCGGCGCGGGCTCCACCTCGGCATGCGCAAGGCGCTGCAATTGCGCTGCGGGTTCTGGGATTACCTGCTGGAGCGCGCACAACAAGGCATGGAGAAAGCCGCATGAACCAGAGTACCGCCAGTGTCTACGATCGCGCCGCCGGCAACTGGGCGCGCCACGAGCCCGTGCTGCTGTCCGATTACACGGCGCGCCCCTTCGTGCTGGAGGCCTGCGAACCGATCGCCGGCCTGAAAGTGCTCGATCTCGGCTGCGGCGAGGGTTACGTCGCGCGCCAGATCGCCACGCGCGGCGCCGGTTCGGTCATCGCCTGCGACATTTCCGCCGGCATGATCGCGCAGGCACGCCAGGCCGAAGCCGCGAACCCGCTGGGCATCGACTACCGTGTCGGCGATGCCTGCGATCCGCTCGGCCTGGCCGAGAACGATTTCGACCTAGTGATCGCGGTGTTCCTGTTCAACTACCTGGACACGGCGCAGACCACGGCCGTGATGCGCGAAGCGCATCGCGTGCTGCGCCCGGGCGGACGCTTCATCTACACCGTCCCGCACCCGCTGCTGCCGTTCTTCAGGCCCAAGCAGCCGCCGTTCTGGTTCGACCGCGGCGAATCGGGCTATTTCGACGGACGCGATGTGCTGTTCGAAGGCCGGATCTGGCGCCGCGACGGCGTGGACGTGCCGGTGCGCTGCGTCCACAAGACCTTCACCGACTACTTCGACGCGATGACCGCCGCCGGCTTCCGCGCCATGCCGGCCGTCACCGAACTGCGCGTCACCGAGTCGCACATCGAGCTGGACCCTGCGTTCTTCGGTCCGCTCGCCCAGCAACCGCTGCATGTCATGTTCGAGCTGGTCAAATGAACATCGCCCCTTCCCGCGACGACGGCGCCACGGGCGCGATTGGTGCGATCGGCGGCATCAAGGCGTGGACGGCGGCGCAGCTCGCCGCGGACACACGCTGGACGCTGCAGGTGGGCGACGACGAACACCGGGACGTGCAGCGGCTCGCGCAATGGGCGGCACGGTTTCCGGCCCCGGAGCAGGACTACCAGCCCGGCATGGTCGACATCCCGGCGCTGCAGCGACTCGGCGAACGCATCCGCTTCCAGCTGCGCGAAGGCTATGGCCTCGTGCGCGTGGTCGGCTTCGCCCCCGCGCTGGACGATGCGGCGCTGCGCCTGGCGCACCTGGCGATCGGCCTGGACGTCGGCGACGCGCTCACGCACTACGGACGCCTGTTCGACGTCAAGGATCGCGGCGAGGACTACCGCACGAGCGCGGTCCCGGTATCGATGACCCGCGAGAGCACGTCGTACCACACCGACAGCAGCGCGCGCGACGTCGAACCCGACCACGTCGGCCTGCTGTGCCTGCACGGCGCACTGGAAGGCGGGGAGTCGCTGGTGTCGAGCGCGATTTCGGCGCACGACGCACTGCGTGCTTCGGCGCCCGAGGCGCTGGCGCTGCTGTATCGCGATTTCTACCACGACGTGGTCACGCCCGGGACCGAGCGCAACCTCGACCGCATCCGCGAGAACACGTTCCCGGTGTTTCGCCACGATCCTGCGCAGGGCCACGCGACCTTCCGGTACATGCGCTACTGGATCGAGCGCGCGCATGACCTGCTGCAGGAGCCGCTGTCGGACGCGGCCGTCGATGCATTCGACCGACTGGATGCCTTGCTCGACGATCCGCGGCTGGCACTGTCGTTCACGATGCAGCGCGGCGAGATGGCGTGGATCGACAATCGCAACCTGGCCCACAACCGCAGGGCCTTCGTCGACTCGCCCGAGGCCCCGAGGACCCTGGTCCGCATGTGGACCGTGAGCAGGGGGTGATCGTCGCCACTTCGGCGATGACGTGCCGGGCAACACGGCCCGGCGCCGGAAAAAGCGCCGGGTCGGACATCCCGACCGTCAGGGCGACGCCGCGGACGCCGGCTCGACGAGCAGCGATGCGCTCGCCGTTTCCCAGCGCGCGCGCCAATGGGCGAGGTCCGGATCGACGTTCGGGTATTCGCGGACGAATCCGGCCCAGTCGATAGTCTCCAGACGCTGCCATATCCCGGCAGACCATGGTGCGATGTCGCGCGGATCCCGCATGCCGCCCCACTCGTCCCCCAGCGTCGCGACCACGCCCTTGCGGACGGCCTCGGGCAGGTGCGTGCAGAACTCGGCGAGCAGCACCGCATCGTAGAGATCCTTGGCCTGGGGATACCAGTCGTTCTGGAGCCAGATGAATTTCCAGGCGAGCGACAGCTCCGGCGAGGCGATGCGCAGCCGGTAGCCGGTGCCGGCCAGGCCCGGAAACGCATGCCACTGCGGCGGGTCCCAGAGCGATTCGCCGAAGACGAAGTCGCACTGCGTCTTGCCCGGCGGCAGGCCCGGCACCGACCAGCCGAAGGTGAGGCGCACGCCGTCGGCGCGCTCGTAGGTCCAGATGGCATCGCTGGCGACCTGCGCCGGATCGAAACGCGGCCCGTCCGGCGCTGACTGCGCATCCGCCCCGGCTTCCGTCACCAGCACCACGATCGAGTCGAGCATGCGCCTGGCCTCGTCGCTGCCGGAGGCGATGCCGGGATCGGCCATCACCCAGTCGAGATCGTGCGGGACACGCGCCGCCGCCCAGAACCACAAGGGCATCGTGGCACTGCCGCGCAACACCAGCCGTTCGCTCCAGAGCGAACCCGCGATAGCACGCAGCACGTGTTCGAGCGCCTGGCCCTGCGCCTGGTACCAGCGATCGCGCTGGTCTTCGTCGTCGAACGCGGGATCGTCCTCGCGGAAGGCGCGCGCATAGTGCTTGAGTGCGGGATCGAAGCGTTCCTCGCCGCCCATCCGCGGCAGACGGAAGGCATTGGGGTAATCCTTGATCGGCTTGGCGAGCCCGTCGCCCTGCGGGCCCGGCGCGGCGGACATCACCACATTCGCCGATTGCGGCTGCGGTTGCGGTTGCGCGTCGCGCGTTCCAAGCAGGGATTTCAGCCAGTTCATCGTCCATCCTCCGGCAGCCAGCCGGCGTCCAGCGCCGGATTGTCGTCAAGGACCACGTATTCGATGTCGACGGACAGGATCGCGAGCGCTTGCGGCATCAGCGCGGAACGCAGCGCGTCGGTACGGGCCGTGATGACCGCGAGTCCACCGTCGCGGGTCCGCAGCGTCGCGAAACGTTCGATCAGTCCATCCTCGCGCACGCGGCGTGCGTTGCGCGACAGGTGCGCGCCGTGCGCGTTGGCGACGCGCGCGAGCACGGCCGTGTCGCAGTCGGGCGCGAGCAGCAGCTTCACGTGGCTCTCGAAGTAATGCTCCGGGCACAGGCACGGACCGTGCGCCGGCACGCCGGTGTTCCAGGGCGCGGCTTCGATCTTGGTGCGGGTGACGGCGATACCGAGCGCGGCCAGCGCCTCGGCGAGGCGATGCGCCTCGGCGCGCTGTCGTTCGAGCGAGCCGCCGGCACGAAGGCTGAGCATGGGCTGGCGCGGCTGCGCGCCCGCCGGCAGCTGGATGTGCAGGAATGTCAGGCCATGCGTGCGCGCGAAAATCTCGACACCGTCGAACGCGGTGTCGCCACGGGGCAGCACGGTGAGATGCGTTTCGAAGCAGTCCCGATCGCCGGGATGCGGCAGGGTCCCGGCGTCGTTCATGCCGACGCCGGAACGCGAACGAAGGGCAATGGCCTAGCCGACATCCACACCCACGGAAATCGCTTCGACGATGCGGGTGAACACGTCGTCCATCGTGCCCTCGCCGTCGACGACCTTCAGCATGCCGCGCTGGCGGTAGAAGTCGACCACCGGGGCGGTGACGTCGTTGTAGACCTTGAGACGGTTGCGCACGGCTTCGGGGGTGTCGTCCTGACGACCCTGTTCGCGGGCGCGGCCGGCGATGCGTTCGACCAGCAGTTCGGTGTCGACGTCGAGCTGGACGGCGTGTTCGATCTGCTGGCCGATGCGGCCCAGCAACTGGCCGAGGGCATCGGCCTGGGCGAGGTTGCGCGGGTAGCCGTCGAGGATGAAGCCGTGGGCAACGTCGGGACGCGAGAGGCGGTCCTCCAGCATGCCCAGCAGGATCTCGTCGGAGACCAAGTCGCCGCGGGCCATCACTTCCTTCGCCTGCAGGCCGAGGGCGGTGCCCGCGGCGACTTCGGCGCGCAGCAGGTCGCCGGTGGAAATGTGCGGGACCTGCAGGTGGTCCTTCAGACGAACCGCCTGTGTACCCTTGCCCGATCCCGGGGCGCCGAGAAGAACCAGTCGCATCGCAAGCTCCAGACTTATTTATAGGGAATAAGGACCCGGGCGCGGAGGCCGCCGACAGGCCGTGATGCCCCAGCTTAACCGCTCGCCGCGCCCGGCCCAACCGTCTACGACCAAAATCGCAACGGGCGGCCGCCCGGGCCTTCGCCACCCGGGCCGCAGGCCGCAAACCGGTAAACTGGCGCGTCCCCGCCCGACCCGCGCGGCCGGCGCCCTTCCACCCCATCGATCCCCGACCATGGCATCCGGAACCCTGCTCTACGCCCAGTCCGGCGGCGTCACTGCCGTCATCAACGCCTCCGCCTCCGCCGTCATCGCCGAGGCCCGCGCCCGCAAGGTCAAGGTGCTGGCCGCCCGCAACGGCATCCTCGGCGCCCTGCGCGAGGACCTGATCGACACCTCGAAGGAGTCGATGGCCGCCATCCGCGCCCTCGCCCACACCCCGGGCGGCGCGTTCGGCTCCTGCCGGGTCAAGCTGAAGTCGCTGGAGCAGGACCGCGCGAAGTACGAGCGCCTGCTGGAAGTCTTCAAGGCGCACGACGTGCGCTACTTCCTCTACAACGGCGGCAACGATTCCGCCGACACCGCGCTGAAGGTGTCGAAGCTGGCCGCCGAATACGGCTACCCGGTGACCTGCATCGGCGTGCCCAAGACCATCGACAACGACCTGGCCGTGACCGACTGCTGCCCGGGCTTCGGCTCGGCCGCGAAGTACACCGCGGTGTCGGTGCGCGAGGCCGCGCTGGACGTGGCCGCGATGGCCGAGACCTCCACCAAGGTCTTCGTCTACGAGGCCATGGGCCGCCACGCCGGCTGGCTGGCCGCCGCCGCCGGCCTGGCCGGCAACGGCCCCGACGCCGCGCCGCACCTGATCCTGTTCCCCGAGCGCGCCTACGACGAGGCCGACTTCCTCAGGAACGTGAAGAAGGTGGTCGACCGCGTGGGCTACTGCGTCGTCGTCGCCTCCGAGGGCATCCGCACCGCCGAGGGCAAGTTCGTCGCCGACGCCGGCGGCGGCAAGGACGCGTTCGGCCACACCCAGCTGGGCGGCGTGGCCTCGTACTTGGCCGGCAAGGTCAAGGACGAACTGGGCTACAAGGTCCACTGGACCCTGCCCGACTACCTGCAGCGCTCCGCGCGCCACCTCGCCTCGAAGACCGACCTCGACCAGGCCATGGCCGCGGGCAAGGCCGCGGTGCAGTTCGCGCTGAAGGGCCTGAACTCGACGATGCCGGTGATCAAGCGCACGTCGAACGCGCCGTACAAATGGAAGATCGAGGCCGCGCCGCTGGACAAGGTCGCCAACCACGAGAAGATCATGCCGGCGAACTTCCTGCGCAAGGACGGCTACGGCATCACTGCCGCCGCCCGCGCCTATCTCGAACCGCTGATCCGCGGCGAAGCCCCGCCGCCGTACGGCCGCGACGGCATCCCGAAGTACGTGACGCTGAAGAACGTGGCGGTGAAGAAAAAGCTGCCGGCGTGGGAAGGCTGAGAGACGGATCGGTCCTCCGGAAAGTGAGTCCACTGGCCGGTGTTTCCCCGAAAGGCCGCCTCGGCGGCCTTTCTTCATGGCGGGAACCGCGCCGACCACATGCCTCTGCCCATTTTGTGACTGTCCTCTAACTTTCGCGAAACCCGTTAGAATGCAAGCACTTGCCGGGGGGAAGTCCATGTCGATGTTCCGATGCGTCCAGGCACCATGCCTCGCGCTGCTGCTTCCCTTCGCCGCCGTCGCCGCCGATCCGGCTACCCGCCAGGCCGAAAGCGCGCCTTCCGCGGAGCCGGCAGCCGCGCCCGTCGCGGCAACGTACCGCATCGGCGTCGATGATCTGGTCCAGGTCGCGGTCTGGCGCAATCCCGAGCTTGGCGTGACCGTGCCGGTGCGGCCGGACGGCATGATCTCGGTGCCGCTGATCGGCGACGTGCCCGCCGGCGGCCACACGCCGCCCGAAGTGGCGAAGGACATCCAGGAGCGGCTCGCCGCGTACGTCCGCGACCCGCAGGTGGCGGTGATCCTGACCGAGCTGCGCAGCCACGAATACCTGTCGCGGGTGCGCGTCACCGGTGCGGTGCGGCAACCGGTATCGATCCCCTTCCGGCCGGGCATGACCGTGCTCGACGCCGTGCTCGCGGCCGGTGGCCCGAACGAATTCGCCGCCAGCGCCCGCACGATGCTGCACCACAAGACGACCACCGGCGTGGAGGCGCTGCCGGTGAAGCTGGACCGCATCCTCGAACGCGGCGAGCTGGACACGAACTATCCGGTGGCCGCGGGCGACATCGTCACCATTCCGGAGCGCGCGTTCTGATGAACGTCCCGTCGCTTCCCGTGCGGCGCACGCCCGCCGCGCGCGCCGGCGCGCAGGCCGGGGCGCTGACGCCCGGCGAACTGCTGCCGGCGATGCTGCGCGAGGCGCGGCGCTACCAGCTGGTGCTGGCGGCGATCTTCGCCGCGATCGCGATCACCGCGCTGCTGGTCGGCCTGTTCCTGCTGCCGCGCAAGTACATCGTGACCACCTCGGTGCTGGCGCAGGAAAGCGACATCATCCAGCCGCTGCTGGAAAACCGCGCCGTCTCCACCCGCGCCGTCGACCGCGCCGGCCTCGCCAGGCAGGTGGTGTTCGGGCACAAGGTGATGGAGAAGCTGCTGGCCGTCGGCGGCTGGCTGGACGAGAAGCCGTCGCCGGTGCAGGAAGAGCGGATGATCGAACAGCTGCGCGACCGCACGCGGATCGTCAACGCGCGCGAGAACCTCGTGCAGATCACCTACTTCGACAGCGACCCGGAGCGCGCCTACAAGGTCGCCGCGGCGATGGCGGACCTGCTGATCGACGAGAGCCTGGCCAGCAAGGAGCGCGAGAGCCGCGAGGCCTACGAGTTCATCGACAAGCAGGTCAACGACTACCACGCCAAGCTGACCGAGGCGGAAACCAACCTGCAGGCCTACCGTTCGGACAACGCCGACGCGCAGCCGGGCAGCGCTACCGACGTCAACGCGCGCATCGGCGTACTGCGCACGCAGGTCGAGCAGACGCGGATGTCGATGATGGAACTGCATTCGCGCGAGCAGACGCTGGCGGCGCAGTTGTCGGGCGAATCGGCAGTGACCGCGGTGCAGACCCGCGAGACGCTGTACCGCACGCAGTTGATCGAACTGCAGAACCAGCTCGACGACCTGCTGCTGCGCTACACCGAGAAGCATCCGGACGTGATCCGCGTGCGCCACCAGATGGCCGACGTGCAGGCGGCGATGGACGCCGAACAGCGCCGCGACCGCAGTGCCGGATCGCAGGACGATGCCACCGTTCGCGCCAATCCGGTGTACCAGCAATTGCGGCAGCAACTGGCGCAGGCGCGCAGCGACATCGCCGCGGCGCAGTCGCGCATGGGCGCGTCGCAGAGCCTGCTCGACGAGGAACTGGGGCGCAGTCGGCGGATCGCCGCGTCGGAAAGCACGCTGGCCGAACTGACCCGCGACTACGAAGTGAACCGCGACATCTACCAGGACCTGCTGCGCCGGCGCGAGAACGCGCGGGTGTCGATGGAACTGGACCGCGAACGCCGCGGGCTGACCATGCGCATCCAGGACCCCGCGCAGATGCCGGTGCAGCCCAGCGGCCTGCGCACGACCCACGTCGCACTGGGCGGACTGGCCGCGGGCATCGCGGTGCCGCTGGGGCTGCTGTTCCTGCTGGTGAAGTTCGACCCGCGCGTGCGCGCGCCGGGGCAGATCGAGCGCCAGGGCAACTATCCGGTGCTCACCGTGGTGCCGCCGAACCGCACCCGTCGCGACCGCCGCCGTGAATACGCGCGCACCGCGCTGGCCGCGGGTCTGGTCGCGACGGTCTTCCTCGCCTACGGACTGGCGTATCTCTTCCGCCAGGTGCACGCATGAACGACGGAGTCGACCGCCCCGCCTTCGATCGCTCGCTGCCCGCCACCGCGACCGGCCGCGCGCTGACCACCCGCGAGCTGGAGGAACGCCGGCTCATCCATCGCCAGGAATCCGGGCGTCGCCATGCCGATGCCTTCCGCGAACTGCGCACGCGACTGCTGTCGCTTGCCGGACGCAGCTATGCGGAAGGCGGCAACTTCGTCACCCTGGTCGCGCCGGTGCGCCCGGGCGGCGGCGGCAGCTACGTCGCGCGCAACCTCGCCGCGGCCTTCGCCTTCGACGAAACCCGGCAGGCGCTGCTGATCGACTGCGACGCGATGCATCCGGCGCAGCACGAAGCGCTGGGCGTGGCCGGCGAACGCGGCGGGCTGATCGACTACCTCGAAAATCCCGGCCTGCCGCTGGAGGACGTGATCTATCCGACCGGCGTGCCGCGGCTGCAACTGATCCCCAGCGGCCGCATCCGCGAGACACCCGGCGAAAGCTACAGCTCGCTGCGCATGCGCGCGGCGATCGACGCGCTGCGCGCCGCGCAGCCGAACCGGCAGATCCTGCTCGACGGGTCACCAGTGCAGGGCTCGCCGGACGCGCGGATCCTGTCGGATCTCGCCGACCTCGTGGTGCTGGTCGTCGGCGAAGGCCAGGTCGCCAGCGATGCGATCGACAAGGCCGTCGCCAGTTTCCCGCCGGAGAAACTCGCCGGCGTGGTGTTCAACCGGCGGCCCTGAGCCGCGCCACGGCCATGTCCGCCGTCGCATCGCGCGCCGTCGCCCTTGCCTCGCTGCTGGCGTGCGCGCTGCTGCCGGGCACGGCCGCGGCATTGCGCATCGACTACGTGGCCGACCTCACGGTCGAACGCAGCGACAACCTGCAGCTCACCGAGACCAATCCGGTCGCGGCGACGGTGCTGCGACCTGGGTTCGGCTTCACCGCGACCCACGACGGCCCCGCGCTGGCGCTGCGCCTGACCGGACGCACCGAGCACTCGCACTACGACGGCACGCGCTTCCACGACCACGTCGACAGCACGCTCGACGCCCGTGCGACGTGGACCGTGCGTCCCGAGCGGCTGCGCCTGGAGTGGAACGACAACCTGTCCGTGCAGCCGGTCGACCCGCTGGCGGCCGACGCGCCGGACAACCGCCAGCAGGTGCACGTGACGTCGCTGGGGCCGACGCTGTCGTTCGGTCGCGACGACGGCTGGCGCGGCGACGCCGGCGCACGCTGGGTGCGCAGCACCGCCGACGTCACCCGGGTGTTCGATGCCGACCGCCTCGACCTGACCGTGCGCGCGGAACGCCGGCTCGATCCGGACACGCGACTCGCGTTCGACCTCGAAACCCAGCGCGTGGATTTCCACGACAACACGGGGCGCGATTACCGGCGCACGCAGGTGTATGCGCGCTGGACCCGCGCGCTGAGCCGCTTCGATCTCACGCTCGACGCCGGCCTCTCGCGCCTGCACGACATGCGCACACCGACGGGTACGGCCGATGCGCGCAACGATCCGCTGCTGCGCGCGACGCTGGCGTGGCGCCCGGACGACCGCCAGCGCCTGCGCATGCGCCTGAGCAGCCAGTTCTCCGACATCGCCAGCGACCGCCTCGCCGCGGTCAGCGCCGACAGCGGTCTGCCCGACACCGTGCCCACCGGCGACATCGTGGTCGACGGCACGCCCTACCTCGAACGCCGGCTGGAACTGGAATACGCGCGCACCACCGAACGCTGGCACGTGACGTTCGTGCCGCACGCGAATCGCATCCGCTACGAAGGCATCGCGGCGTTCGATCGCGGCAGCCGCGGCGGCGTGCTCGACGTCGCGTTCCGCGCGCGGCGCACGCTGACGCTGGGCGCGAGCGCCGGCCTCGATCACAGCGAGTACGTGCAGATCGATCGCGTCGACGACCAGCGCCGCCTGCGCCTCTGGGCGCGCCTGCAGCGCAGCCGGCACTGGAGCGTGCAGGCGCAGGTCGAACGCTGGCAGCGGCGCAGCACGGTGCCCGGACAGGACGCGGACCAGACCGTGGTCGGCCTCACCGTCAGCTACCGCAACCGCTGACCGATGCGCGCGACGAAGGATCGACCCGGACGCAGGACGCGCGGCGGCATCGCCGTGGCAGCCATGGTCGCACTGCTGATCGTGCTGCTGATCGGGGGCTGCGCGCGCGACGATACGGCTTCGTCGCCACCGCGCCGCCCCGGCATTCCGCTCG
Organism: Lysobacter sp. DMC104; assembly: GCF_056313665.1. Taxonomy (NCBI): domain Bacteria; kingdom Pseudomonadati; phylum Pseudomonadota; class Gammaproteobacteria; order Lysobacterales; family Lysobacteraceae; genus Lysobacter; species Lysobacter sp. DMC104. Next base: position 228,258 of record NZ_JBQUZW010000007.1, on the reverse strand, counting down.
ATCTGTCGTACGTCGATCGCGGCTCGCCGGCGTTCGCGCGCTTCAAGCGCTGGGTCGACCTCGCTGTGATGGGCACGCTCGACGACGGTTTCTCCGCCTACGACGCCGCATTGATGCATCGGCTCGACCCGCAGCCGGCGTACTGCACGCTCGCCATCCGCATGACCGACGACGAAGTGCGCGCGGCCGAAGCCGCGATCGACGCCGGCGACACGCCGAAAATCGCCGCGGATTCGTATCTCGACGTCGGGCCACGCATCGCCGCACTGGCGATGACGCTGGACCGCTGCCGCGCGCGGATCGACGCGGAGATGCAGGCGCGCTGGTCGGCCTACGCCGAGCAGGCGGTGTGGAACGTCTGGCATCCGCTGCGCGCGCACTGGGGCCTGCGGCCGCGGCCGTGGACCGGCTGGGCGACGGACGATCCCGGCAACAACTACCACTACAGCTTCCTCGAAGCGACGCTGGCGTGGGCGCTGGCCTCGGGCAGCGACGACTGGATGCGATTCCTGCGCGAGAAGAAACTGCCGCCGCTGCGCGACGCGCTGGCGCAGTTGCGCGGCGGCGGCAGCCGCGAAGGCACCGGCTACGGCGTGGCACAGATGCGGCTGTTCGCGTTCTGCCGACTGTGGCGCGCTGCCACCGGCGAACGTCTCTGCACGACGCTGGCGCGCGACGACATCGCCTACTGGACGCAGGCGACGGTGCCGACGCTGGACCGCTTCGCACCGATCGGTGACCAGTCGCGTTCGTCGGTGCCCGAGCTGTACGACTACCACCGCCGGCTGATGCTCGAAGCGCGGCTGCTGACCGACGATGTGCAGGCGCAAGCGCAGGCGTCGTGGTGGCTGCACGCGATCGCGGTGCCGCGCATGCGCAGTGGCTTCAACGCACGCCACGACCTGCTGCCCGCGGGCGATGCGGGCGGCACGCCGCCGACGGCGCTGTTCCACCACGCGACGGGCACGGGGCATCTGTTCGCGCGCACCGACTGGACCCGCGACGCGCTGTGGCTGGCGTTCGTCGCCGGCCCGTACGACCAGAGCCACGCGCACCAGGAACAGGGCGGCTTCACCCTGTTCGGCGGCGACTGGCTGACAGCACCCGAGAACCTGTGGACGCACAGCGGCCTGCAGCAGGGCACCGAGACCCACAACGTGCTGCGGTTCGAGCGCGATGCCCCGCTCGGCCGGCAGTGCCAGGGGCCGGCGGACGACCGCGTGGTGCATCAGTGCCCGGACACGCGCTCGGCGATGGCGGTGGTGCCCGGCCTCGACGGCGCGCTGCACGTCGATGCCGACCTGAGCCCCGCCTACGGCGAGGACGCGCCGGTGAAGCGCTGGGTCCGGCGCCTGGACTTCGCACCGGGTCGGCTGCGGGTGGAGGACCGGTTCGCGACGACGCCCGGCACCCGGGCGGTGTTCCAGCTGCAACTGCCGGCCAAGCCGGTCATCGACGGACGAACCGTCACCGCCGGCCGGCTGCGGGTCACGGTGCTGGCGCCAGCCGACGCGACCCTTCGCGTACTCGACTGGCGCGGCGTCGATCCGGACGAATTCCTCGGCGGCTGGCGGCTGGACATCGCCGGCGGCACCGACACTTACGTCGTGTTGCTCGAAACGCCCTGAAGCTGAACGCTTCCTGACTTTCGCCTGAGACGGGATTCACGCTTCCGGCCGCCACCCGCATCGAGCGTCCGACCGGTCACACATCGATGCCCGACGGGCACGCACACTCCATTCAGGTCGCGATCCGGCGACCGACGCGCTGCGCCCCGGTCGGACGGGGGCGCACCAGGGGGCGCGGAACGATCTGCCATCGACAAGGATGCGAGCCCGAGTGACCGTCATGCCCCCGCGCCAGAGTTCCCCCGCCATTGCTTCGACCCGTCCCGCGCCCGCGTTCCGCCTGCGCACCGTCGCCTTCGCTGTGGCCGTCGCCACCGTCGCGGGGCTCGCCGTCGGCGCCCCGCTCAAGGCGATGCTGGCCCGCCGCGGCGCCCAGCCGGAAACCGTCCACGCGCCGCTGGCCGAGACCGGCCGCCGCCCGGTGCGCTCACAGGGCGCGATCAGCGCCGCGCAACTCGCGCAGATCCCGATGAACCTCACCTTCGTCGACACCGCGCGCACGCCGTACACCCGCTTCAAGACCTGGGTCGACACCGCGGTCGCCGGCAACCCGGGCTACGCCTACCAGGCCCGCGACTCGGCGCTGATGTACCGCATCACCCGCGACGGCAAGTACTGCACGCACGCGGTCGGCATGGTCGAACAGCAGGTGGCGCAGGCCGAGACCGCGATCGCCGCCGGCCAGAATCCCGAGGTCGCCTACGACTCCTATCTCGACGTCGGCCCGATGATCGGCGACCTGTCGATCACCTACGACACCTGCGCGGCCTTCCTCACCGCCGCGCAGCGCACGCGCTGGTCGGCCTACGCCGAGCAGGCGGTGTGGAACGTCTGGAACTACCAGAGCGCGAAGTGGGGCGCGCGCTCGGCGCCGTGGAGCGGCTGGTCGATCGACAACCCGGGCAACAACTACCACTACAGCTTCCTCGAAGCGACGATGTACTGGGCGCTGGCCTCGCGCAGCAACACGTGGATGGCCCTGCTCAAGACCGACAAACTGCCGAAGCTGGAGGCCTACTACCGCGCCCTCGGCACCGGCGGCAGCCAGGAAGGCACCGGCTACGGCACCGCGCAGATGCGCCTGTTCGAGATCTACCGCCTGTGGCGCGACGCCACCGGCATCGACCTCGCCAACGCCAACACCCACGAGAGCAACACCATCCGCTGGTGGGTGCACGCCACCGTGCCGACGCTGGACCGCTTCGCGCCGCTGGGCGACCAGTCGCGCAGCTCCACGCCGGACATCTACGATTACCACCGCCGGCTGGTGCTGGAAGCGCGCCACCTCACCCAGGACACCCGCGCCCAGAGCATCGCCAGCTGGTGGCTCAACAACATCAGCGTCCAGCAGATGGGCTCGGGCTTCAACTTCCGCTACGACCTGCTGCCCGCCGGCACCGGCGGCACCGCGCCTAGCGAGCTGTACTACCTCGGCAGCGGCACCGGCCACCTGTTCGCGCGCACCGGCTGGGACAAGGCCGCGATGTGGATGTCCTACGTCGCCGGCCCGTACATGGAAAGCCACGCCCACCAGGACCAGGGCGCGTTCACGCTGTTCGCCAACGACTGGCTGTCGGTGACCGAGAACATCTGGACCCACAGCGGCATCCAGCAGGGCAGCGAAGTGCACAACACCCTGCGCTTCGAGCGCACGAACACCACGGCGGCACAGTGCGGCAGTCCGGCCAACGACAAGGTCGTGCATCAGTGTTACGGCACCACCTCGACGATGACCGTCACCTCCGGCGCCGGCGGCGCGCTGACCGTCAGTTCCAACCTCGCGCCCGCCTACGCCGGCACCACGTACGTGAAGAGCTGGACCCGCGCGCTCGACTTCTCGAACCGCAAACTCACCGTGCGCGACAACTTCGCGCTGGGCAGCGGCACGACCGCGACCTTCCAGGTGCAGACGCCGGTGCAGCCGACGATCAGCGGCACCACCATCACCGCCGGCAAGCTCAAGGTGCGGGTGCTGGAACCGACCAACGCCACGATCACCCTGCGCAACTGGAACAGCGTCGACGCCGCCGAGTACACGAAGGGCTGGCGCATCGACATCGGCGGTGGCACCACCACCTATCTGGTCGAGCTGAGCGAAGCGCCGTGAGCGTCGCAACGTCGCCGCGTTCCCTTCCCCGTGCGGCCATCGCGGTCCGCCGCGCGGGGCTGGACGATCTCGGCGACCTCGTCCCGCTGTTCTCCGACTACCGCGTCTTCTACGGCCAGCCGCGCGATCCCGAGACCGCGCGGCAGTTCCTGCACGCGCGCCTGAGCCGCGGCGAGTCCACCGTCTTCGTCGCGCACGTCGACGGCGTACAACACGCACCGCCAGTCGGTTTCGTGCAGCTGTATCCCATGTTCTCGTCGGTGCGCGCGGCCAAGCTCTACGTGCTCAACGACCTGTACGTCGCCGAACACGCGCGCCGCAGTGGCGTCGCGCTGGCGCTGCTGTCGGCCGCGGCCGAGTTCGGCCAGCGCGAGGGCGCGATCCGCCTCGAACTCGAAACCGCGCACGACAACCACGGCGCGCAGGCGCTCTATCGCGGCAACGGCTGGCGCGATTACGACGGCACGAAGCGCTTCCACCTGCCGCTGACGTGAACCGCGGCCGGCATCGACCTCAGTTGGTGTAGGCCGAGCCGTGGGTGATGCTGAGGTACGAGCACACGCCGCTGCCGTCCCACATGAAGAAGACCACCGAGCTCGGGCCGACCGACTGCATCATGTCGATCGCCAGCGGATCGGTCGTGGTGCAGCTGGCGCCGACGCCGTTGCGATCGCGCGCAGTGCAACTGCCCAGCGTGCCGCCCGACGGGCCGCGGTTGGTGTTGCAGTGGATGTACTGCACCATGTCGCTGGAACGGCGCGCGGAATTGACGCCGCCGTAGGCGTAGGACGACGCCGGATAGACGCGCACTTCCATGCCCGTGTCATAGCTGTAGCCGGCGAATGCCGGCGCGGCGAGCAGGGCGATGACGACAACGGCGGAACGAACGATCGCGAGACGCGGCATGGAACGGACTCCGGAAGGTGGCCGTGGATCGGCCGATAAGGAAAGAGGACGCCGGCGAAGGCCGACGAATGCGATCACGGCACCACGCGCACCGCGCCGCGGTTGATCGCGCGCGACAGCGCCAGCGAGACCGGCAGGCGCTCGCCCTCGGGCAGGGTCATGATCCGCGCCCGCAGCGCTTCGAGTTCCGCATCGCGCAGCGTGCCGCCCGCGGGCAGCAGGGTCGCCAGCCGCGCATCGGCAACGTCCAGCGGCATCGCCAGCGCCGGATCCTGCCGCCGTGCCGTCGGCGCCGCCGTCGCGGACTGCCCGGCACCGGCCGCCAGCCGCGATTCGATGCGCCCCAGCGACGCCGCCATCGCGGCCTCCATCGGCGTGGGCGGCGACGGTTCGCCCGCGGTTGCCATGCCCGGCGTCCCGGCACGGGGCGCGGCCAGCATCGCCTCCAGATGCGCGATGCGCTGCAGCGACCAGACCTGCAAAACGACGAGCAGCGCCCAAGCCGCAACCTGCCAACCGAACCGTCCCGACATGCGTCGCACTCTCCCCTCGCCGCCCCGCGGCCGTCGCGCAGGCTAACGCGACGACGACGAGCGACCGGCCAGCCACTCGATTCCCCGCCCACCGGTTTCGGGCTACCCTGCCGGCCATGACCGCAGTAGCCGACTTCATCCCGCTTTCGCTGTGCGTGCTGACCGTTTCGGACACCCGCACCCTCGCCGACGACAGTTCTGGCGCCTACCTCGCCGACGCCCTGGCCGCCGAAGGCCATCGCCTCCACGCCCGCGCCGTGCTGCCCGACGATCGCTACCAGTTGCGCGCGCTCGTCTCGCAGTGGATCGCCGACACGTCCGTCGACGGCATCCTCGTCACCGGCGGCACCGGCTTCACAGGCCGCGATTCCACGCCCGAAGCGCTGCTGCCGCTGCTGGACAAGCAGATGCCCGGCTTCGGCGAACTGTTCCGCGCGCTGAGCTTCGAGGAAATCGGCACCAGCACGCTGCAATCGCGCGCCTTCGCCGGCCTGGCGAACGCGACCTTCCTGTTCGCCCTGCCCGGCTCCACCTCCGCCTGCCGCACCGCCTGGGAAAAGATCGTCCGCGCCCAGCTCGATTCCCGCACGCGGCCATGCAACCTCGCCACGCTGCGGCCCCGCCTCAAGGAGTGATCCCATGTCCATCGGCAACACCCTGCGCCTGCTGACCAAGGCCACCGGCCTGAGCGTGACCGACCTCGCGACCGCGATCCCGCGCGCCGGCGTCAACACCGTCAGCGCCTGGCTGAAGGACGAGAAGATGCCCGGACGCGACCAGATCGACGCCCTCGCCCGCACCTTCGGCGTACCCGCCGGCGCGCTGCTGTCGGAACTCGCCAGCACCCTCGATCCCGCCCGCACCAAGGGCGAACACGGCCTGCTCGCCGCCTACCGCGCACTCAACACCAAACAACAGGGCGCGCTGCTGGAAGTCGCCAAGAGCATGGCCGCCGGCGCCCGCGACGAAGACGACGCCCCCGCGCGTCCTGCGCGCAAGCGCGCGCCCGCGAAGCGCACCCGCCGCGCCTGACGCGTCCGCGCTGCGTGTGATGCACGCCCGCCGCCCCCCTGTCATCCCGAGCATCGCGAGGGACCTGCTTCTGTTTGCGCTCGCGAGGTCCCGGAAAAGCAGGTCCCTCGCGATGCTCGGGATGACAATTCATCGCTTCGCCGACCGGACACCACCATGAGCAAACCCGGCAAACTCAAGCGCAAGGACTACGAAACCCTGCTCGAACCGATGCAGCGCGAACTCACCGACATGGCGCGCTGGGTCACCCACGCCGGGCAGCGCATCCTGGTGCTGATCGAAGGCCGCGACACCGCCGGCAAGGGCGGCGTGATCGACGCGATCTCCGCGCACATCAACCCGCGCCAGTGCCGCGTGGTCGCGCTGCCGAAGCCGAACGACCGCGAGCGCACGCAGTGGTATTTCCAGCGCTACATCGCCCACCTGCCCGCCGCCGGCGAGATCGTGCTGTTCGACCGCAGCTGGTACAACCGCGCCGGCGTCGAGAAGGTCATGGGCTTCGCCGACGACAAGCAGGTGAAGGCGTTCCTGAAGCAGACGCCGGAGTTCGAGCGGATGCTGGTCGACGACGGCATCCTGCTGTTCAAGTACTGGCTGTGCTGCGACCAGGCCGAACAGGAAAAGCGCTTCGCCGAACGCCGCGAAGACCCGCTCAAGGGCTGGAAGCTTTCGCCCATCGACCTCGACGCCCGCACGAAATACGCCGACTACACCAAGGCCCGCGAGGCGATGCTCGAAGCCACGCATACGAAGCACGCGCCGTGGACCCTCGTCGACTTCAACGACCAGAAGCGCGGCCGCCTCACCCTGATCCGCGACCTCCTCGACCGCCTCCCCGACACCGCGATCCCGCCGGACACCATCGACTTCCCGCCGCTGGAAGGGAAGCCGAAGAAGGAGAAGTATTCGGTGGTGGAGCCGTTGGAGGGGTTTGATGCCGACTGAGTTAAAATGATTTTAAGTTTGGCGGCAGCATCTTGGCACGGGCAGACGAAGCGCAACCGGTATCTACTGATGACGCCTCGGGTACGCCTAGCCTATCGGAGCCGCATAGCTTGTGGAAAAAAGCATCATTAGCATTATTTATCGAACAGTGCGCGCGCCGAATATCGCAATCGCCCCCCCAAGCGCGAACCAAACCCTTCCAGCGCAAGCCCATGGCCTTCCATCAAGTCCTAATTGACCGGATCGGATCCGAAAGCACAGAATCCGCACTAAGCCCTACATTTCGCCTAACTGCGGGAAAGCACTCAGGAGCAATCCATGGCAACCAGGGAAGAACACAAGAAAATCAAAGACGAGGTGGATCCTGAGTACAGGCAGTGGCTTGTTGTGGCGGAACAGAAAGCACAAGACGACTATGACAAGACTGTTCTTACACTGTCGGGCGGGGCACTAGCAATTTCATTTACCTTCATCAAAGACATCGTAGGCGAGAATCCAATCCATAGCGCCTTATGGCTCGTGGCAGCATGGGTTTTCTGGGCATTTAGCACATCAGCGATGCTGGGGTCTTTTTTTGTGAGCCGCCTAGCCCTACGAAAAGCTATAGTTCAATGCGACGATGGAACAATATTTTCCCAATCGCCCGGAGGCTTTTATACAAAACTTACCCGCCTTCTGAATGGTTGCGGCGCAATCGCATTCCTTATTGGCGTTTTCTTTATGGCCGCATTCGTCAAAACAAACCTCACACAGAGAGAAATTTCGCATGACAGACAAGAAGCCACACAGCCAGCCGCCTGCCAGCCCGCCAGCACCAAGACAACCAAGAAAAGATGAAGGCTTTGGCACCGACAGCAGGCCGACACGCGGCTATGAACCTCCCCCGCCGAAACGCAAGGGCACTTAATAATCTGCCTCGAACCGTCCCGCATCATGCCAAGGCCCATAACTCGTATAGCCGCGCGCTAGGGCGCGCCCTAACCAAATAGTTATCTATAGGGTTCGCCCCGGCGCACCTCCTGCGCACGAGCGCGTAGCGCGCAGAGTGGAATGACCCGTAGGGTGGCGGTGAGCGTAGCGAACCCCACCGCGAACCACGGCATGCGCGTCATCAAGCCGGAAGCACCGCGCGCGCTGTCGAGATCACCGCAACCTCCCTCATCGCAATGGTGGGGTTCGCTGCGCTCACCGCCACCCTGCTTCGCTACTCGGATGCATCCACATCCCGTCACCCCGGCGAAAGCCGGGGCCCAGCCTTGACGGCCTTCATTTCTCGGGAAGCGGGATCCCGGCTTTCGCCGGGATGACGGTCTGGAATCGCGGTCGTCGACATCGGTGGATGCCGACCACGATTCCCGGGTCGCACAGCATCCTGCAATGCACGGGTATAGCGCGCAGAATGGAGTGATCCGATGATGGCGGTGAGCGCAGCGTACCCCACAACGAACCACGGCATGCACGTCACCGACCTGACATGCAGCGCTGCAAAACGACGACGCGCTACACCCGCTTCAATTTGAAATTCACCACGACGATGCCGCTCGCGGCGACCGGCTTGCCGCCGCGGATCTCCGGCGCGAACGTCCATGCCCGCAGGACCTGGCGGCGGGCCGCATTGTCGAGTTCGGGGTAACCGCTGCTCTGCACGATCGCGACCGAAGCCACTTTCCCGTCGGCGCCGACGAACACCTTCAGGTAAACGCTTCCCTCGATGGCATGACGTTCCGCGAGAAAGGGATAGTAGGGTTCCGGCGCATCGATCGACTTGAGCCTTGAGTCGCCCGGCAGCGGCACACCACCGCCCGTTGCGCCATGCCCGGAACCCGCCGGATCACCTCCGGGCCCCGCCGCGGTGCCGGCGCCGTCGGTCCCGCCCGTCACCGGACCCGCGATCTCGCCTCCATCGACGACGGGAGAAGGCAGTACAGCGGCTGCAGACCGCATGGCCTGTCTTGCAGGCGCGGCGACCCGACTCGGCGCCGGCCGAAGTTCGGTGTGCGTGCTCGCGACAGAGGTCGGCCTTGGTTCAATGCGGGATTCGACCCACGCCAGCAATGGCGCCTGTTCCGAGTCCGGGGGCTTCGACGCGAGGGATGTCCTTCCCGGCATGGACAACACGAATGCAGCGATCAGGTTCAACGTGATCGCCGCCGACATGCCGACGATGCGGGCGCGATCAAGCCGCTCTCCATCCGGATTCGTGCGCATGGAAAACCTCCCTGAACGCAATCTAGCACGGCGAATCCGGTCCAGAAGCGCGAAGGCGGCCATCGGACCACGACGCCCGCGCGAGCCCCGACCAAAGTCATGCTGACCTCCGATACGCGCGCGGCCATGTCCCTGCGGGCAGACTGCCGATGCACTTTCCACCACGGGATTCACATGATCAGGAAGCTGTTCGTCGGCATGCTGGCCGCCTTCATCGGCATCGGTGTCGCCTCCGCCGGCTATCAGTTCGGCAAGCACTTGAAGACCACGCTCGCCCGATCCAGCGCGGAGGCATGCGCCGACACGACAAGAGCGGCGTGATCGATCGCGTAGTGACGAGCTCACGGCCACTTTGTGCGCTTTCGATCGGCGTTCGCGACGAGGGTTTGTCGCAACGGCGGGTCAAGACCCGCCCTGCTTCGGCGCGGCGGTGTCGAGCGCGCGGCGGTAGCCCTGGAACAGTTGCAGCAGCCATGGCTTCTGCGCGAGGACGAGGCTCACGCCGATGCGTTCCTTCGCGGGCAGCGTGGCATCGCGGGCGAGCAGCGTGTCGAATTCGCGGACCACGTCTTCCAGGCGCTGGCGCATGTGGCGGATGCCGTCGATGCTGAGGCTGCCGGTGAGCAGGAACAGGCCGTCCTGCTCGCCATCGAAGGCGTCGGCGAAGTAGTCGGTCAGCAGCTTCTCGCGGAAGTAGCGCTCCATCGGGCCGCCGCGACGCCAGCGGAAATTGCGCGCGGTCAGCGCGCGGGCGCGGTTGCCGGGCAGCAGTTCGATGATGCCCAGCCGATCGAGCTTCACCAGTAATCCCGTCCACTGCGGCTCGGTGAAGGCGAACTGCGCCAGCACGTCCTGCTGGCGCCAGCGGTTGAGGCTGAGGAACAGCGCCAGCAGCAGCGCGGGATCCGATACCAGCGCCTTTTCCTGCGCCTCGGTCAGCTGCGCCATGCTGTCGCGACCGCGCGCGGACTCCGCGGCCAGTTCTGCCAGGCCGATGTCCAGCACGTCGCAGATCTGCTCCAGCCGCTGCAGGCTCATCGCGCGCAGCGAGAACATGCGTTTGACCGCCGCCTCGCTCATCTTGATGCGCGAGGCCAGCTCGCGGTAAGTCAGGCCCTGGCCGCGCAGCAAGCGCTTCAGGGCGTCGATCAGTTCGACGGAGACGGCCATCAGTCGCGTTTTCCGATACCGGGCAGCCTCGCTATCTACACTCGGTACAGCCGGATTGCAACGTCGGCGAGGCCCGGTGTCTGCTCGGTCATCGCCGCGACCGCGGCCGATCCGGAAATTCCCATGCTGCCTGCCCCCGTCCTGCCCGTCTTCCGCCGCGCCGGCTTCGCGCTCGTGCTGCTGGCGATGGCCGCGGGCAGCGCGTGGGCGCAGACCACCTCCGGCATCAGCCTGCGGATCGGCACCACGCCGGTCGAAACACGCATCGCGGTCACCGCCGATGCCCGCCGCATGGTGTTCGGCTCGCTGCGTTCGACCGCACCGCTGGCGAAGGTCGAACTGATCGATCCCGCGGGCCGCACGGTCCGCAGCGACACCGGCGCCGCGCTGAAACGCATGCCCGCGGAGCAGGCGGTGCATCCGGAACTCGGCGCCGTCTATTTCCTGCCCGAACTGCGCGACGCCGCGCCCGGCACGTGGCGTCTGCGCTTCGTGCCCGCGGGCAAAGGCGCGGGGCGGATCGTCGGCGCGGTGTCGCTGCGGCCGCGCCACGAACTGATGCTGCCGCTGGTCGAATCCGGCTGGCAGGCCGGCAAGCCGACGCTGATCGAGGTGCTGGCGAGCGACAACGGCGAAGCGCTGGCGAACCTGGGCGGCATCCGCGTGTGGATCGAGGACGCGCGCGGTCGCCGCGTGTTCGAAGGCACCGCGCAGGCGAACCTGCGCAACGCGCGCGGCATCCTGATCAGCGACGACCCGCGCAACTACCTGCTGCTCGCCACGGTGCCGGCCAAAGGCCGCTATCGCATGATCGCCACCCATGCGCTCGGCGGCCGCGAGGTGCGCACCGAGCGCACCATCGACGTGCACTGACCGCTGCGCACCGACTGCCTTCGAGGACATCGCCATGCTCATCCACCTGCCCCGCCGCGCGCGCTCGCCGGTCGTGAATTCGCTGCGCATCCGCCTCGCCGGCATCGTGGTCGTGCTCGGCGGCCTGCTGATGCCGCCCGCCGATGCGCATCCGAACGCGTCGGAACGCCAGTCGCAGGCCAGCGTCATGGCCTCGGCGGAAGTGCCGGTGGCGGTGCTGCACGCGCTGGCGCAGGGCGGCAAGTTCGTGATCACCAGCGTCGCCGTGGTCGGCGGCGTGGCGGCGATCACCGTCTCGGGCGTGGGGCTTGGCGCCTCGTTCGTGGTCCATCTCTCCGTGGAAGCGGTCGAACGGCTGGCGATCGCCGCCGGCAAGACCGTGGACGCGGTGGCGGTCAGCGGAGGCTGGCTGCTGATGGCCGCGGACGAGGCGCTGTGCTTCATCGCCGACGACGCCACGCGCACGCACATCCACTCGCGTGCGTTGACGTGATGCGCGCGCGCCTGCATGCGTGGGCGCTTGCGGGCGCGCTGGCGCTGATGGCGGCGCACGCGCATGCAGGCACGACCTGCGAAGCGACCACGCCATCGCCGCGCGCCGTCGCCGACGCAGCGGCCACTGCGCACACCGTCATTGCGGCGCTGGACGAGGTGGACGCGCCGGTCGCGCTGGTGTCGCGGGTCGGCACCGATCTGTCGAAGCACGGGCTGCGCTACAGCCACGCCGGGTTCGCGGTGCGAGACCACGCCGACGGACGCTGGACCGTCGTGCACCTGCTCAACGACTGCGGCAGCGAGCGCGCATCGCTGTACGCGCAAGGCCTCGTGAATTTCTTCGCCGACGATCTCGTCGCGCAGGACGCGCGCATCACCTGGCTGCGGCCCGACGTCGCCGAACGACTGGCGGCGACGCTGGTCGCGCTGCGCGGCGATCCGCTGTTCGTGCCGCGCTACAACCTGATCGCGCGGCCCGGCAGCGACGACTACGAGAACTCGACCGCGTGGGTGCTGGAACATCTCGCGGCGGCGACGCGCGACGACGTGCACGATCGCGCGCAGGCGTGGCGCCTCGCGCAGTCGCTCGGCTACCGGCCCGGCCACGTCCGCATTCCGTACACCAAGCGCGTGCTCGGCGGCCTGTTCTCGGCGAACCTGGTGTTCACCGACCATCCGGTGGCGACGCGGCTGTCCGGCGACTATCCGGTGGTGACGGTGCGCTCGATCCTGGAATGGCTGGACGCGGCGGGACTGATCGCCGACGAACGCGAATGGCGCGACGGCCGCGCAATGGCGCGGCCCGGCCAGGGCTGACGCACGCGCTCAACCACGCGATCGATCACGCGCTCCGCGGCAGGAAGCGCACCCGCAGCGGCTGCAGGCGCAACTGCTGGCCCGGCGTCGGCGCAGGCGCGCCGGGCACGTCGGCCATGTCCCACTCGAACGGCTGCGCGCCCTCGCCCACCGCCAGTTCGACGGTGGTGCGATCCGCGCGCCGACGCGTGGCGAGCACGGTGCCGACGATGCCCTCGCCCGCATCGACCGGTTGCAGTTCGTGCGGACGCAGCAGCGCGACGACCTCGCCCTCCCCGCACTCCGGCGCGGGCAACGTCACCGCGCCATCATGGGTCGAGAACACGCCGTCGCGCACGCCGCCTTCCAGCGTGTTGCCGCGACCGACGAAGCCGAACACGTAGGCCGACGCCGGCGCCGCGTAGATCGCGTCCGGCGTGCCGACCTGCTCGATGCGGCCGTGACGCATCACCACGACGCGATCGGCCAGTTCCAGCGCTTCTTCCTGGTCGTGGGTGACGAACAGCGTGGTCTGTCCGGTGCGTTCGTGCAGCTTGCGCAGCCAGCGCCGCAGTTCGACGCGGACCTTGGCATCCAGCGCGCCGAAGGGTTCGTCCAGCAGCAGCACGCTGGGATCGATCGCCAGCGCGCGCGCCAGCGCGACGCGCTGCTTCTGTCCGCCGGACAACTGGTCGGGATAGCGGCCGCCGAGCTCGGGCAACTGGATCAGGCCCAGCAGTTCCTCGACGCGGCGCGCGATCTCCGCGCGCGGCGGACGCTGCGCGCGCGGCCGGCAATGCAGGCCGAAGGCGATGTTGTCGGCCACGGTCATGTGCCGGAACAGCGCGTAGTGCTGGAACACGAAACCGACGTTGCGTTCGCGCAGGCTCAGCCGCGTGGCGTCTCGTTCGCCGAACAGCACGCTGCCGGTGTCGGGCGACAACAGGCCGGCGACGACGCGCAGCAGCGTGGTCTTGCCGGAGCCGGAAGGGCCGAGCAGCGCGATCAATTCACCCGACGCGATGTCGAGATCGACCCGGTCGAGGGCCGCGACGCCGGGATAACGCTTGCTCAAACCGCGAATGCGCAACTGCATGTCAGTGTTTCCCGTGCGAGGCGACGATCGCGTCGCCATGCTTCCATTCCAGCCGTGCCAGGACGCATCGAGGCAACGGCAGACGTGTCACCGGCACCCCGGGCGCCGAGCGTGGGAGT
>NZ_JBQUZW010000007.1:0-214255 GCF_056313665.1 Lysobacter sp. DMC104 | reverse complement strand
TGTTTCCATTCCAGCCGTGCCAGGACGCATCGAGGCAACGGCAGACGTGTCACCGGCACCCCGGGCGCCGAGCGTGGGAGTGGCGAGCGTTTCATGTCGACGCGTGTCATCAATGCTTCCCGTGCGAGGCGGCGATGGCATCGCCATGCTTCCATTCCAGCCAGAACTTCGCCAACAGTGTCACCAGCGCCATGCCAGACAGCAGCGAGGCGGCGGCGAAGGCAGCCGTGGTGTCGAATTCGTTGTAGAGGATCTCGATGTGCAGCGGCAGCGTGTTGGTGAGGCCGCGAATGTGGCCCGACACCACCGACACCGCGCCGAATTCGCCCATGCCGCGCGCGCCGCACAGCAGCACGCCGTAGAGCAGGCCCCAGCGGATCTTCGGCAAGGTCACCCGGAAGAACATCGTCCACGCGCTGGCGCCGAGCGAGCGCGCGGCGAGTTCTTCCTCGGCGCCCTGCTGCTGCATCAGCGGGATCAGTTCGCGCACCACGAACGGGAAGGTGATGAACAGCGTCGCCAGCACGATGCCGGGCCGCGCGAACAGGATCTTCACGTCGTGCGCCTGCAGCCATTCGGCGAACCAGCCGTGCGAGCCGAACAATAGTACGAGGCACAGGCCGGCAACCACCGGCGACACCGCGAACGGCAGGTCCAGCAACGCCAGCAGCAGCCTCTTGCCGCGGAACTCGAAGCGCGTGACCGCCCATGCCATCAGCAGGCCGAACACGGCGTTGATCGGCAGCGCGATGGCGACGGTGAACAGCGTGAGCCGCAGCGCGGCGAGGGCGTCGGGCTCGACCAGCGACGCCCACCACGCGCGGAAGCCGGTGCCGAACGCGGCGCTCAGCACCATGCCCAGCGGCAGCACCACCAGCACGCCCATGACCAGCATCGCCAGCGCGATCAGCAGCCAGCGCAGCCACGTCGGCTCGGTCATCGACGGCAGGTCATCCGCCACGGCGCAGCCTCCTGCGCTCGTGCGCGAAGAGCAACGGGATCGCGTTGATCGCGACCAGGCAGGCGAAGGACGCGGCGAGCAGCAGCGCCGCGATCGCGATCGCGCCGTCGTAGTCGTATTCCTCCAGCCGGATCGTCACCAGCAGCGGCGCGATCTCGGTCTTGTACGGCAGGTTGCCGGCGATGAAGATCACCGAGCCGTATTCACCGAGCCCGCGCGCGAACGCAAGCGAGAAACCGGTGAGCAGGCCCGGCAGCAGTTCCGGGAACACCACGCGGCGCAGTGCGGTGAAGCGCGAGGCGCCGAGCGAGACCGCGGCTTCTTCGGACTCGCGGCCCATGGCTTCGAGGATCGGTTGCACAGTGCGCACCGAGAACGGCAGGCCGATGAACACCAGCGCGAGCACGATGCCGATCGGCGTGTACGCGATCTTCAGGCCCATCGGCTCGACGAGATGGCCGACCCAGCCGTTCGCCGAATAGATCGCGGTCAGCGCGATGCCCGCGACGGCGGTCGGCAGCGCGAACGGCAGGTCGACCAGCGCGTCGAGCAAGCGCCGACCGGGGAAGCGGTAGCGCACCAGCACCCACGCGACCAGCGTGCCGGCGACCAACGCGACGAGCGCCGCGACCAGCGCGGCGCCGAAGCTCAGTTTCAGCGATTGCTGCACGCGTTCGTCGCGCAGCACGCGCAACCAACCGTCGCCGCCGAGCTGCGCCGCGCGCACGCTCAGCGCGAGCAGCGGCAACAGGACCACCGCGCCCAGCCAGGCCATGCCCAGCCCGAGGCCGATGCCGAACCCGGGGAGCGGATTCGGCGTCGGCCTGGCGACGGGGACGGCGATGTCGGCGGCCGTCACGGTCATCGCGCCGCCTGCTGGATGCGGTCGAAGAAGCCGCCGTCGCCGAAGTGTTCGGCCTGCGCCTTCTTCCAGCCGCCGAACGCATCGTCGATGGTCACCAGCGTCACCTTCGGGAAGCGCGCGAGGTCTGCCGCCGGCACCTTGTCGGGTTCGGCCGGGCGATAGAAATGCTTCGCGGCGAGGCGCTGGCCTTCGGGGCTGTAGAGGAAGCGCAGGTAGGCCTCGGCCTGCTTGCGGGTGCCGTGCTTCGCGACGTTCTTGTCGACCCACGCCACCGGCGGCTCGGCCTTGATGCTCAGGCTGGGCACGACGATCTCGAACTTGCCGCGGGTATCGGGTTCGTTGAGCGTCAGCAGCGCCTCGTTCTCCCACGCGACCAGCACGTCGCCGATGCCGCGCTCGACGAACGTGGTGGTCGCGCCGCGCGCACCGGTGTCGAGCACCGGCACGTTGCGGAACAGTTTCGACATGTAGTCGATCACCTTGCCGCCGTCGCGGTACTGCTTCGACGCCCAGGCCCAGGCACCGAGGTAGTTCCAGCGCGCGCCGCCGGAGGTCTTGGGATTGGGCGTGATCACCGCGACGCCCGGACGCGCGAGGTCGCCCCAGTCTGCGATCTTCTTCGGATTGCCCTTGCGCACGAGGAACACGATGGTCGAGGTGTACGGCGCGCTGTTGTGCGGCAGGCGCGTCTGCCAGTTCGCCGGCAGCAGCTTGGCGTTCTGCGCGATGGCGTCGATGTCGGCCGACAGCGCGAGGGTGACGACGTCGGCTTCGAGGCCATCGATCACCGCGCGCGCCTGCTTGCCGGAGCCGCCGTGCGAGGCACGGATCTTCAGCGTCTCGCCGGTCTGCTGCTTCCACAGCTCGGCGAAGCGTGCGTCGACGTCGGCGTAGAACTCGCGCGTGGGGTCGTAGGAGACATTGAGCAGCTCCTTGTCGCCGGCGCGTGCGGACGGCGATGCGGCGGCCGCCAGCGCGATGGCGAATCCGAGGAGGACGGTGCGGAACATCGTGGACATGGTCATGGCTCCCGGATCAGAACGAAAATTGCGCGCGGGTGAAGACGGCCTTCTCGTCCTCGCGGTCGGCGCCGCCGGCGGCACCGCCGTCGAACGAGGCCTGCGTGTAGTTGGTGACGAGCTTGAGGTTGCCGTTGAGGTACCAGTTCAGGCCGATGGTCCAGGCGCGGACTTCGCTGGCCGACGCGGTTGCGCTGGCGAACAGCGGGAAGGCGTCGTCGTCGATGTCGAGCACGCCGTAGCGGCCGACGAGTTCGAACGCGCCCAGGCCCGCCTCCTTCAGCGTGAACGGATGGTTGGGCTTGGCCACGCCGCGGTAACCGGCGTCCTCGCCGGTGAGCACCCAGTTGCCCGTCACCTGCCAGGCCTTGTGTTCCAGATGATCGCGGCGACCGAGGTTGGCGCCGCTGGTCACGCGCACCGCCTGCTCGGAGGTCACGTACTCGCCGAGCAGGCCGCCGCGGCCGCGGTAGAAGTACGCCTGCGGCGAGAACCGGCGATGCACGCCGTCGGCGGCGACGTTCGAGGCGTAACCGAAGAACTGCGCCTGTCCCGGCGTGCGGTAGCGCGGCAGCAGGTTGTTGCCGGTGCCGTAGACGTCACCGACGCTGGCGGCGACGCCCAGGCCGAGGCCCGACCACGCGTTCGCCGCGTTGCGGAACGGTTCCCAGAACACGCGGCCCGCGTATTCGAATTCGTTGTCGGCGTTCGTGGTCGCGGTGTCGCGGCCGTCGGGCGTGCCGTTGAACACGCCGACGGCGTAGTTCACGCGGCCCTGCGACAGTTCGCCCTGCAACTGCACGCCGAGATCGCGCGCAGGCGTGAGTTCGGTGGGCAGACCGCGTTCGATCGCCGCGAGGCTCGCGCTCGGCTGCAACTGTTCGAGGCCGAACGGGGCCTTGAACTTGCCTACGCGCACGGTGGCGCGCGGATCGAACTTCAGGTCGACGTAGGCGTCGTTGAGCGTGGCGGTGTCGCCGGCGAGCTGGGCTTGCACGCGGAAGCCGATCAGCGGCCCCCACGTGCCTTCGATCGTGGGCTCGACGCGGCGGAACAGGAAGGTGTCGTTCTGCGGGATCGTGTCGTCGCCGATGAAGTGGCGACCGTCGGCCTGCACGAGGCCGCGGACCTTCACTTCCAGGCCGTCGGGCGACTTGATCGACAACCCCTTGGCGGGCGTGAGCGCGATCACCGGATCGCGCGCGGCCTTGGCCGCGGCTTCCTCGGCCTGCAGTTCGAGCTTGCGCTCGATCACGCGCAGGCGCTGGTCGAGGTCGGCGAGCGCGGCGCCGTCGGCAGGCGCGAGGCCCAGCCGGCGTTCGACCGCTTCCAAGCGCTGCAGCAGCGCCTGGTCGGTGGTGGACTGCGCCTGCGCCGACAACGCGGCGAGCAGCAACGGGAACGCCAGCAGCGCCGATCGCAGGCGTGGCGCGCGGCGAGGGGAAAGCAGGGACATCGTCGACTCCTTCATGGGCTCATTCGAGGGGTCGCGCGTCCGGTGGTCCGGTCGGCGCGTCGGTGGCAAGGCGGAAGCGGACGCTTCGCGCGGACGTGGTCAGCGTTCGTCGAAGCGGAATTTCTGGCTGCGGGTGATCTGCACGATGCGGGCGTTGTGGACGACCACCTCGACTTCACCGAAGGCGATCTCGCGCAGCGCGGCGATGACCGCGCGCTCCTGGTCGCTCAGCGGCGTACCGACCGGCGGCACGCCGGCGATGGTGCGAGGAAGATCGACGCGGGACGTGCGTTTCATGTCGGGCTCCCGGGCACGAGGGGGGGCAGCGGCAGCGAGGCATCGGCGAAGGCGCGCAGGCTGCGGCGATCGAGCACGTGCGAGAGCGCGTCGCGCGATTCGCGCATGAGCGCGCGCAGGGCGCAGGTCTCGGGATCGGGGCAGTCGCGGCAGGGTTCGTAGGCGGTGACGCTGGCGCAGCGCACCGGCGCGAGGGGGCCGTCGATCGCGCGAATGACGTCACCAACCATGATCCGCTCGGCGGTGCGGGCGAGGACGTGGCCGCCGCGATGGCCGCGCCGGCTGTCGACGAAGCCGGCGGCGCGCAGTTCGACCAGGATCGATTCCAGGAACTTCAGCGGTGCACGGGTGCGCTCCGCCAGTTCGTGCGCCTGCACCCGCGACTCGCCGGCCCGGGCCAGCTCGGTCAGCGCACGCAGGGCGTATTTGGCCTTCATCGTCAGCACGCGAATCAATTCCTATCGAACTCATAGGGATTGATGCCACGCCCGCGCGGACCGGGTCCAATGCCCGGACGGCATGACGTCATGCGGCCACGATGGATCGCGTCCGCGAAGGCGCGGACGACGCTCGCTTCAGCCGATCGGATCAGCCGATCGGGAAGCCTTCGCCGGCGTCCGCGGCGTCGGCCTCGCTGCGGACGACGTCGTCCACGCGGGCCAGCGGCGAGCCGGTCCACAGCCAGTCGCCCAACTGGTCGACGGCCGCGGCGTCGCCGACGGCCAGCACCTCGACCCGCCCGTCGGCGAGGTTGCGGGCGAAGCCGCGCAGGCCCAGCGCCACGGCCTGCGCCCGGGTGTACGCGCGGAACGACACGCCCTGCACGCGGCCGGACACGAGGAAGCGCGCAGCGGTCGTCGCCGTCATCCGCCCGCCTTCGCCGCGTCGGCCTTGCCGCCCACGACCGCCTCCAGCGCCGCCGGCGTCACCGGGCCGAGGAATTCCTTCGCGATGCGACCGTCCGGCGCGATGACGTAGCTCATCGGCAGCCCGCGCGGCGTCGGGAAATCCGCCGGCGGATCGTAGGTGTCGACGATCGCGATCGGGTAGCGCACCACGTGCTTCTTCAGGAAGTCGCGCATCGCCTGCGGCTCGATCTCCTCGTAGGCCAGGCCGATCATGTCGACGTCGTCGCGCGCGGCATCGAAGGCGTCGAGGTCGGGCATTTCCTTCAGGCAGGGCGCGCACCACGTGGCCCAGAAATTCACCACGACCCAGCGGCCGCGATGCGCGGCAAGGTCGAAGGTCGCGCCGTCGACGGTGGCGATCTTCAGGCCGGGATGGTCGGGCGTGGCGGGCTGGGCCGGTGCGGACGCGGGCGTCGAGGCCGGCGCCGGTGCGCTCGCGGCGGGCGGCGGCGCGGGGGCGGCGCTGCGGCCGGCGTCGTCGCCTGACGAGCACGCGGCGAGCAGGCCCATCGCCACCAGCGCGGCGGCGAACGGGTGAACGGACACGGTCATGCGGACTCCTTGCGGTAGAGCGAAGACACCGGGCGCTTCAGCAGTTCGCGCAGCGGCACGCGCAGGCTGTCGATGGCCTCGATGGATGCCTGGCCCAGCGCGTCCTCGCGCGCCGGCAGCCAGGCTTCGGCGACGGGGATGCGCAGCTGGCAGGCTTCGTACAGTTCGCCGAGGGTGAGGTCGTCGAGATCGCGTGCCAGCAGCCATGCGCCGCTCTCGGCGCGCACGAGCAGCCCGATGCCGTTGAGCTGGCCCAGCATCTGCTGCACCAGCGCATCGGTCAGCGAGGGCTCCAGTTCGCGGATCTCGTCCAGGTGCAGGCCGCGCCCCTTGTGGCGCGCTTCGTCGAAGCGGCCGATCAGGCGCAGCAGGCCGTGCAGTTCGTAGCCCATCGGCAGCCGCTGCGACGCCGGCTGGTAGCGGAACGCCGACAGCGACGAGGCCAGCGAGGCACCGAGCAGGATCGCGACCCAGCCGAAGTAGATCCAGCCGAGGAAGATCGGCACGAACGCGACCGCACCGTAGAGTTTCTCGTAGGTGCCGAAGCTGCCGAGGTACGAGCCGGCGGCGGTCTTCACCACTTCGATCATCAGCACCGCCGGCACTGCGCCGAGCGCGGCATGGCGCCAGCGGATCGTGCGGTGCGGCACCACGCGGTAGATCACCGCGATGGCGACGAATTCGATCAGCACCGGCGTGATCCGCAGCATGCCGGATTCCAGCACCTGGCCGGGCTGGGTCTGGAACATCGACAGCGCGAAGAAGCGCGCCGACACCGCGAGGCTGGCGGCGGCGAGCAGGCCGCCGAAGCTCATCACCGTCCAGTACACCATCAGCCGGCCGAACTTCAGTCGTGCCGTGGGCACGCGCCAGATGCGGTTGAACGTGGCCTCGATGCTGGTCAGCGTGATCAGCAGCGACACCACCAGCACGATCACGCCGACCGCGGTGAGCTTGCCGGCGTTGGCCGAGAGATCGACGAGGTGCTGCTGCACCGCCCACGCCGAGCTGGGCACGAAGTTGGAGAAGATGTAGGTGGTGAGCTGGCCGCTCCAATCCTTGTAGACCGGGAACGCGGAGAGGATGCCGAACACCACCATGCTCAGCGGCACGATCGAGAACGCAGTGGTGAAGGCCAGCGCGCCGGCGGCCTGGAACAGGCGGTCGTCGAGGAAGCGTTTCCAGAGGAAGCGGGCGAAGGTGCCTGCACGGGCATGGTCCCAGCCGGGCGGCCGCCAGGTGAGCAGTCTGTCGAGGAACGGCATCGCGCAAGGGTAGCAGCCGACGTCCGCGGGCGCGCGGCACTGGTGGGCCGGGCTGGTGGGCGGTGGACGCTTCCCTTACCCTCTGCGCACGTTCCCGGACCACCGTCGCTTCCGCATGACCGAGATCCTCGTCATCTACTACAGCCGCGGCGGTTCCGTGGCGCGCCTGGCGCGGCAGATCGCGCGCGGCGTGGGCGAGGTGCCCGGCGCGAGCGCGCGCCTGCGCACGGTGCCGCCGGTGGCGCCGGTGACGCGCGAGGCCGCGCCGCCGGAGCCCGAGGACGGCGCGCCCTACGTCGAAGCGGGCGATCTGGCCGAATGCGCGGGCCTCGTGCTCGGCAGCCCCACCCGCTTCGGCAACATGGCGGCACCGGTGAAGTACTTCCTCGACACCCTCGGCGCGGAGTGGGCCAGCGGCACGCTGGTCGGCAAGCCGGCGGCGGTGTTCACCTCGACCGCGACCCAGCACGGCGGCCAGGAAAGCACGCTGCTGACGATGCTGGTGCCGCTGCTGCACCACGGCTGCGTGATCGCGGGCATCCCGTTCACCGAGCCGCAGCTCAACACCACGCGCACCGGCGGCACGCCCTACGGTGCCAGCCACGTGGCCGGCGGGCAGGACGACCCGCAGCCCAGCGACGACGAAGCCGCCCTCGCCCGCGCGCTGGGCCGGCGCATCGCCACCCTCGCCCTGAAACTGCAGTGAGCACGACGCCGTGAGCGTGAACGATCCCTCCCGTCCCGGCGAACGTCGCCTCCTGCTGGTGGCCCTGTTCGGCCTCGTCGTGCTGTATGCGCTGTGGTTCCGCAACGACCACGACCGCATCGCCGCGTGGATCGTCTTCGGCGTGCCGCCGCTGCTGCTGGCGCTGGGGGTGCTGGCACGCCGCGCCACCGCGCGGTTCTGGGCCGGCGTGTTCGCGCTGGCGTGGTTCTCGCACGGCGTGATGAGCGCCTGGGCGCATCCCGAGGCCCGCGTCGCGGGTCTGGTCGAGGTCGTCCTCGCGCTGGCGGTGGTGTTCGCCGCCAATGCCCCGGGCCTGCGCGCCCGCTTCGGAAAGAAATGATCACGACGGCACGCTGACTGCAGGACGCAGGCTTCTCATCCACTCGCCAAGGCAGGCACCGAGATGAACACCCCGACCTACCCGCCCCCGGGCCCCGCCGTCGCCGGCGGCCGCGATCCCCGCCTCGCCGGCCTCCCGGACGAGGACGCCGAACGCCTCTACGCCGGTGCCCGCGCCCTGCGCGACGGCCAGCCCGCCCGCGCCGAGGCCCTGTTCGAGGCCGCGCTGGTGCGGCATCCCGATCATCCGGAAGCCCTGCGCAGGCTCGCCTTCGTGATGATGGGCACGCAGCGCGTGCCGCAGGCGCTCGAACTCCTGCGGCGCGCACTGGCGCATTGGCCCGACGATGCGGTGCTGTGGACGGACGTGGGCATCGCCCACAACCGGCTGCGCGACCACGAACAGGCGATCACCGCGTGGCAGCGCGCCTGCGCGCTCGACGACACCCAGCCGATGCCGTGGTTCAACCTCGGCCGCGCGCTGCAGCTGCGCGGCGAGACCGTGCCGGCGATCGGAGCGCTGGAGCGCGCGCTGGCGCTGGCGCCGACCCTGCTGCCCGGCCGCATCCTCGTCGCCGACGCCCTCGCCCACCTCGGCCGCTTCGACGACGCGGCGATGCACTACCGCGCGGCGCTGGCGCTGGCGCCGGCCTGCGGCGATGCCTGGCGCGGCCTGAGCAACATCAAGACCCGCCCGCTGACCGAGCGGGACCTCGCCACGCTGCGCGTGCTGCGCAGCCGGCCGGACGTGCACGAGGAGGACTGGATCGCGATGTCCTACGCACTGGGCAAGGCCGAGGAAGACCGCGGCCGTTACCCCGAGGCGTTCGCGGCGATCAGCGCGGCCAACGCGCGGCTGCGCGCGAAGGCGCCGTGGCGTGCGGACGCGCTGCAGGCGTTCGCGCGCGATGCGCTGCGGGTCACCGAGACGCTGCCGGCGCCGGTCGATCCGACGCTGGGGCACGAGGTGATCTTCATCGTCGGCCTGCCGCGCTCGGGGTCGACGCTGATCGAGCAGATCCTGTCCGCGCATCCCGACGTGACCGGTGCCAGCGAACTGCCGGACCTCGCGGAAGTGCTGCAGGCCGAATCCGTCCGCCGCGGGCAGGCCTTCCCGGCCTGGGTGCCCGACGCCACCGCCACGGACTGGCACCGCCTCGGCAGCGACTACCTGGACCGCACCGCGCGCTGGCGGGAATCGCGTCCGCGTTTCACCGACAAGATGCCGGAGAACTGGAAATTCAGCGGCGTGCTGCGCGCGATGCTGCCCGGCGCGCGCGTGATCGAGGCCCGCCGCGATGCGCTGGAAACCGGCTGGTCCTGCTTCCGCCAGCAGTTCTACCAGTTGCCGCACTTCGCCTGCGACCTGCACGACATCGGCGTGTACATCCGCACCTGCGAAGCGGCCATGGACCAGTGGCGCAGGCGCGATCCGGCGCGAATCCGCCTGCAGGAATACGAAGCCCTGCTGGCCGCGTTCGAGCAGGAAGTCCGCGCGCTGCTGGATGCCTGCGGACTGGCGTTCGACCCGCGCTGCCTGGCGTTCCACCGCGCCGAACGCAGCGTGCGCACCGCCAGCGCGGCGCAGGTGCGGCAGCCGCTGATGCGCGACACCGCGCGTGCGGCGGCGTATGGCGTGATGCTGAACCCGCTGCTGCAGGCGCTGTCGGACGCGCTGTTCGCGACGCTCTAGGGCCTTCTCGACACGCTTCGATTGCATCGCGCCCGAAGAGCCGGCAAGCCCCGGTTCGCCGACCCGGAAGCGGCGCGGTACCATGCCGCCCTCGCCCGACCTCTGCGACCCGCGCCCATGGACCAGCTCCTGATCGTCACCACCGGCGGCACCATCGACAAGATCTACTTCGACGACAAGTCGGACTACCAGGTCGGCGATCCGCAGATCGGGCGCATCCTCGAAGAGCTGGGCGTGGCGTTCCGGTTCACGGTGATCCCGATCCTGCGCAAGG
This sequence comes from Lysobacter sp. DMC104, assembly GCF_056313665.1. Taxonomy (NCBI): domain Bacteria; kingdom Pseudomonadati; phylum Pseudomonadota; class Gammaproteobacteria; order Lysobacterales; family Lysobacteraceae; genus Lysobacter; species Lysobacter sp. DMC104. The sequence goes on along the minus strand of NZ_JBQUZW010000007.1, from coordinate 203,899 downwards.
ACTCGCTGCACATCTCGGACGAGGATCGCCAGCTGATGCGCGCGACCATCGCCGCGCAGCCGGCGAAGCACGTGCTGGTCACCCACGGCACCGACACCATGGTCGACACCGCGAAGGTGCTGGCCGGTGTGGCCGACAAGACCATCGTGCTGACCGGCGCGCTGAACCCGGCGCGCTTCCGTGGTTCGGACGCGGAGTTCAACATCGGCACCGCCGTCGGCGCGGTGCAGTCGCTGCCGCCCGGCGTCTACATCGCCATGAACGGCCGCATCTGGGACCCGCTGAAGGTCCGCAAGAACGTCGCCGCCAACCGCTTCGAACCCGTGGGCTGATCCGAATCGATCGAGCGGCGGCGCGTTCCGCGTTCGTTTCGCCCATCGGCTCCGCAAAAAAAAAGACAGCCCCGGCATGGCCGGGGCTGTCTGCTTTCGTGCGTGCGGAATCCGCTTACGGCGAGATCGTCGCCTTCAGGCTGACGCCCGAGAACGCCGCGTAGGCGCGGACGCCCACGTAGTACGTGCCGGCGGTCGGCGCGTTCAGCGTGCAGGTCTCGGCATTGCCGCTGGTGTACGGACGGCAGGTGTACGCGGTGGTGGTCGGCGCACTGCCGAGCCGCACGTACAGGTCCGCGTCGCCGGTCCCGCCGGAGATCGTGAACACGGCGCTGGTCTTCCCGGCCGGCACGACGATCGTGTAGATCGACGACCACGCATTGGTGGCGACCGCCGGCAGGGCCACGGCCGTGCCGTTGCACAGCACCGTGCCGCCGCAGCTCGCCGTCGACACCGTGACCGAAGCCGACTTCGTGCTGCTCAGGCCGCCCGCGTCCGTCACCGTCTCGGTCACCGTGTAGGTACCGGCGGCGGCGTAGGTCTTGCTCGGATTGGTCGCGGTCGAGGTGGTGCCGTCACCGAAGTTCCAGCTGCGGCTGGTGATGTTGCCCTGCGCGTCGGTGGACGTGTCGGTGAACGTCGCGGTCAGGCCGCTGGTCGTGAAGGTGAAGTTCGCGACCGGCGCGGTGTTGGTGCCGCCGCCACCGCCGGTGGTCTTCGCCGCCTCGCCGAGGAACGCCAGGCCCAGCTTCGCGAACTTGGTGCTGTTCGCGGCCGAGTTGCTCATGTTCGCCAGCGTGTCGCTCGCGCTGTGGATGTTGGCGAAGTAGCTGCTGGAGCCGCCCTCGAACATCATGCCCGACGGATAGCCGGCGCTGGTCCAAGACGCATGGTCGGAACAGCCGTAGCCGCAGGTGTAGGTGCCGCGGGTCAGGCCGGTCGGCGCCAGGTAGGTGTCGAACAGGCTGGTGAGGAACGTCTGCAGGCTGGCGTTCGAGTAGTCGGTGATCAGCCGCATGTCGCTGCCGCTGGCCGGCTTGTAGTTCGTCATGTCGAGCTGCAGCACGGCCACGACATTCGTGCCGGCGGCGCTGAACGACTGCGCGATGGCGTTCGAGCCGCGCAGGCCGACTTCCTCGGCCGCATAGCCCATGAACTTCACCGTGCGCTTCGGCTTCCAGCCGCTGGCCAGCGCGACGCGGATCACTTCGGTCAGGGTCGCGATGCCGGAGGCGTCGTCGTCGGCGCCCGGGGCGACCTGGGTGTTGCTGCCGCCGCCGCTGGTGTTGATCGAATCCAGGTGCGCGCCGAGCACGACCACTTCGTTCGCCAGCTCGTTGCCCTGGATGGTCAGGATCACCGACGGCTGGGTCGAGCAGGTGCTGCAGGCGGTGAACAGCTCCGACGTGACGTCGGTGCGGCTGCCCGCCAGGCCCTGCCACGTGGTGCGGATCCACTCGGCCGAGGTCTTGCCGGTGGTGCTGGTGTAGTAGCGGTTGGTGTAGCCCGACAGCGTCGAGATCGTGTTGTAGATGTTGGTCGTCGACGCCTGCGGCAGCCACGGATTGACCGTCGTCTGGTTGTCGATGGTGTACGCGATCGCCGCCTTGCGGATGCTCTGCACCGCGCGGTCCTTGCGGATGAAGGCCTCGGCTTCGGCGCGCGTGGCGAAGGCGAAGAAGCCGCCGCAGCGCAGCTGCTTGGTGTGGATGCGCGAACTCACGGTGCCCAGGTGCAGCGCCTGGATGCGCGAGACGATCAGCGCGGTGCCGACGCTGTCGAAGGCCGGCGTGGCGTCGACCGCGAGGTCCTTCATCAGCGGGTAGGTGTCGCGCGAGGTGACGACGTAGACCGGTGCGGCGGGATCGTGCCGCAGGTGCATCGCCGCGAGCGCGGCGGCGGCTTCTTCACGGGCGTGGTCGCGGGCGGCCTGACGCGGCGCGGCCTGCACGGACGCGGTCGCGGCAAGGCCTGCGCACAGCAGGGCCAGCAGGTGTTTCGTGTTCATGGCTCGGTTCCTTGAGTTGTCTGGAGAACACAGCGGAAACAGGACGGCGTCCTTCGGTCGCCTTCCTCGTCAAAAAAAGGCCCCGGCCGAAGCCGGGGCCTGTGTCGCCGGGTCGTCATCCGACCCAGAAGCCTGTGAATCGGCTTGAGGGTCGGGCGGCTCCCCTTAGTTCGAGGTACCGGTCAGCGTGACGCCCGAGAAGGCCGCGTACGCGCGGACCGCCACGTAGTACGTGGTGTTCGCGGTCGGCGTGAACGTGCAGGTCTCGGCATTGCCGGCGGTGTACGGACGGCAGCTGTAGGTGGTGGTGGTCGGCGCAGCGCCGGCCCGCACATACAGATCCGCGTCACCCGTGCCACCCGCAATCTTGAAGGTCACGGTATGGCCAGCCAGGACGGGCATCGTGTAGGTGGAGGACCAGGCATTCTTCGCCACCGACGGCAGGGCCACGCCCGTGCCGCTGCACAGGACCGTGCCACCGCAGCTCGTGCTCGTCACCGTCACCGAGGCCGACTTCGTGCTGGTCAGGCCGCCCGCGTCCGTCACCGTCTCGGTCACCGTGTAGGTGCCGGCGGCGGTGTAGGTCTTGGTCGGGCTGGTCGCGGTCGAGGTCGTGCCGTCACCGAAGTTCCAGCTGCGGCCGGTGATGTTGTTCTCGGCGTCGGTGGAGGTGTCGGTGAACGTCGCGGTCAGGCCGTTGGTCGTGAACGTGAAGTTCGCGACCGGGGCGGTGTTGCTGCCCGGGGCCGTGTAGTTGCCGACCAGGCTGACGCCCGAGAACGCGGCGTAGCCCTTCAGCGCGACGTAGTACGTACCGGTCGACGGGGCCGCGAAGGTGCAGGTCTCGGCGTTGCCGGAGGCGTACGGACGGCAGTCGTAGACCGTGTCGGTCGGCGAGGCGCCGAACTTGACGTACATGTCGGCGTCACCGGTGCCGCCCGACATGGTGAACGTCAGGTTGGTCGCACCGGCCGGGACGGCCAGCGTGTAGTACAGGTAACCGCCGGTGGCGGCGGACAGACCGGTGACCGGCACGCCCTTGGTCAGCGCGACCGGCGGCGGCGGCGGCGGCGGCGCGGCGCCGCAGCTGACGCCCACGGCGGTGAACGCAGCGGTCACGTCGGCCTTGGTGTAGCCTAGGTCAGTGGCAGCCGTTTCCACGCCGCACGCGCCCTGGTTGAACGTCGAACTGGCGGTCCAGTAGTTGGCGTTCGCGCGGGCCATGACCTGGAAGGCCTTCTGGGTGCTCCAGCCGGCGGTCTTGGCCAGCAGGCAGAACGCCTTGTTGTACACGCCCGAGCTGTAGTGCACGTCGAGGCCGCTGGTGTAGTTCGCGGCATTGTCGATCGACGCACCGTCCTGGGTCGGGTTGCACATGTAGCGCAGCGCACCCGTCGACTTGAAGATTTCCGCGCCGACCAGGAAGTCGTTCGTGCCCTTCCAGTAGTACTCGGTGGCTTCGCCGCCCATGTCGGAGAAGGCTTCGTTGATGCCGCCCGACTGGCCCGAGTAGGTCAGGTTCGAGTGCTGCTCGGTGTAGCCGTGCGAGACTTCGTGGCCCGAGACGTCGGCGTTGACCAGCGGGTAGAACGTGCTGGCACCGTCGCCGAAGGTCATCTGGGTGCCGTCCCAGAACGCGTTCTCGTAGCTGGTGCTGTAGTGCACGCGCATCACGAGCTGGAAGGTCAGCGCGTTGCTGCCGGTCCAGGCGTTGTACATGTTCTGGATCACGCCGCCGAAGTAGTGGGCGTCGTTCAGCGGCGAGAAGGCGCCGTTGATCGTCTTCACCGTGTTGCGCGGGCAGGTGTACGAGAACGCGGTCGAACCCGACGTGCTGCCGTTGAGGTTCACGGTCTTCACGGCGGTGTTGTTCATGGTGCAGGTGGTGCCCGACTGGGTCACGTCCATGAAGCCGTAGATGCCGCCCGAACCCCACTCGTACTGGCCGGTCTTGGTGTTGCCGCCGGGGCCCGTGCCGACGAGGGCGTGCTGCAGGTTGTCCCACTGCTTCAGGACGCGGCCGGTGTTGGCATCGACGATCACGGTCGGACGGGTCGGCGAACCCATGTTCGGCGTGTCGGCGAAGTACGACACGACGTACGCCTTGGTGGCGCGGCCGGCGTCGTCGACGTAGATCATCAGCTGCGACTTCTCGCCGCTGGTGCGCATGAAGCCGACGCGATTGCCGAGGCCGGCGCTCTTGGCGATCGACAGCGCGCTGCCGGCGTTGAGGCGGACGCGGCCGGCCGGGATCTGGCTGGCGAGGTTGGTGACCTTCTGGCCGAACAGGGTGCGGACGTTGCCGGCGGTGTCTTCGCTGACCACCACGTGCTCACCGAACACCGGGATGCCGCGGAAGGTCTGCTGGTAACGGGTGTTCTTCACGCCGTTGCTGGTCTTGCGGTCGATCAGGAACAGGCGCGAGTCGGCGTCCAGGCCGAGGGCGCGCTCGTGACGGCCATGGGCGGTATCGACGGCGCCCGAAGCGGCGATGGCCGCATTCGCACGCTTGATCTGGCCCATGTCCTCGCGGTGCAGGTCGGAACGGTTCGCGGCAGATGCGCCGGTGGCGAACAACGCCATCGCGGTCGCAACAGCCAGGGTATTCAGGTGACGGTATCGATTCACTGCTTTCCTCTCCGTTGACGCATTCGTGAATGAAAGTCCGCTTGCGCGGCAGGTGCACAACCGCCGGAAACGCACATCCCCGCGCCCGGTCCCCAATCAACTGCGAAGACCAGGCGAGCGTGCGGTACGACGGAGCCGACCATGGACACCCCCTGTCGGTCGACTGAATGGACCCTAAGCGGAACTGACGCAGCACGTCAACTGTTGACGATTTCTTGCGCTAACCGTCGATTGCTTCAGGACAAATCGTCAAAGAAATTGCGACCCGGGGCCCGAAAAACGCGACTTAAATCACAAAAAAAACCGTACGCGATCGAACTGAATACGATTTCCGTTGCAACGCAACACGGTTTCGCGCCAAGCGGAGCCCCCGGATCGGGGGCGATTGCGCCGGACTGCGGAAAAAGAAACCCCTCGGCCAGACAACCGGCCGAGGGGCATTCGAGGCATCGGCGAACGGAGGCCGGGACACACTCCCGGCCTCCGTCGCGCGTCGTCACGGCGTCTTCGTGGCCTTCAGGTTGACACCCGAATAGGCCGCGTAGGCACGCACGTTCCAGTAGTACGTCGTGCCGGCCGTCGGGTTGGCAATGGTGCAGGTCTCGGTGTTGCTGGCCGTGTACGGACGGCAGGTGTAGGCCGTCGTGGTCGGCGCGGCGCCGGCGCGGACATACAGATCGGCGTCGCCCGTGCCACCCGAGATGGCGACGACGAGCTGCGTCGTGCCGGCCGGGATGGTGTACGAGTAGGTCGACGACACGCCACCGGTCGCGACCGACGGCAGCGTGATGTTCTGGATGACCGTACCCGTGCCACCACCGCCACCGCACACCGCGCCGACGGCGTTGAACGCCGCGGTCACGTTGGCGACGGTGTAGCCGAGGTCGGTGGCCGCCGTCTGCACGCCGCACACGCCCTGGTTGAAGTCGGTGCTCGCGGTCCAGTACAGGTCGTTCGCGCGCGCGAAGACCTGGAAGGCCTTCTGCGTGTTCCAGCCCGCCGTCGTGGCCAGGTTGTAGAACGCCTTGTTGTAGATGCCCGACGAGTAGTGCACGTCGAGGCCCGCGGTGTAGTTGGCGGTGTTGGCGATCGAACGGCCGTCCAGCGGCGGGTTGTACATGTAGCGCAGCGCGCCGGAGGACTTGAAGATCTCGGCGCCGACCAGGAAGTCGTTCGTGCCCTTCATGTAGTACTCGGCCGCCTCGCCGGCGATGTCGGAGTAGGCTTCGTTGATGCCGCCCGACTGGCCCGAGTAGGTCAGGTTCGAGTTCTGCGAGGTGAAGCCGTGCGAGACTTCGTGCGAGGCCACGTCCAGGCTCACCAGCGGATAGAACGTGGTGGCGCCGTCGCCGAAGGTCATCGACGAACCGTCCCAGAACGCGTTCTCGTAGCTGGTGCTGTAGTGGACCTTCATCACCAGCTGGAACGTCAGCGGCGCGCGGCCGATGTACGCGTTGTACATGTTGAAGATCACGCTGCCGAAGTAGTGCGCGTCGTTCAGCGGCGAGAACGCGCCGTTGATGGCCTTCACCGTGTTGCGCGGGCAGGTGTACGAGAACGCGGTCGTGCCGGTGGTGCCGCCGTTGAGGTTCACGGTCTTCACGTTCGTGTTGTTCATCGTGCACGTGGTGCCCGACTGGGTCACGTCCATGAAGCCGTAGTTGGTGCCGTACTCGTACTGGCCGGTCTTGGTGTTGCCGCCGGGGCCGGTGCCGACGAGGGCGTGCTGCAGGTTGTCCCACTGCTTCAGCACGCGGCCGGTCTCGGCATCGACGATCACGGTCGGACGCGTGGCCGAACCACCGCGGGCGGTGTCGGCGAAGTACGACACGACGTACGCCTTGCGGGCGCGGCCGGCGTCGTCGACGAAGATCGACAGCGTCGCCTTCTCGTCACGCGTGCGCATGAAACCGGCGCGATTGCCCAGGCCCGCGCTCTTGCCCAGCGCGAGCGCGAGGCTCGGGCCCAGGCGCGGCTTGCCGGCCGGGATTTCCGACGCCAGGCCGGACACCTTCTGGCCGAACAGCGTGCGGATGTTGCCGCTCGCGTCCTCGTTCACGACGACCTGCTCGCCGAAGATCGGCAGGCCACGGAAGGTCTGCTGGTAACGGGTGCTGTGCACGCCGAGGCTGTCCTTGCGCGAAAGCAGGTACAGCTTCGAGTCGGCATCCAGGCCCAGCGCGCGCTCGTGGCGGCTGTGGGCGGTGTCGGCCAGGCCGGCCTTGGCGATCGAGGCGTTCGTCTGCGCGATGCGGGCGACATCGGCGCGGTTGAGATCGCTGCGTTCCGCGGCCGAGGCCGTGGTGGCAACGATGGCCAGCGCGGTCGCGGCGGCCAGGACGTTCAAATGACGATACTGATTCACGATTTCTCTCCCTGAAACGTGTTGAGTCGAGTTGGATGGTTGAATCACGGGATCGCGACGGATTCGCCCGTGCCGGCATGCGGCCTTCCTGGTTGCCACATCCGCAGATGACCGGCCGGAGTGCGGATCCTTCGCACTGCGCCGTTCGCAAAGCCCCCCTGTGGAACGACGGGGCTTCCGGTGACATGCCGATCATGCCTTGCGCACGCCGCCGGTTGCAGGTGCGTTGTCCACTGCCGACCCCGTCCGTGTCAACCTCCCGTCCGATCGGTCCACTCGAAAGGCGACGGCGATCCCATTCGCGATGGCAGGTCGTTCAGTTGCTTCGGAGACGCAAGCGCAAGGCGGATGCATTCATGCCGACGCGTTGCGGCCGACGGGATGCGGTGATCCGGCATGCGTCGCGCAAAAGAAAAGCCCCGGCGCGCGGCCGGGGCTTTCGTGGCGCACGTCGCGACGGTGATGCCGCCGCGACGCGAAGGACGGAACGAAGACCTTACGGGGTCTTGGTGCCCTTCAGGTTGACGCCCGAGTAGGCGCTGTAGGCGCGGACGTTGATGTAGTACGTCGTGCCGGCGGTCGGGCTGGTGAAGGTGCAGGTCTCGGCGTTGCCGCTGAGGTACGGACGGCAGGTGTAGCTCGTCGTGGTCGGCGCAGCGCCGGCGCGGACGTACAGGTCGGCGTCACCGGTACCACCGGAGATCGCCACGACGAACTGCGTCGTGCCGCTCGGGATGGTGTAGGTGTAGTTCGACGACACGCCGCCGGTGGCGACCGAAGGCAGGTTGACGTTCAGCACCACGGTGCCGGTGCCACCACCGCCGCCGGCGCAGCTCACGCCCACCGCGGTGAAGGCGGCGGTCACGTCGGCCTTGGTGTAGCCCAGGTCGGTGGCAGCCGTTTCCACGCCGCACGCGCCCTGGTTGAACGTCGAGCTGGCGGTCCAGTACGCGGCGTTCGCGCGGGCGAACACCTGGAACGCCTTCTGCGTGCTCCAACCGGTCTTCTTGGCCAGGGTGCAGAACGCCTTGTTGTACACGCCCGAGCTGTAGTGCACGTCGAGGCCGCTGGTGTAGTTCGCGGCATTGTCGATCGAGCGGCCGTCCGAGGTCGGGGTGCACATGTAGCGCAGCGCGGTGCCCGTCTTGTAGATCTCGGCGCCGACGAGGAAGTCGTTCGTGCCCTTCCAGTAGGCTTCGGTCGCTTCGCCGCCCATGTCGGAGAAGGCTTCGTTCATGCCGCCCGACTGGCCCGAGTAGGTCAGGTTCGAGTGCTGCTCGGTGAAGCCGTGCGAGACTTCGTGGCCCGAGACGTCGGCGTTGACCAGCGGGTAGAACGTGCTGGCACCGTCACCGAACGACATGTTCGAGCCGTTCCAGAACGCGTTCTCGTAGCTGGTGCTGTAGTGCACGCGCATGACGAGCTGGAAGCTCAGGGCGTTGTAGCCCGTCCACGCCGGGTACATCTTCGTGATCACGCCGCCGAACTGGAAGGCGTCGTTGATCGGCGAGTAGCCGCCGTTGATGGTCTTGAAGGTGTTGCGCGGGCAGGTATAGGCGTACGCGGTCGTGCTGGTCGTGCCGCCATTGAGGTTCACGCCCTTCACGCTGGCGTTGTTCATGGTGCAGGTGGTGCCCGACTGGGTCACGTCCATGAAGCCGTACTTGCCGCCCGAACCCCACTCGTACTGGCCGGTCTTGGTGTTGCCGCCAGGGCCCGTGCCGACGAGGGCGGTCTGCAGGTTGTCCCACTGCTTCAGGACACGGCCGGTGTTGGCGTCGACGATCACGGTCGGACGCGACGGCGAACCCATGTTGGCGGTGTCGGCGAAGTACGACACGACGTACGCCTTGCTGGCGCGGCCGGCGTCGTCGACGTAGATCATCAGCTGCGACTTCTCGCCGCTGGTGCGCATGAAGCCGACGCGGTTGCCGAGGCCGGCACTCTTGCCGATCAGCAGCGCGCTGCTGGCGTTGAGGCGGGTGCGGCCGGCCGGGATCTGGCTGGCGAGGTCGGTGACCTTCTGGCCGAACAGGGTGCGGACGTTGCCGGCGGTGTCTTCGCTGACCACCACGTGCTCGCCGAACACCGGGATGCCGCGGAAGGTCTGCAGGTAACGGGTGTTCTTCACGCCGTTGCTGGTCTGGCGGTCGATCAGGAACAGGCGCGAGTCGGCGTCCAGGCCGAGGGCGCGTTCGTGACGGGTGTGGGCGGTGTCGGCGGTGCCCGAAGCGGCGATGGCCGCGTTCGCGAGCTTGATCTGGACCATGTCCTCGCGGTGCAGGTCGCCACGCGAAGCGGCGGAGGCACCCATGGACATCAGGGCCAACGCGGTCGCGCCGGCCAACACGCTCAACTGACGATGACGATTCACAATCTCTCCCTGGACTTGATGTGATGTTCGGTTTTTTTGGTTCGCCGCACACGGCGGCGGGGGGACGCTGCAACATCCGGCACGTCGAAGACCGTTCCGAACGCCTGGGGCGGATCGGAGCGGTCTGGTCGTGGCGGGGGGCCGTCCGGCTGGACACACCGTCGGCTGAACCGACGCTAAGCGGAGCGCGCATCGGCCGTCAATATCCCCCCGGCAGAACCCTCCGGAATTGCGCCCGAGCGAAAAGACCGTTGAACGAAAAGCGACGCCACCGGCGCCCCTCTGAGATCGATTTCACACAAATCCGGACCCATCGCTTCCGCATGCATCCGGGTCTCTTGCGCGACACAACACGACACTGCGCGAAACGCCTCGCGCGCAGCGGCGCGCGCACTGGCGCGCACGCAAGCACGCGCGGCGCTCGTGCGCAGGCAGGCGCACGAGCACGTGGCGCACACACGCGTACACGCAACGACGCACGCCCCGCAAGAGGGGGCGTTTGCAAGGAGGGGAACGAAGAAAACCGCGGGCCGGTCAGGGCCGCCGGCGCTCAGAGCATGCCGGTTTCGAGGCGGGCGGCTTCGGACATCATGCTGCGGTTCCACGGCGGGTCGAACACCAGTTCGACATCGACCTCGGCGACCGTCGGGATGCGTTCGAGCTTGTCGCGGACGTCGTCGACCAGCACCTCGCCCATGCCGCAGGCCGGGGCGGTGAGCGTCATCCGGATGCCGATGCGCCGGGCGCCGTCCTCGCGGCGCGAGACCGTCGCTTCGTAGACCAGCCCCAGTTCGACGATGTTGATCGGGATTTCCGGGTCGAAACAGGTGCGGAGCAGGCTCCAGACCAGCGTCTCGACCGCCTCGTCGGAGGCGCCCTCGGGCAGCTCGATCGGCGCCGGCGGCTCCTTGCCGATGGCGTCGGCGTCCTTGCCCGCGATCCGCAGCAGGTTGCCTTCGACGAACACCGTCCAGCTGCCGCCCAGCGCCTGGGTGATGTAGCCCATGCTGCCGGCGGGCAGGGTCACGGCCTCGCCCTGCGGCACCAGGACGGCATCGCAATCGCGTTCGAATCGGACGGGTTCGCTGCTGCGGGAATACACGGTGCGCGGGCCGCGGAGATGGCCGCGGCGACCGGGGAGCGGATCGGACCGGCATTGTACCGGAGCGGCAAGCGGTCATGCCCGTGCGGTATAAAGGACGCACTGTCGCCTGCCCGGGCCGGCGGTGCCCGGGCGGGGGAGGTCCGGCACCGTGTCTTCCGAACTCCTCATGGAGAGTGTTCCGCATGTTGCCCAAAACCCGCGCGCCCGCCCGCGCCCTGCGCCGCGACGGCCTGTCGCTGGCCCTGTTGTCGGCGATCGCCGCCACCGCCCTGCCCGCCTTCGCCCAGGAAACGCCGCCCGACGGCGCCGCCCCCGGCGAACTGGACCGCATCACCGTCACCGCGCAGAAGCGCGAGCAGCAGATCGAGGACGTGCCGATCTCGATCAACGCCTACTCCGGCGATTTCCTGCAGGCGCAGGGCATCCAGGACTACGGCGACCTCGGCACACTGGTGCCGGGCCTGGAAGTGCAGACGCAGAGCGTCAGCAACCCGAGCATCTCGATCCGCGGCATCACCGCCGACCTCGACGACCCGACCCAGGAGCCGCGCATCTCGGTGTTCCAGGACGGCGTGTCGATCAGCCGCGCCCGCGGCTCGTCGGTCGAGATGTTCGACATGCAGCGCGTGGAAGTGCTGCGCGGCCCGCAGGGCACGCTGTTCGGCCGCGCCGCCGAGACCGGCGCCATCCACCTGATCCAGAACAAGGCCCGCACCGGCACCTCGTCGGGCTTCGACGTGGGCCTGGGCAGCGACGCGCAGCGCCGCTTCACCGGCTTCTACAACACCGACCTCGGCGAGAACGTGCAGGGCCGCATCGCGGCGTTCTACGAGACCCGCGACGGCTTCGTCGAGAACCTCGACGGCGGCACGCTGCAGGGCAAGGACACCCGCGCCATCCGCGGCGCCCTGCACTTCGGCGTCGGCGAGACCGGCGGCTTCGACCTGATCCTCAACTACCAGAAGGACACGCCGCCGGGCACCGCCTTCCGCAGCCAGGTCATCCCGAACACGCGCGGCAGCCTCGATCCGCTGGTCGCCAATTCGCAGCGCGGCAACGAACTCGGCACCGACCGCGAGGTCTACGGCGCCACCCTGCTCGGCGACTTCCGACTCAACGACAACTGGTCGCTGTCGAGCATCACCGGCTGGCGCCGCTACGACGGCATCGACAAGTTCGATTCCGACGGCTCGCAGGCCGACCTGATCGAATTCGACGAACACGCCTGGGGCCACCAGTTCAGCCAGGAACTGCGCTTCAACTTCGACAACGGCGGCAAGTTCACCGGCTTCGTCGGCGGTTCCTTCTTCAAGGAAACCTCCAGCCGCGACCTGACCTACCAGACCGACGAGCGCCAGCTGTACGCGCTGCTGACGCCGCAGATCAACGGCAACCTGACCCCGCTGCTGGGCAGCGCGCTGGCCAACTACTACTACCCGATCCTGTCGGTGCTCAATCCGAACCTGACGCCGAACACCTCGACCAGCGCCATCTGGCTGCCGGCCCCGGGCACGGTGCCGCCGAGCGGCTCGAACCCGGCCGGTTTCCCGCAGGTGCCGCTGAACCCGAACCACATCGAGACCTTCGGCAACGACGTCGACATCCGCGCGATCGACCTGTTCGCCGACGGCACCTGGCAGTTCAACGACGCGTGGTCGCTGACGCTGGGCCTGCGTGGCTCGCACGAATCGGTCGAATACGGGTACTTCGCCGCCCAGGGCAATGGCTCCGGCCTGGGCTACCTGCTGTCGGCCCGCGGCACTCCCGCATGCACGGCACCCGCGGTCTGCACGAACTTCCTGTTCCCGGTCACGGGCGGCCGCCTGAGCGCCAGCGGCAGCTACACGTCCTGGGTGGGTCGCGCGGTGCTGGGCTGGAAGGTCAACGACAACCTCAACACCTACGCCAGCGTCTCCCGCGGCCGGCGTCCCGACATGATCAACGTCAGCGACCTCGGCACCGAGCACACGCCGGCCGAGATCGTGTGGAGCTACGAAGTCGGCATGAAGGGCAACACGGCCAACGGTCGCTTCCTCTACGACCTGTCGCTGTTCTACTACGACTACAACGACTTCCAGGCCTCGGTGCAGAACCCCACGCCGCCGCCGTTCTTCGTCACCAAGAACGCCGGCATGGCGCATGCGCTGGGCTTCGAGGCCTCGCTGTTCGCCAAGCTCACCGACAACGTCAACGGCTGGCTGAACTACGGCTACATCAACGGCGGTTTCAACGGTTTCGACGACGACGGCACGCCGCAGGAACTCGCCGGCAACGAGTTCCGCATGACGCCGAAGCAGTCGATCTCGCTGGGCGTGGACTGGACGATCCCGCTGCAGGGCGGCGACAGCCTGTACCTGCGTCCGAACTACACCTGGCGTTCGCACGTGTACTTCGAGGACGAGAACCAGCCGGGCATCGAGCAGGACGCCTACGGCCTGTTCGGCCTGCGCGCCGGCTGGCGCTTCGGCGACCACTGGGACCTCGGCGTGTGGGGCAACAACCTCACCAACCGCAAGTACCTGACCGACGCCGGCAACACCGGCATCCTGTTCGGCATCCCGACCGTGATCGCAGGCGCCGACCGCAGCTACGGCGTGACCCTGCACGCGAAGTTCTGATGCGCGCAACGACGGGGACCCGCACGGGTCCCCGTCGCTTCCCGGCCTGCACCGCCGCGGGATGACCGCGACGGTCATCGCCAGCGACGGCCCGCTCCGCTACCCTTGGCGGATGTCGTCCCCACTCCCCTCTCCCGCTCCCGGCGCACCGCAGGGCCGCATCTTCGCCCCGGCCATGTTCGCCGTGCTCGGTGTCCTCGGCATGGCCGCGGTCTGGACCCTCGTCGCGGTGATCGTCGACCGCCAGTGCGCGTGGATGGCCGTGCTCGCCGCCGCGGACCTCGCACTGCTGCTGCGCATCGGTCGCGCTGCCCCCGGCATGCCGCGCGCGCTGGTGAACCTCGTCGCGACTCTCGTCACCGTCGCCATCGCGAACTGGTGCATCGCCGCCGCGCAGATGGGCGGGCCCATGGGCCTGCCGATGACCGAATCGCTGCAGCGCATCGGCCCGGATCTCGTGCGCACGCTGCTGTCGCTGGCGACCCAGCCGGCGGATCTGGCCTGGTACGCGATCGCCGTCGTCGTCGCGCTCTGGCTGGGGCGCTGACGCCGCGGGTTTCCGGGCGGATTCGTCAGCCCGCGAACGCCGCGATCAACAGGGCGACGGAGACCGCGATCAGGCTGCGGGGGTACCAACCGCCCTGCCCGTCGACGCCGGGAAACACGACGGCCCGATCCGGGCGCCGCGGGTCGTAATGCACGGTCACCGCCGTGCCACGATGCAGTCCCTGCAGCAATCCATAGGCTTCCTTCTGTGGCAGGCCGCGTGTCGATCGCCAGGTGAAACGACTCGACAGGTAGCGTTGCCCTTTCACGAAGTACTGGTAGCGCAGATGGGCCGACCAGGTCGTGCCCTCGTCCCCATCCTCGTACCCTTCGGTCTCGCCGAAATGCGCGTCCACGACCTGGCCTTCGACCGTCGGCCAGTGGCGCGAGGCACGTTCGATCGCGGCACGCCACGCATGCACACCCGCCAGCACGGCGGTGATCGCAGAGGCCATCAGCAGCGGAACCGACAGCGAATTCAGCGGTCGACCCCCAGGAAGCCCACGCGATACCCCGCCGCGCGCAGGCGGTTGGTGGCGCGCGAATTCAGCACCAGCAACACGATCAGACCCACGATCGGGATGAACATCAGCACGACGCACAGCGTCCTGGTCGCGGTCGAGTCGCCCATGCCTCCGCCCAGCCGGACGATGCCGAACAGCGCGAGCACCAAGGCGACGAAGGCACCGATGAAGGCAAACGCACCGACGAACATGCGTGCGGCCGCGGACAGGAAATACACCTGCGCCGCCAAGATGACGAGCTTCTGGCCCGCGATGACGGCGTCGAAATTGCCGTCGTCGGGCGCCGCCACCCGCGATTCGGGAGATCGGTAAGGATTCGAGTCGCGCATGCGATCCGGCATCGGATGACGGGGATCGACAGCGTGCCGCGCATGCCTGGACAAGGCAAGCGGGACTCCCGCCCGGCGGACCGGGCGGGAGCGACTCATGCATCAATGCATCGATGCGTTGGTGGATCGATCAGAACCCGCGCAGGCCGATGGCGTAACCGTAGATCGAGGTCGCTTCGGCGTTGACGTGGTCCTTCGACGCCACGTTGCACGCACCCGGGCTCTGCGGCTTGATCTTCCACAGCAGGCTGCCCTGGGTGGTCCAGTTGGTGTACGCACCGCAGCCGGTCAGCGCATAGCCACTGGCCAGCGTGGCGGTGGTGGTCGGATGCTGGGCGACACCCGAGAGCGCCGAGTTCACCGTCGACGCGAACGTGCCGATGCCGGCGATGCTGGTCGGGAACCCGATCGCGTACGCCGTGGCCGTAGCCGGCGACGAATCGACCTGATCCTTCGAGCGCACACGCCAGCCGCTGGCGCCCGACGGCGCGGACGCGGTGGCGAGATTGCCCGCGCCGGTCCAGTTCACCTTGATGCCGCCGCCGACGAGCGCGTAGCCGGCAGGCAGCGTCGCGGTCACGTCCGGATGCGCCGCCAGCGCGCTGGTCGCGGTGGTGACGTTGACGTAGCTGCGGACCTGCGCCGCGGTGAGGCCGGACACCTTCAGGCCGATCGCCCAGGCACGCAGGCGGACGGGATCACTGTTCTTGTGGTCCTTGCTCGACGCCAGCCACGCGGTGAGGCCGCTGTTCGGATACGACGCCGTCAGCAGGTTGCCCTGCGGGGCTTCCTTGCCTTCCGCGCCGCCGCCGATCACGACGTAGTCCGCCGGCACCGTCACCGCGAAATCGGTGTAATGCGCAGCCGCGGTATCGGCATAGCGTTCGAACACGGCGATCGTGACCTTGCCACTGACGTCGGTCTGCTCGAACACCTTGGTCACGCCGTTGCAGTTGGCGCCCACCGACGCGAACGCGGCGGTCACGTCGGCGACGCTGTAGCCATAGTCCTGCGCCGCGGTCTGCACGCCGCACACGCCCTGGTTGAAGTTCGTGCTCGCGGTCCAGTACAGGTCGTTCGCGCGTGCGAACGCCTGGAATGCCTTCTGCGTGTTCCAGCCCGGCTTCGTCGCCAGCAGGTAGAACGCCTTGTTGTACACGCCCGAGCTGTAGTGCACGTCCAGCCCGTCGTAGTAGTTCGCCGTGTTGTCGATCGAGCGACCGTCGAGCGGCGGGTTGTACATGTAACGCAGCGCGCCGCTGCCCTTGAAGATGTCGTAGCCGACCTTGAAGTCGTTGCTGCCGCGCATGTAGTACTCGGCGGCTTCGCCGGCGATGTCGGAGTACGCCTCGTTGATGCCGCCCGACTGGCCCGAGTAGGTCAGGTTCGAGTTCTGCGAGGTGAAACCGTGCGAGACCTCGTGCGAGGCCACGTCGAGGCTGACCAGCGGGTAGAATGTGGTGTAGCCGTCGCCGAAGGTCATCGACGAGCCGTCCCAGAACGCGTTCTCGTAGTTCGTGCTGTAGTGCACGCGCATCGTCAGCTGGAACGTCAGCGGCGGCTTGCCGATGTACGCGTTGTACATGTTGTAGACGACGCTGCCGAAGTAGTGCGCGTCGTTGAGCGGCGAGTACGCGCCGTTGATCACCTTCACCGTGTTGCGCGGGCAGGTGTAGGCGAAGGCCGTGCTGCCGGACGTGCCGTGGTTGAGGTTCACGGTCTTCACGTTCGCGTTGTTCATCGTGCAGGTGCTGCCCGACTGCGCGACGTCCATGTAACCGTAGTTGGTGCCGTACTCGTACTGGCCGATCTTGGCGTTGCCGCCGGGGCCGGTGCCGATGAGCGCGGTCTGCAGGTTGTTCCACTGCTTCAGCACGCGGCCGGTCTCGGCATCGACGATCACCGTCGGCCGCATCGGGGAACCGCCGCGGGCGCTGTCGGCGAAGTAGGTCACGACGTACGCCTTGCGCGCGCGGCCGGTGTCGTCGACGTGGATCATCAGCGGCGCGGTCTCGTCACGGGTGCGCATGAAGCCGACGCGATTGCCCAGACCTGCACTCTTGGCGATCGACAGCGCGCGGCTCGCGGCGAGACGTGGCTTGCCGGCCGGGATCTGCGCGGCGAGGCCGTCGAGCTTCTGCCCGAACAGCGTGCGCACGTGACCAGAGGTGTCTTCGGACACGACGATCTGCTCGCCGAACACGGGAATGCCGCGGAAGGTCTGCTGGTAGCGATGGTTGCGGACGCCGAGCGTCGACTTGCGGTCGAGCAGGACGAGCCGCGAATCGGCGTCGAGGCCGAGCGCGCGCTCGTGGCGGGCGTGGACGGTGTCGGCGGTGGCGGCCTTGGCGAGCGCCGCGTTGCGCTGGGCGATGCCGTCGGTGTCGGCGGCGTGCAGGTCGGTGCGGGTGGCGGCCTGGGCGCCGAGGACGCACAGGGCCGACGCGCTCGCGAGCGCAAGCGCGGTCAAACGGGGTGTACGAATCACGGTCAATCTCTCCCTTGATTGAGTGCGGATGGGCCGCGGCTGCGGCCCGGCTCCCTGCGGCGACGTCCCCTCGCGGCGCATTCACGGCCGGGCACGGCACCGCCCGTTCCGTGGCAGAGGCGACCACGTTGGAACGTGGTCGCGTGGCAAGCGTAGTCAGCCGGAATTGACGCCGTCAATCGCGCACGAACGAGCAGGAAAACTCCCCCGATGAGCGGTCGCACCGGTCGCCGGCCACGTGCATGTCCCTGATCGGGCGTGCGTCCCCGCGGTGGCCGCGTGCACAATGCGCCGACCCTCGCCCGGACCCGCCCCATGCGCGACCCTCGCCACGACATCCTCTTCACGCCCGTCCGCATCGGCCCGGTCACTGCGAAGAACCGCTTCTTCCAGGTGCCGCACTGCAACGGCATGGGCCATGGCATGCCGCTGGCGCATGCGGCGATGCGCGAGATGAAGGCCGAAGGCGGCTGGGCGGTGATCGCGACCGAGGAATGCGAGATCCACCCGTCCGGCGACGTCTCGCCCTACGTCGAGGCGCGGCTGTGGGACGACCGCGACATCCCCGCACTCGCGCTGATGTGCGACAAGGTCCATGCGCACGGTGCGCTCGCCGCGGTGGAGCTCACCCACAACGGCCCGACGGCATCGAATCTCTACTCGCGCGAGGTGCTGATCGCGCCGTCGCACCAGCCCTCGAAATACGGTTACCCGTCGCAGGCACGCGCGATGGACAAGCAGGACATCGCGAACTACCGGCGCTGGCATCGCGAGGCCGCGCTGCGCGGCATGCGCGCCGGCATGGACATCATCTACGTCTACGCCGGCCACGACCTGTCGCTGGCGATGCATTTCCTGCAGCGCCGCCGCAACCATCGCACCGACGAATACGGCGGTTCGCTGGAAAACCGCGTGCGCCTGCTGCGCGAAGTGCTGGAAGACACGAAGGACGCCGTCGGCCATCGCTGCGGCGTGGCGCTGCGCTTCGCGACCGAGGAACTGCTCGGCCCCGGCGGCATCGAGCGCGCGGAAGCGCAGGACATCGTCGGCATGCTGGCCGAACTGCCCGACCTGTGGGACGTCAACGTCGCTGCCTGGTACAACGATTCGGTGCCTTCGCGCTTCGCACGCGAAGGCGCGCAGGAACCCTTCATCGACTTCGTGAAGAAAGCGACGACGAAGCCCGTGGTCGGCGTCGGCCGCTTCACCTCGCCCGACACGATGGTCTCGCAGATCCGCCGCGGCGTGATCGACATCATCGGCGCCGCGCGGCCGTCGATCGCGGACCCGTTCCTGCCGAAGAAGATCGAGGAAGGCCGGATCGACGACATCCGCGAATGCATCGGCTGCAACCTCTGTGTCAGCGGCGACATGACGATCACCCCGATCCGCTGCACCCAGAACCCGACGATGGGCGAAGAGTGGCGCAAGGGCTGGCATCCGGAGCGAATCGCGCCGGCGCCATCGACCACGAAGGTGCTGGTGATCGGCGGCGGCCCCGCCGGGCTGGAAGCCGCGCGCGCGCTCGGCCAGCGCGGCTGCGAAGTGCACCTCGCCGACGCGCGTCGCGAACTCGGCGGCCGCGTCACCCGCGAGGCGCGCCTGCCCGGGCTCGCCGAGTGGGCGCGCGTGCGCGACTGGCGCCTCGGGCAGATCCGGCGCATGAACAACGTGGCGATGTACCTCGACTCGCCGCTGACCGCGCAGGACGTGCTCGACTTCGGCGCGGAGCACGTGGTCATCGCGACCGGCGCGCGCTGGCGTCGCGACGGCTACGGCCGCACGCACGGCGAAGCGATCCCGGGCTTCGTCGACCATCCCGCAGTGTTCACGCCGGACGACCTCATGGACGGCACCCTGCCCGAAGGCCCGGTCGCGATCTACGACGACGACGGCTACTACCTCGGCAGCGTGCTGGCCGAACTGCTGCGCAAGGCCGGCCGCGAGGTCTTCCACGTCACGCCCGACGACACCATCGCCTCGTGGAGCGCGAACACGCTCGATTACCGCCACATCCAGTGGCGCATGGCCGAACTCGGCATCGAACCGGTGACCGCGCACGAAGTCGTCGATTTCGCACCCGGTGCGCTGCGCCTGCGCCATGTGTGGAATGAACGCGAACGCGTCCTGCCGTGCGCGTCGGTGGTCGTCGTCACCTCGCGCCTCCCCGACGACGCGCTGCATCACGCCCTCCTCGCCCGCCAGACCGACTGGGCCGACGCCGGCGTCCGCGACGTGCGCTGCATCGGCGACGCGCTGGCGCCGGGCCTGATCGCGCACGCCGTCTACGCCGGCCATCGCTACGCCCGCGAACTCGGCGCCCCGCCCGAAGGCGAGGTGCCGTTCAAGCGCCACTTCCACACCCCGCGCGAAGACGATCTCACCAGACAGTGAAGTGTGGACGACGGCGATGCGGGACGAGCCTCGGCAGATGCCTCGCCACCGTCACCTGTTATCCCGCGGGAAGCGTCCCTCCGGCAGGCGGCAGCTCCTCGGCCCGGGCGCCACCCTGAACGTCCGCCGGAGCGGCGCCCGTCTGTCCGCCGCCCGCTCCAGATGGCTGGCGGCGCCGGTGATACATGGCTTTGGCGCCCGCAAGCACGTTGTCGCGCGCGCTCGCCGCGATCTGCGCACTACCCCACGACTCCCAGATGAGATATGCGGCGAGAGACAACGTCGCACAGAAGACGCACCAGAACGAGAACCACGACCATTCGCGAGAGACTAGGTTGTAATCGAGCATGCCCAGCGCGCAGATAACGAGGGCGGGGCCGAACGCTAGCTCGAATTTCATCCGGACGACGATGGTTTGCAGGTACCGCTGGCCAATGAGTTCGTCCTTGGTCTCCAGTTGCAGGTACTCATTCCATTTTTCATCGTGCGTCTTTGTCTTTTTCTGGAGTCGCCTGTCCCAGACATGCTCAATTCTGGCCCCCACATTTTCCAGAACGAAACCCGCAGCAATGATCGCGGCAAGGCAGATGGGCACGGAAGCCCCGGGAAAGTCCTTCGCGGCCTGGGCAAGCTCAAAATCCCTTCCCATCGCCGCCAACAACCAGGGCCCAACGGCAAAACCGCCGGGAACGACGATCGTCGTCAACGGCCGGAACAGTTCGCTCTTGAACGCCGATATCAAATCCACGGACGCCCCTCCCAGCTTCCCGATCGACTGCAGAGTATGGGCCAGCCGCGGCAGGGCGGACGCCTTGTCCTAACGCCGCATTTGCGGCAGTGCAGCACGAGTCGCATAATCCGGGCGGCCTCCGGCCCGCCCTGCGGCCGGCCCCCTTCTTCCGCGCAGCGGGGCTGCGCGACCGCCACGGAGCCTCACCCATGTCCGACATCGTCATCGTCGGTGCCAAGCGCACCGCCATCGGGTCTTTCCTCGGCCAGTTCACCGGCGTTCCCACCCCCACCCTCGGCGCGGCCGCCATCGCCGGCGCCCTCGGGCAGGCCGGCCTCGCCGCCGACCAGGTCGACGAAGTGATCATGGGCTGCGTGCTGCCCGCCGGCCTCGGCCAGGCCCCGGCCCGCCAGGCCGCGCTGGCCGCGAAGATCCCGACCTCGGCCGGGTGCACCACTATCAATAAGGTGTGCGGCTCGGGCATGAAGGCGATCATGCTGGCCCATGACCTGGTCAAGGCCGGCTCGGCCTCGGTCGTCGTCGCCGGCGGCATGGAGTCGATGACCAACGCCCCGCACCTGCTCAACGGCTCGCGCACCGGCATCCGCTACGGCAGCGGCGAGCTGCTCGACCACATGGCGTGGGACGGCCTGACCAACCCGTACGACAAGCAGGCGATGGGCGTCTTCGGCGACGCCACCTGCGCCAGCTACGGCTTCGACCGCGCGGCGGTCGACGCGTTCTCGGCCGCCAGCGCCGAACGGGCCAAGCAGGCCATCGCCGAGGGCGCCTTCCGGGACGAAATCACCCCGGTTACAGTGGTGACGAGGAAGGGCGAATCGGTGGTCGACACCGACGAGGAGCCCGGCAAGATCGACGTCGCGAAGATCCCGACGCTGCGCGCCGCGTTCGGCAAGGACGGCGTGCTCACCGCCGCGTCGTCGTCGAAGATCTCCGACGGCGCCGCAGCGACGATCGTGATGTCGTCCGACGAAGCGCAGCGTCGCGGGCTGCAACCGCTCGCGCGCATCGTCGCGCATGCGACGCACGCGCAGGCGCCGGAATGGTTCACCACCGCGCCGGTGAAGGCGATCTCGAATGTGCTTGAAAAAGCGGGCTGGCGCGTGGAAGACGTCGATCTGTTCGAAGTCAACGAAGCGTTCGCATGCGTCGCGATGGCGCCGATGAAGGACCTCGGCATCGCGCACGAAAAACTCAACGTGCGCGGCGGTGCGTGTGCGCTCGGACATCCCATCGGCGCGAGCGGTGCACGCCTGGTGGTGACCCTGATCGCGGCGCTGCGCGCGACCGGCGGCAAGCGCGGCGTGGCTTCGCTGTGCATCGGCGGCGGCGAAGCGACCGCCATCGCGGTGGAGCTCGCATAAAGGGGTGTAACGGAGGAACCGGCCAAAACCGGCCACGCCCGCTTGACACCCGGCCCGGGCTTGTCATCATGAGCGCCAGACGCCCACGGCGTTTCCTCCGACCCACCGAACACCGTCACACGAGGCTTCCTCACATGACCCTGAACAAGGCTCTGATCGCCCTCGCCATCGGCCTGACGCTGGCCGCCTGCTCGAACAAGGAACAGGCTGCCGACGCTGCCGCCGACGCCAACCAGGCCGCCACCGAAGCCAGCCAGTCGGCTGACCAGGCTGCCGCCACCGGCGACGCCGCCGCTGCCGATGCTGCCCAGGCCGCCGCCGAAAGCGCCGCCGCCGCCGCCGACGCCGCCGCCCAGAAGTCGGCCGAAGCCGCCGCTGCCGGCAGCACCGAGATGGGCGAAGCCGCCGCCGACGCCGCCGAGAAGGCCGCCGACGCTGCCGAAGCCGCGAACGCTGCCGCCGACGCCGCCAAGGACGCTGCCAAGAAGT
This sequence comes from Lysobacter sp. DMC104, assembly GCF_056313665.1. Lineage (NCBI taxonomy): Bacteria > Pseudomonadati > Pseudomonadota > Gammaproteobacteria > Lysobacterales > Lysobacteraceae > Lysobacter > Lysobacter sp. DMC104. The sequence goes on along the minus strand of NZ_JBQUZW010000007.1, from coordinate 181,584 downwards.
AAGCGAGACCCGCCGACCGATTCAGCCGGGCTTCATTTCGCTGAATTGGTTGCTACAATGAGGGAGCCGCAGTTTGCGAGCGGCTTCCTTATGGCGCCGAGAGGCGCCGACCGTAAGTCAGTGAACGAACACATGCCGGCTTCTGGCCGGACTGCCACGCGCACTGGCGTTGCCTGACCCGCAAATCCCTTCAGACAACTCCTTTGGAGAAAAGCATGAACAAGAAGCTTTACGTCCTCCTCGCCGCCGGCGTCCTCGCTCTGTCGGCCTGCAACAAGACCGAAGAAGCTCCGGCCGCCGACGCCGCTGCCACCGACGCCGCTGCCGCCCCGGCCGACGCCGCTGCCGCTCCGGCCGCCGACGCCGCTGCTCCGGCCGCTGACGCCGCCGCTGCTCCGGCCGCCGACGCCGCTGCCGCTCCGGCCGCCGACGCCGCCGCTGCCGCCACCGACGCTGCTGCCGCCACGGCCGACGCCGCTGCGACCGCCGCTGCCGGCGCCGCCGACGCTGCTGCCGCGACCGCCGACGCTGCGAAGACCGCTGCCGACGCTGCGAAGAAGTAATTTCCTCGGGACGCAAGTCCCTGGAAATGCGACACGGGAAGACCCGCTTCGGCGGGTCTTCCTTTTTTTTGTGCCTCCGGATGGCCGAAGCGCGCCGCGACGGCATGCCGGACGCCACCCGGACGCGCCAGGCGCCGGCGCCGCCTTCTTCCTGCAATTCGCCTGCCTCGGCCGCCTGCACCGGGCATTCGGCACGTGCCACGGCTGCGTCCCGGGGCGTTGCTACAATCCGGCCGCCCATCGCGATCGCAGCACCGCCGGCCCGATGCCCGTGGCCAGGCCCCGTCGCCTTGGATGGCGTCCCAACCCATATCCTCCGGAGATCACCCATGAACCAGAAGCTGCTCGTCCTGCTCGCCGCCGGCGCGTTCGCCTTCTCGCTGAGCGCCTGCAAGAACGAAACCGATACCGCCAAGACCGAAGCCGCCGAAGCCTCGGCCGCGATGGACCAGGCCGGCGACAAGATGGCCGAAGCCGCCGCCGCTGCCGGCGACGCCGCCACGCAGAGCGTCGACGCCGCGGCCGCCGCGACCGGCGAAGCCGCGGGTGAAGCCGCCGCCAAGGTCGACGCTGCCGCCGACGCTGCTGCCGCCGCGACGGCCGATGCCGCCGCGACCGCCGCCAACGCGACGGCCGACGCTGCCAACAAAATGGCCGACAAGGCCGATGCGGTCGCCGACAAGGCCAACGCCGCTGCGGCCGAAGCCAAGAAGTGATGTTCTCGCCCGGGACCGCATGCGGCTCCCGGCGATGCGAAGGCCCGCCCACCGGCGGGCCTTCGTCTTTTCGTGCGCAGGCGTTCCGGTGGCGATTGCGCCCGTCCCATCCGTCACGGCGATCGATCCGCGCACGCAGGGTATTCTTGTCGGCCTCGTCGACGAGCCACGCCGCGTCATGCCCGCCCTGAGCACCCGACTCGATCCGCAGTCCCAGGACTTCCGCGACAACGCGGCCTACCACCGGGCGCTCGTCGCCGAACTCGAATCGCGTCTCGCGCGCGCCGCGCTCGGCGGCGGCGAGAAGGCACGCGCGAAGCACACCGAGCGCGGCAAGCTGCTGGCGCGCGAACGCATCGACGCCCTGCTCGACCCGGGCTCGCCGTTCCTCGAGATCGCGCCGCTGGCGGCCGAAGGCATGTACGACGATGCCGCACCCGCCGCGGGCATGGTCTGCGGCATCGGCCGGGTGATGGGCACCGAGGTGGTGATCGTCGCCAACGACGCCACGGTGAAGGGCGGCACCTACTTCCCGATGACGGTGAAGAAGCACCTGCGCGCACAGCAGGTCGCGCAGGAAAACAAGCTGCCGTGCATCTACCTGGTCGACTCCGGCGGCGCGTTCCTGCCGCTGCAGGACGAGGTGTTTCCCGATCGCGAGCACTTCGGCCGGATCTTCTACAACCAGGCACGGATGAGCGCGGAGAACATCCCGCAGATCGCGGTGGTGATGGGCAGTTGCACCGCCGGCGGCGCCTACGTGCCGGCGATGAGCGACGAAAGCATCATCGTGAAGGAACAGGGCACGATCTTCCTCGGCGGTCCGCCGCTGGTGAAGGCCGCGACCGGCGAAGTGGTCGATGCCGAAGCGCTCGGCGGCGCCGACGTGCACACCAGCGTCTCCGGCGTGGCCGACCATTTCGCCGAGGACGACCGCCACGCGCTGCAGATCGCGCGCACGCTGGTCGGCAACCTCAATCGCCGCAAAATCGTGCCGGTGGCGACGCGCGCCAGCGCCGAGCCGCTGTATCCGGCCGAAGAGCTGTACGGCATCGTGCCGAAGGACACGCGTCGGCCGTTCGACATCCGCGAGGTGATCGCGCGCATCGTCGACGGTTCGGACTTCGACGAATTCAAGGCGCGCTACGCGAAGACGCTGGTGACGGGCTTCGCGCACCTGCACGGCTATCCGGTCGGCATCGTCGCCAACAACGGCATCCTGTTCGCCGAGAGCGCGCTCAAGGGCGCGCATTTCATCGAACTGTGCAACCAGCGCGGCATCCCGCTGGTGTTCCTGCAGAACATCACCGGCTTCATGGTCGGCCGCAAGTACGAGAACGCCGGCATCGCGAAGGACGGCGCGAAGATGGTCACGGCCGTCGCGTGTTCCAGCGTGCCGAAGTTCACCGTGGTGATCGGCGGCAGCTTCGGCGCCGGCAACTACGCGATGTGCGGCCGCGCCTACGGCGCGCGCTTCCTGTGGATGTGGCCGAACGCGCGCATCAGCGTGATGGGCGGCGAGCAGGCCGCCAGCGTGCTGGCGACGGTGAAGCGCGACGGCCTCGAAGCCGCCGGCAAGGTCTGGAGCGCCGAGGACGAGGACGCCTTCAAGGCGCCGATCCGCGACCAGTACGAAACCCAAGGCCATCCCTACTACGCCACGGCCCGGCTCTGGGACGACGGCATCATCGATCCCGCCGACACCCGCCGCGTGCTCGGCCTCGGCCTGTCGGCCTCGCTCAATGCCCCGATCGAACCGGCGCGCTTCGGCGTGTTCCGGATGTAGGAGAGTCCGATGCGCGCACGCTGGATGCTGAGCCTGTGTCTCGCCTTCACTGTCTGGCCGGCGTTCGCCGCCGAACCTTCGCCCTGCGCGCGCCTCGCACAGGCGCTGGAAGGTCTGGGCGATGCGGGCATGACCGCCTGCCATGAGGGCAAGGCGCTGAAGCAGTTGCATGCGACGCTGCCGCGCGGCCTGCGCGTGGTCGCCGCGCGCGGGCTGTCGGTCGACGACGACCTCGGCTATCGCGAACTCGATCCGCGCAGCGAACGCATCGACCTCGACCGCGCGGACGCGCTGGGCATCGGCGGCGCGCTGCTGCTGCAAGGCCACCTGACACTGCGCGGCCGCGTGCGCTACGAACCCAACCCCGGCTGGGAGCTGGTGTTCCTGCCTGATCGCGCGTCGCCCGAACGTCCCGCGCGCACGCCTGCGACGCGGCTGCTCGACCGCTTCGTGCTCGATCGCCCCGACGGCACGCTCGCGGTCACGCCGCCGCCGGCGCTGGCGGACGCGACCTGCTGGGAAGCCACGGCCGAAGCGCGCGTCGACGAAGCCCTGCTGCTGCTCGACGACAGCGAACTCGCCGGCGCGCGCGCGCTGTCGGTGCGCTGGACGCGGGTGCGCGACTTCCGCGCCTGCGACGCACCGCCCTGACCCGCTCGCGCCGCCGCTGCGACGCGCCTTCGCCCGCCACTTCCTTTCGCCCAACTTCCCATCGTCCATGATCGTCGGCATCGACCTCGGCACCACGCATTCCCTCGTCGGCGCGTATCGCGAAGACGGCCCCGTCCTCTTTCCCAATGCGCTCGGCGAACTGCTGACGCCATCGGTAGTCAGCGTCGACGGCGATCGCATCCTCGTCGGCCAGTCCGCGCGCGACCGCTTGATCAGCCATCCGCAGCACACCGTCGCCGCGTTCAAGCGCTGGATGGGCACGCCGCGCGAGACGCGCCTCGGCGACCGCGCGTTCCGGCCCGAGGACCTCTCGGCGCTGGTGCTGCGCGCGCTGATCGCCGACGCCGAAGCGGCGCTGGGCGAGAAGGTCGAGGAGGCGGTGATCAGCGTGCCGGCGTATTTCTCCGACGCGCAGCGCAAGGCCACGCGCGCCGCGGGCGAGATCGCCGGCGTGCGGGTGGAGCGGCTGATCAACGAACCGACCGCGGCCGCGCTGGCCTACGGCCTGCAGAACCGCGAGGGCGAAGGCCGGTTCCTGGTGTTCGACCTCGGCGGCGGCACCTTCGACGTGTCGATCCTGGAATGCTTCGACAACGTGTTCGAAGTACACGCCAGCGCCGGCGACAACTTCCTCGGCGGCGAGGATTTCCTCGACGTGCTGGTGGACGCGTTCCTCGCCGACGCTTCGCTCAGTCCGCGCGCGCTGAAGGCCGCGGAGATGGCGCAGGTGCGCCGGCGCATGGAGAAGCTCAAGCGCGAACTGGGCACCGGCGAAAGCACGTTCCAGGCGCAGATCGGCGACAAGCAGTACGACTGGACCGTCGACGAGGCGCGCTTCGCATCGCTCGCCGAACCACTGGTGCAGCGCATGCGCGGGCCGATCGAGCGCGCGATGCGCGACGCGCGGCTGCAGCCGGACCAGCTGGACGAGATCGTGCTGGTCGGCGGCGCCAGCCGCATGCCGCTGGTCTCGCGGCTGGTGTCGCGCATGTTCGGCCGGCTGCCGCTGCGCCACATCAACCCCGACCAGGCGATCGCGCTGGGCGCAGTGGTGGCCTCGGGCCTGAAGCGGCGCGACGCGAAGCTGGAGGAGATCATCCTCACCGACGTCTGCCCGTACACGCTCGGCACCGAAGTGGCCAAGCGCGACGCCAACGGCCAGGTACAGACCGGGTTCTTCCATCCGATCATCCTGCGCAACAGCACCGTGCCGGTGAGCCGCGAGGATTCGTTCTCGCCGATGCACGACCGCCAGGAACGGCTGACGATCGACATCTACCAGGGCGAGAACCCGCTGGTCGCCAACAACATCAAGCTGGGCGAGATCAGCCTGATGCTGGACCCGCGGCGTTCGCGCGAAGAAAACAGCGTGACCGTGCGCTACACCTACGACATCAACGGCCTGCTGCAGGTGGAAGTGACCGAGCACGCCACCCAGCGCAAGCACGAGCTGGTGCTGGAGCAGAACCCGGGCCTGCTGACGCCGGAGGAGATCCGCGCGCGGCTCGCGGCGCTGTCGGACCTGAAGGTGCATCCACGCGACCAGCAGGAGAACATCGCACTGCTGAGCCGCGCCGAGCGCATGTACGAGGAATACCTGCACGAGCGCGACCGCCTGCAGGAGTGGATCGTGCACTTCCGCTCGGCGCTGGAGACGCAGGACAACGCGTTGATCGCCCGCCAGCGCGTGCAGTTCGCCGAAGCCCTGGACATGCTGGAAACCTCGATGTGACCTCGGCGTTCGCGGCCCTCGGCCTGCCGCCCGATGCCGACGAGCGCGCGATCAAGCGTGCGTACGCGGCACGGCTGAAGACCACGCGTCCGGACGAGGACCCCGAAGGCTTCCAGCAGCTCAACGACCTCTACCAGGAGGCGCTCGCGCAATGCCGCGGCCTGGCGGCGCGCGGTGGCGGCGCCGCACCGGTCGTGCCTGTCGCGACGGACACCGGCCCCACGATCGACGCGACCGCGCCGCCGCGCCTGAAGGTGGCGCCGGCTCGCGAGTCGACGCCCGCATCGACGCCCAGCGCGCCATACCGCCCGTTCTTCGGCGGGCGCAAGGTGGCGTGGGACGATCCGGAGATGTGGATCGATCTCGCGCTGCGCACGGCGTTCCACGGCTCGGCGGCCGACCTGCGGCAATGGCTGCCGGACCAGCCGGTCTGGTGGTCGCTGGCCGAGAAGCCGCGCTTCCGTGCGCGCCTGCTCGCGGTGTTCGAAGCGCGGGTCCCGCCGATGCCGCGCGCCAACTTCGATGCGCTGGCCGAGTTCTTCGGCTTCGACCGCGTGGAGGCCGGCCTCGATCACGCCGGCCTGATGGCGCTGCGCGAGGCGATGGACGATGCGTGGATCGAGATCCGCGACGAACGCTTCCGCGACGGCATCCGCCCGTCGGATCCGCCGCCGTGGAGCGAAGGCGCGGCCGAGCATCGACTCGCGCGCAGGCATCGCGCGGAACAGCGCGCGGCACAGGAGAAAGACGCCGCCGACGACGCCGAGCGCGCGCGTCGCGGGCGCTGGATCGCGCAGGTCGCCGAACACGACTACCCGCACCTGCTGGCCGGGCACGCGGTCGGATGGCGCGATGTCGGACGCCTGCTGCGACCGGGCTACCCGCAGCGGCTGCGCGGTGTGCTGACCGAACTCGGCTGCGACACCGGCGACGCGCTGCCCGACACCGTCTCCGCGCCGCAGGTGCGCTTCTGGCTGGCAGCGGGCGACGCGCGCACGTGGTCGTGGCCGCGCGCAGGATTCCTGGCCGCGCGCACGCTGGTCGCGCTGGCGATCTGCGGTGTGCTGGCCGGACCGGTCGCCGGCCTGTTCGACCTGCTTCCGGGCATGGGCGCACGGCTGTTCGCCGGCCTGTGCGCGGCCTTCGTCTATGCGAGGCTGGGGTGAACTGGGCGTTCGCCGCCCTCGGCCTGCGCCCCGACGCCGACGAGCGCGCCATCAAGCGCGCCTACGCCGCGCAGTTGAAGCGCGTGCGGCCGGACGAGGATCCCGAAGGCTTCCAGCGACTCAACGAGGCCTACCAGGCCGCGCTCGAACACTGCGCCGGACGCGCCGCCGTCCCGCCGATCCGCCCCTCGGCCCCGACGCCTGCACAGGACGCGTCCGCGGCCCCGGAGCAACCGCCGGCACGCAGCCCGCGGATACCGCACCGCGTGCCGCCCCCGCCATCGACGCCCGCCCCCGCGACGATGGCACCGGACGACGAGGCGTCCGACATCGCCCATTGCCTGCGGCTCGCCGCGAACTGGGACCATCTGCCGCTGATCGCGTGGCTCGACGGTCAGGCGTCGCTGTGGTCGCTCGATGGCAAGGCCCGCTTCGGCCGCATGTTGCTGCTGACCATGGCGCACGAGCGGCCGCCGGTCGCCGACCACAACTTCGAGACACTCGCGAAGGCCTTCGGCTACTACGACCTGCATGCCGGCCACGACTTCCTCGCCATGCGCGAGCTGCGCGCGGAACTGCACGCGCTGTGGCGCGAGGCGCGCAGGAATGGCCAGTTGCAGGAAACGCCGTCAGCGGACGCGTCGAACGTGGCGCCGCTGTCGGGGACATCGATGTGGCGACCGGGCCAGCGGCCGCCGGTGCTGCCGGGCACGCAACAGGACTGGTCGCGGCTGGAGTTCGATCCGGCGCGCAAACCGCGCCCGCACAAGGAAGGGGCTTTCGGACTGTGGCTGCTGGGCACGATCATCTTCCTGCTGATGCTGTCCAGCCTGATGGATGGCCGCCACTGATCCGGATCACCGACGCATGCCGACCGCCTTCCACCTGCTGGGGCTTCCGCCCGACGCCGACGAACGCGCGATCAAGCGCGCGTACGCGGCACGGCTGAAACACGCGCGCCCGGACGAAGACCCCGAAGGCTTCCAGCGGCTCAACGACGCCTACCGAGCGGCACTGGCACAGTGCGCCGCGCGGGAATCCGTGCGCGGACCGCTGGCACTCGATCCCTCGCCATCCGGTCTGCCGGCATTCGATCCCGGGGCACGCGTCCCCGTGCCGGAAGCCGCCGCAGACGCGCCGCCTCCCGTGCCGAACGCCGCGCCTGCCGACGCCCCGGTGATGCCGCCATCTCCCGTTCCGCCGCCGCTGCCGCCCGTGCGCTGGCGGACGCAGGGGCCCGCACCGGATGCGTTTCCGGCGAACGGTCCCGCCGCGGCGCCGATGTTCGACATGGATGCGTTCTTCCGCGAGTTGCATGCTCGCGCAGGGCGCGAGCCGGTGGCCGCCTTCCGCACATGGCTGCTCGGCCACGAGGCGCTGTACGCGATGGCGCTGAAGGACGCGATGGCGGTGCCGCTGGTGCATTTCCTCGCCGGCGTCCCGCCGATGCGCCGCGAACACCTCGACGAGGCGCTGCGCTTCTTCGGGCTGGACACCGTCAGCCCGCGCACGCAGCGGCTCGAAGCCGCGCTGCACCGGCTGCGCGAGAACGCCCTGCGCGACGGCCCCGACTGGGAGCGGATCATGTCGCGCCCCGCGGACGGCGCCCCGCGCCGCCCCGCCAGCGCACGCACCGGCAGCGGCGGCGGCATCCCGCTGTGGCCGATCCTGCTCGGGCTGTACCTGCTCAGCCGCATCGTCAGCGGGATCAGCCACTCATGAGCCTGCATGCCCTGCGCCAGCTCGGGCTCGGACCCGATGCCGACGAGCGCGCGATCAAGCGCGCCTACGCCGCGCGGCTGAAGACCACGCGTCCGGACGAGGATCCGGACGGCTTCCAGCGGCTCAACGAGGCCTACCAGGCCGCGCTGGCGTGGCGGCAGCGGCATCCGCCGGGCGGCGACGACGCCGGCACTGCCGGTCCCGCGCAGCCAGCGGAGCCGGATGACGACCGATTCAGCGACCCGCAGCCTTTCCTGCACGCCCGCGTCGGCGAAGCCCCTCCGGCGCCACCCGGCGAGGCCGAACCGGACGCGAGGTCGCCACCGCCAGCGCCGCCGACGGGCGACGACCGCCTCCGACGCCCGCCCCCCGGCATGCCACCGAGTCGTCCGGCGTTCCCCGAGCCATCCGCACCGCCGGCCCCGCGTGACGAGCCGCGGGAAGCGCAGGGACTGGCCGGGCAGCGCGTACGCCAGGACGACCTGGTGCGGTTCCACTACGCCTGCTTCGAACTGGCGGCGAACGCCAGCCCCGAGGGCTTCCGTGCCTGGCTGATCGCCCAACCGCTGCTGCTGTCGCTGCAGTACAAGGCCCGGATCGGACGTTCGCTGCTCGAAGCGTTCGCGCACGAGCGTCCGCCGGTGCGGCACGACAACTTCGCGGTGTTCTGCGCCTTCTTCGGCTTCGACGACATCGGCAGCGGCCACGACGCACTGGCGTTGCAGGGCCTCGCCGACGACATGGACCTGCTCTGGCGCGCAGCGGGGGGCGGCCGCCCGGGCACGCGGATCACCCTGCCCAGCGACGAACGCGGATGGCCGCGGTTCGGCACCGAGCGCGGGCACGCCCTGATCGCCGAGGCCCGGCGCCAGCAGCGCATGCACCAGGCGTCACTCGCCTGGGCGCGCTATCCCGAACTGCGCCGGCCATGGTCGTGGCCGAACATCCTGTTCCGCGCGCTGTTCCTGGAGCGCGAGCGGCGCATCGCCGAACTGCTGTCGTCCTTCGACGAAGACGCCTGGCCGCCGGGCACCAATCGCCTCGTCGCCCGCTTCTGGCTGGACGCGGCGTCGGGCGAACGCCCGATGACCACGGCGCGCCGCATCGTGCTCGCGGTGCGATGGCTGGTCTATGGCGGCGGCAGCGCGATGCTGGCCCTCGCCTGGTGGTGGCTGCCCGCCGGCAGCGAAGGCGCGACCTTCTTCGGGACGCTGCTGATGTTCGCGATGGCAGCACTGGCGATCACGGTGTTCGTGAGGGCGATGCGCTGGCAGGGACGCGCCGATCCGGCGCATCCGGTCCTGCGCGGCGTGCATCGCGCGGCCGTGCCGGCCCTGCTGCTTGCCGCCTTCGTGCTGGGCAATCTGCCGCCGTATTTCTGGTCGGTGCTGCCCGCCTCGGCGGCGCTGGCCCTCGCGCAGCATCGCTATCGCATGCGCAACGGCGGGCTGGGCTGGATGGCGATGTTCCGCCGGATCGCGCCCTGGCCATGGCTGCAGGTCGTGCTGGCCCTCACCCTGATGATCGGCGTGATCCCCTTCGGCCATTTCGTGACCACGTCGCCGTGGGGCATCCCGGTGCTCTCCTGGACCTGCGCCGCGTTCGCGCTGTGGCTGTGGGGCGCCGACCTGCGGGCGCAGCGGCAGGCGGCCGCGCGGGAATCGACACCATGACGCCGAACGCCCTCCGCTTCCTCGGACTCGGCCCGGATGCCGACGAACGCGCGATCAAGCGCGCCTACGCCGCGCGGCTGAGGGCGACGCGGCCGGACGAGGATCCGGAAGGCTTCCAGCGGCTCAACGAGGCCTACCAGGCCGCGTTGCAGTGGGCGAAGCAGCGACCGGCGCGTCCTGCGCCATCGCCGGTCGTCGGCCACGTCGTCGACATGACGGTCGCGCCGTCGATCGAAGCACCGGAACCGACACGGGAACCAGCGCCGGAAGCGGAGGAAGCACCGCCCGCCTTCGAGGGTGGCGCCACGTTCCGTTTCGAGGCACCGCCGCTGCAACCGTCGTTGCCGCCGCTGCCGCCCGCATCGCGCCTGCACGTCCGCCCGGCCGAAGACGACGGCGAGACCGACGAGGAGTCGCCGCCGCCCGCACCGTCGCGCCTGCGCATCCGCGAAGCACCGCCTGCGGCAGGGATGCCCGACACAGTGCCGCCGGGCGCGCCACCGCCCTCGCCGCGCCTGCGGGTCACGGATGCGCCGCCCGGGCCACCGCCGGCCGAGGACGCACCCCCGTGGCGTCGCCTGCGGGTATCGAGCGGCCCGGCGGACGTGCCGCCGGAAACGCACGCACCACCGCCACCCGAGGAAGAAGCGCCGCTCGATCCGGCGCGCTTCCATCGTGACTGCCTGGTGCTGGCCGCGAACGGGTCGCGGGCGACGTTCGAAGCCTGGCTGCGCGCACAGCCGGCACTGTGGTCGATCGTGCGCAAGGCAGCGCTGGGCCGCGGCCTGTTCGACCTGCTGCGCACGCAGTTGCCGCCGGTGCCCGAAGTGCAGTTCGAGGTGATCGTCGCGTTCTTCGCGATCGACGACGTGCACAGCGGTTACGACCCGCTGGTGGTGCAGCAACTGCGCGCCACGCTGCACGCGGCCTGGGTCGCGGCGCGCGAGCTGGCCGGCGACGGCGAGATCGAGATCCCGGTCAAGCGCGGCTGGCCGGTCTACGGCGCGGCGCGCACCGAGGCCGCCCTGGCCCGCATCGACCAGCGCCGGCGCGAGGCGGTGGTGGCGCGTCTGGCAGCCGCGTACCACCCGGAACTGCTGCGGCGCTGGTCGTGGTGGCGCTTGTTCCGCAACCTGCTGTCGCGGCAACGCGTGGCCGAAGTGGCGGAGGCGGTCGAGCAGCTCGGCGATGCGCCGGGCGACCGCTTCGATCCGCGCGCGCTGCGCTTCTGGCGGCAGGCGGCCGACGACACGCGCTGGTCGTGGCCGCACACGTTGCTGGCATTCTCGCGCTGCCTCGCGGCGGCGCTGGGCGTGGTCGCGCTGTTGCTGGTGATCAGCCTGCCGATCGTGATCGACGAAGGCGGCTGGGGCCTGTACTTCGGCATCGGCGGCGGCGTGCTGGCCACGACCTTCGGTGCGTGGCTGGGCTACGCCTCGATCCGCCATTTCGTGCGCTGGCAGACGGAAGACGATCCGCCCGCGGGCGCGATGCGCCTGCTGCATCGCGCCGCGGTGCCGCTGCTGGCGCTGCTGGGGGTCGGCATCAGCCTGACCGGGGCGGTGAATGCGCTTGCGATCGTGGTCGCGCTGTTCGCGGCGGTCGTGTCGATCCTGCGCCAGTCGCAGCGCAACGGTTCGTTCCTGCCGCACATCGACTGGGACGCGCACGCCGGCTGGGGCCTGCTGCGGATCGTGCTGTTGCTGCTGATGGTGGGCACGCTGTTCCACCTGGCGATCTCCGATGCCGGCGGCCCGTGGTTCTGTTCCGCGCTGGCCGCGGTCGCGCTGCTGTTCTGGGGCATCGACCGCGTCCGCCAGCGCCGACGCGCGCCACGCTGAACGACGCCGCCTATCGTTCTGCTGCGCCAGTCACAGCGGTACAGCTTCGCGGCGGCTATGGTGAGGCCCCCGCCGCGCGCCGTCGGCATCACCGGAACCACCCCCATGGCCATCTTCCAGTCCGGCTCGAGCAAGAAGGACGCCGAGACGCCCAGCTTCGCCGCGCGCGAAGCCGCGACCCCGCCCCCCGCCAACACCGATTTCGCGCCGGCCACCTTCCCGCGCGCCGGTGCGACCGCCGCGGCGCCGGCCCCGGCCACCAAGGAGTCGCTGATCGCCGCCGACCTGACCATCGAAGGCAAGATCGAAGGCTCCGGCCACGTGCGTATCGCCGGCCGCTTCAAGGGCGAGGTCAACGTGCAGGGCGACCTGTCGCTGGAACGCGGCGCCAAGCTCAACGGCGGCGTGCGCGCGAAGAAGGTCGTCGTCGCGGGCGAGCTGGAAGGCAACATCGAATCCGCCGCCCGCGTCGAGCTGCTGGAAACGGCGGTGCTGATCGGCGACATCAAGGCCGGCACGCTGACCGTCGCCGCCGGCGCGAAGATCCGCGGCCACGTCGACTGCGGCTGGGAAGCCACCGGCGGCGCGAAGCCGGACGCCAAGGCCGACGCCACCGAAGGCTGAGCGGCCCGGCCGTGAGCCAGCCCCACCGACCCGGCACCGCGGGCGCCACCCGCGAGTGCCCGCACTGCAAGACGACGATCCTCGAAAGTGCGGTCGTCTGTCCCGCGTGCAAGCACTACCTGCGCTACGACGGCGACGCCGGCCCGGCGGCGCCGGCGCAGGTGCCGCTGCACGTCGAAGGCACCATCCGCCACCCCGCCGACGGCGACGCCTGGGAGTACTCGGTCGTCGTGGTGATCCGCGACGCCCGCGGCCAGGAGGTCGCGCGCAAAGTCGTCGGCGTCGGCGCGATGCACGCCGGCGACGAACGCAGCTTCAGCCTCGCGGTGGAAGTGTTCGAGGCGAAGGGCGCAAAGGCGCGGAAGCACTGAGCGCGGCGCGCTTCGCTTGACACCCTGCAGTGCCGATGGCGCGATCCCGCTGGCATGATCCGCAGATGCGCAATCCGCTGGTCCGCCATCGCCGCATCACTGTCCCGCCGGGCTATGCCGAACGTGAATGCCGGCTCGTGTCGTACGCCATGCCGTTCTGCCGCCACTGTTTCGTGCTGTGCCACGAACCGGCGAACCCCGCCCATCCCGCCATCGACTACACGGTGATGGACTTCTTCATGGGCGAGGCGCACGCGCTGTCGCGCGGCATCACCGGCAATCCGCATTCGTTCGTGGTCATCCACAGCGGCGGGCTGGTACGCAAGCGGCCGAACCTGCACATGCACGTGTTCGTGATCCGGCGACGCGGACAGAAGGCGTGGCTGTACTTCCTGCTCGCCACCATCCATTCGGTGTCCGCGCTGCGGCGCGCGCTGCTGCGGCCGTTCCGGAAGATGCGGGGCACGACCGGCGACCACACCGAGTTGCGATGACCCTTTTCCGGGCCATGCCGCCACGACACGCGCGCCGAACCGCGCCGCACGCGCGACGAGGATGTTCGCTCAAGGGCCGGAAATTCCATCGTCACGCAGACAATCGTTCCGCGCCAACTCGGGCGGAACCGGGCGGATGGCGCCGGCCGGTTCACGCATGATCGTCACCGGTTCTTCCAGCCAGTCGCGCTCTCCATCCGAAACCAATTCGACGATGAAGATCGCGTCGCGCGTGACCCGGATCACGCGGCCATCGCGCATCCCCAGATACATGCCCGGCTTCACCGCAACCCGACGACCGTCGGGTGCAAGCACTACAGCGTGATGCCCGCGATGATCGATGTAGCGCAGCGCGTCGCGCTCGTAGCATTCCAAGGGCATCCTCAATCGTGTCGCCATTGTGTCACCAGTGGCAATGCACAGGACCGACATCAGGCACCACGCCAGACGAATCGACATCGGAGCTCCTCCAAGATCGATGCGTCATGTTGCCACGTGGCACGTGCCGCGCGGGGCAGCAGTGACAGATCGTCTGGGGAAACGATGGGCAGCGGAGCTGTGCTCCGCTCTACGGCAGCCGTCAGGCCTTGCCGTCATCGCAGGCGTCGCAACCGGCGCAACCGGCGGCGGCCTTCGGCGCGGGCGCGATCCGCTTGCCCAGCGCGCGCAGCCACGCGGGCCGGCCTTCGCGCACCAGCGGCAGCGCCAGCGCGATGCGCAGGCGGCGCGCGGCGCCCGGCGCCTGCTTGCGGAACACCACCCACGCGCTGACCAGCACGGCGATCGCGATGATCGCGTACTGCACGGCGAGCGAGGCGGTCATCGCATTCACCCCGCGCCGAGCGCGACGGCGATCTGGTACGTCAGCAGCGACATGACGTACGCCAAGCCGAACAGGTAGCCCGCGGCGATGGCCATCTGCTTCCACGAATGCGTCTCGCGCTTGATCGTCGCCAGCGTCGACACGCACATCGGCGCGTAGATGTACCAGACCAGCAGCGACAGCGCGGTCGCCAGCGACCAGTCCTGCGCGATCAGCGGCGACAGCGCCTGCGCGGCCGCGGTGTCGTCGCTGGCGGACAGCGCGTAGACGGTGGCGAGCGAGGACACCGCGACTTCGCGCGCGGCGAGGCCGGGGATCAGCGCGATGCAGATGCGCCAGTCGAAGCCCAGCGGCGCGAACACCACGGTCATCGCGTGGCCGATGCGGCCGGCGAAGCTGTAGTCGATCGCCGGGCCGAGCGCGCCCGCCGGCGCCGCCGGGAACGACAGCAGGCACCACAGCAGGATGGTCAGCGCGAGGATGATGCCGCCGACGCGCTTGAGGAAGATCGCCGCGCGCTCCCACAGGCCGATCGCGAGGTCGCGCAACTGCGGCACGCGGTACGACGGCAGTTCCAGCAGCAGCGCGTGCTCGCCACGGTCGCGCCGCCAGCGCTTCATCATCCAGGTGACCAGCAGCGCACTGCCGACGCCCGCCGCGTACAGACCGAACAGCACCAGCCCCTGCAGGTTGAGCACGCCGGCGACTTCGCGCCGCGGGATGAACGCGCCGATCAGCAGCGCATACACCGGCAGCCGCGCCGAGCAGGTCATCAGCGGCGCGACGAGGATGGTCGCCAGCCGGTCGCGCGGGTCCTGGATGCTGCGCGTTGCCATGATCCCCGGCACCGCGCAGGCGAAGCTGGACAGCAGCGGGATGAAGCTGCGCCCGGACAGGCCGGCCTTGAACATCATGCGGTCGAGCAGGAACGCCGCACGCGGCAGGTAGCCGGATTCCTCCAGCGCCAGGATGAAGGCGAACAGGATGAGGATCTGCGGCAGGAACACGATCACGCCGCCGAGGCCGGCGATCACGCCGTCGACGACGAGACTCTTCAGCGGCCCGGCCGGCATCGCCGCGCCGACCTGCGCGCCCAGCCAGGCGATGCCGGCGTCGATGCCGTCCATCAGCGGCGTCGCCCAGGCGTACACCGCCTGGAAGATCAGGAACATCACCGCCGCCAGCGCCAGCAGCCCGAACACCGGATGCAGCAGCCAGCGGTCCAGCGCGTCGTCGATGCGGGCGGTGCGGGTGGGCATGCGCACCGCGAGTTCCAGCAGGCGGCGCGTTTCGGCGTGCGGATCGGTGTCCGCGGCCAGGCGCTGCTCCGGCGGATGCGGGTGTTCGGCCATCGCGTCGAGCTGCGCGACCAGCGCGCGGCCGCCGTCGCGATGCACGGCGATGGTCTCGACCACCGGCACGCCCAGTTCGCGACGCAGCACGTCGAGGTCGACATCGATGCCGCGACGCCGCGCGGCGTCCATCATGTTCACCGCCAGCACCATCGGCCGGCCCAGCTCGCGCACTTCCAGCGCGAAACGCAGGTGCAGGCGCAGGTTGGTGGCGTCGACCACGCAGACCAGCACGTCCGGCGCCGGTTCGCCGGGATAGAAGCCGCGGCAGATGTCGCGGGTGACGGCTTCGTCGAGGCTGGCGGCGTTCAGGCTGTAGGCGCCCGGCAGGTCCAGCAGCACGAAGCTGCGGCCCGACGGCGACTGCATCCGCCCTTCCTTGCGCTCGACGGTGACGCCGGCGTAGTTCGCCACCTTCTGCCGGCTGCCGGTCAGCAAGTTGAACAGCGCGGTCTTGCCGCAATTGGGATTCCCGACCAGCGCCAGGCGCAGCGTCGACGCGGCGGCGTTCATGGCGTCGTGGCCTTGCGCAGCTGGACGCGCGCGGCCTCGGCGCGGCGCAGGGCGAAGCGGGTGAAGCCGATCTGCACCAGCAGCGGCTCGGCGCCGAACGGCCCGGCCGCGACCACCGACACCGGCTCGCCCGCGACGAAGCCCAGCTCGCGCAGGCGGCGCGCGATGGCGTCGTTCGGGCCCTGGTCCTGCACGGCGTCGATCACCGCGACGGTCCGGGGCTGCAGTTCGGTCAGCGTCACGCCCGCCCCCAAATAGGAATTGTTCTCATTCTATACCAGCGTCCCTGTCTGCAAACCGATCCGGGTCAAATTCCGGACATGTAGGACCCGCGGCGGCCACGCCTGCCGTCGCCGCGGCCTGCGCCGTGGATGACCGCCCCCGCCGGGTCAGCGGATATCATGCGGCGCATCGCCAAGGAGAGCCGCGACGCATGTCCGATTCGCTGCAACACCACCGCAATGGCCCGGTCGTCCGGCTCCGCCTGCACCGCCCGGACCTGCACAACGCCTTCGATGCCGACCTCATCGGCGCCCTGACCACGGCGCTGATCGCCCTCGGCGAGGACCGCACGGTCCGCGCCGTGGTGCTGGAAGCCGCCGGCGCCAGCTTCTCCGCCGGCGCCGACCTGAACTGGATGCGGTCGATGGCCACCGCCACCGAGGCCGAGAACCGCACCGATGCGCTGGCCCTCGCCCGGCTGATGCGGGTGCTCGACGAACTGCCCCACCCGACCCTCGCCCGCGTGCAGGGCGCCGCGTTCGGTGGCGGCGTGGGGCTGATCGCCTGCTGCGACATCGCCATCGGCGTACCCGAGGCGAAGTTCGGCCTGACCGAAAGCCGCCTCGGCCTGCTGCCGGCGGTCATCTCGCCCTACGTGATCGACGCCATCGGCGCGCGCCAGGCGCGGCGCTGGTTCGCCACCGCCGAGACCTTCGACGCCGCCGAGGCCCTGCGCATCGGCCTGCTGCACGCAGTCGTGCCCGCCGATGCGCTGGACGACGCCGTGAACCGCCAGCTCGACCTGCTGCTGCGCGCCGGCCCGCATGCCGCCAGCGAGGCCAAGGCGCTGGTGCGCCGGGTCGTCGCCAGCCACGACCGCGACAAGCTCGGCAAGGACAACGCTGACCTGATCGCGCGCCTGCGGGTCTCGCGCGAAGGCCAGGAAGGCATCGGTGCCTTCCTGGAGAAGCGCAAGCCGGCCTGGGCGCCCTGACCCCGCCGCGCCCTTCGACCGGAGCCTCGCCATGCTCGACCACCTCGGGTTCGCCGTCGCCGACTACCCGCGCAGCCGCGCCTTCTACGAACGCGCGCTCGCCCCGCTGGGCATCGGTGTGCGCATGGACGTGACGCGGGAGATGAGCGGCGGCTACGCAGGCTGCGGCTTCGGCCCGGAAGGCGGCCGCCCGCAGTTCTGGGTCGGCACGGGCAACGGCGGCAGCGGCCACGGCATGCACATCGCCTTCACCGCGAAGACCCGCGCCGAGGTCGACGCCTTCCACGCCGCGGCGCTCGCCGCCGGCGGCACCGACAACGGCGCGCCGGGCCTGCGCCCGCACTACCACCCGCACTACTACGGCGCGTTCGTGCTGGACCCGGACGGCCACAACATCGAAGCCGTGTGCCACGCCCCGGAGTGACCATGACCGCGCCCATCCTCAACATCGCCGACGTCGAGACCATCGACCTGGCCGAACGCTCCCGCCAGCGCGGCAGCGACCGCATGCCCACCGAGCGCTTCGGCGGCCGCATCGGACCGATCGGACCGAAGGTCGGCGCGCGCCGGCTGGGCTACAACCTCACCATCGTCGCACCAGGCAAGGCCGCGTTTCCGAAGCACTCGCACCACGTCAACGAGGAGATGTTCTTCATCCTCGACGGCACCGGCGAACTGCGCCTCGGCGACGCGGTGCATCCGGTGCGCGCCGGCGACGTCATCGCCTGCCCGCCCGGCGGCCCCGAGACCGCGCACCAGTTGTTCAACACCGGCAGCGTCGACCTGCGCTACCTCGCGGTCAGCACCATGGATTTCCCGGAAATCTGCGAATACCCGGACTCCGGCAAGTTCCTCGCCATGACCGGCATGCCGCCCGGCGCCTTCCGTACCATCGGCCGCACCACCGACGGCCTCGACTACTGGGACGGCGAGTGAGCCCGGCCGCGAACCTCGCCCCGGCTTTGAAAGCCCTCCCCTTCAAGGGGAGGGTTTGGGTGGGGATGGGTTGGACCACGCGACGAGGTTGCATCCTGCACACCGAACCTGCACGGGGATGGAGCATTCGCAGCGACATGGAAGGCCAGACCAACGACCGCATCCGCATTCCGAAGCTGCAGCGCACGCTGCGCAAGCGCATGACGGACGCCGAAAACGCACTGTGGCGCGTGCTGCGCGGCAGGCAACTCGAAGGCTGCAAGTTCCGCCGGCAGCATCCGTATGGCGACTACATCCTCGACTTCGTCTGCCTCGAGTCCCGGCTCGTGATCGAAGTCGATGGCGGCCAGCATGCCAATTCAGCAGGCGATGCCGCGCGCGATGCGTTCCTGCGCGACGCCGGCTTCACCGTCCTGCGATTCTGGAACCACGATGTCCTCACGGAAGTGACCGCCGTCGGCGACGACATCGCACGAACGATCACGCGCCTGAAGCAAACCCATCCCCACCCCAGCCCTCCCCTTGAAGGGGAGGGAGACGACACCGGCGCCCTCCATCCATGCGTTCGCATCGACAACGCCCAAAGCAAGAGCGGGACCTGATGTTCTCCAAGATCCTCATCGCCAACCGCGGCGAAATCGCCTGCCGCGTGATCCGCACCTGTCGCCGGCTCGGCATCCGCACGGTAGCGGTGTATTCCGATGCCGACGCCGACGCGCAGCACGTGCGCCAAGCCGACGAGGCCGTGCACATCGGCGGCGCGCGTCCGCAGGAGAGCTATCTGCGCGGCGACGTCATCCTCGACGCGGCGCTGCGCACCGGCGCGCAGGCGATCCATCCCGGCTACGGCTTCCTCAGCGAGAACGCGGATTTCGCCGACGCGGTGGAAGCCGCGGGCGTGGTCTTCATCGGCCCGAAGGCGGGCTCGATGCGCAAGATGGGCAGCAAGGCCGGCGCGAAGCAGCTGATGCAGGCCGCCGGCGTGCCGGTGGTGCCGGGCTACACCGGCGAGGACCAGTCGCCCGACCTGCTGCAGCGCGAGGCCGACGCGATCGGCTATCCGCTGATGATCAAGGCCGCGCACGGCGGCGGCGGCAAGGGCATGCGCATCGTGCGCGCCAGCGTCGAGTTCCTGCCCAACCTCGAAAGCTGCCAGCGCGAGGCGCGCAACGCCTTCGGCCGCGACCGCGTGCTGCTGGAGCGCTACGTCGAGAAGCCGCGGCACATCGAGATCCAGATCTTCGGCGATGCGCACGGCGAGGTGATCCACCTCAACGAGCGCGAATGCTCGGCGCAGCGCCGCTACCAAAAGGTGCTGGAGGAATCGCCCTCGCCCTTCCTCACGCCGGAACTGCGTGCGGCGATGGGCGCGGCCGCCGTGCAGGCCGGCCGCGCGATCGATTACCAGAACGCAGGCACGGTGGAGTTCATCGTCGGGCAAGACGGTGGCTTCTACTTCATGGAGATCAACACCCGCCTGCAGGTCGAACATCCCGTCACCGAGTACGTCACCGGGCTCGATCTCGTCGAATGGCAGCTGCGCGTCGCCGCCGGCGAACCGCTGCCGCTCGCGCAGGGCGCCATCGCCCGCCACGGCCATGCGATCGAAGTGCGGCTGTACGCCGAAGACCCCGAAGCCGGCTTCCTGCCGGGCTCCGGCAAGCTGACGCGGCTGCGCCTGCCCGCGCCGTCGGCACACGTGCGGCTGGACGGCGGCGTGATCGAAGGCGACACGGTCACGATCTTCTACGACCCGATGATCGCCAAGCTGATCGTGTGGGACGAGGACCGCCCGCGCGCCCTCGCCCGCCTGCGCGAGGCGCTGGCGCAGTGCGCGATCGACGGACCGAAGTCGAACGTCGCCTTCCTCGAACGGCTGATCCGCCATCCCGCGGTGGTCGACGCGACCATCGACACCGGCACGCTCGATCGCGCGCTGGACGATTTCATGCCGACGCCCGCGCCGCCGGCGCAGGCGCGCCGTGCGCGCGCCGCCGCCGCGACCGCACTGCTGCTGCGCGAGGAAGCGTCGACCCGCGCGCAGGCCGCCGGAAGCGGCGATCCCACCTCGCCGTGGGCGCTGGCCGACGGCTGGCGCCTGGGCCATGCCGGGCAGCGCCGGCTGGTGCTGGACGACGGCGTGCAGGCGCACACGCTGACCGTGCGCGGCAGCGCCGGCGACTACGCGATCGACGACGCCGAGGGCCGCATCGAGGTGCGCGGCGCGCGGATCGAGGCCGACGGCGCGCTCTCCGCACGTTTCGACGGAGAAGGCCTCCGGCTGCGGCTGGACGCCGACGCCGGTTCCGTCGCATCCTCCCGGATGGACGTGCACGACGGGGAACGCCGCTGGCGCTTCGTGCGGGTGCCGGCGTACCGCCCGGCCGATGCCGAGGCCACGGGGGCCGGCGATCGCGCCGTGGCGCCGATGCCCGGGCGCATCGTCCTGATCAAGACGCAGGTGGGGGACCGTGTCGTGGAAGGCCAGGAACTGCTGGTGATGGAAGCGATGAAGATGGAACTGACGCTGCGCGCGCCGCGCGATGGCGACATCGCCGAGATCCGCGTCGCTGCCGGCGATTTCGTCGAGGCCGACGCGGCGCTGGTGGTGCTGGCGTCATGAACCTGCGCGTCGCGTTCCTCGTCCCGGGCATGCTGGCGCTCGCTGCCTGCGTCACCTTCGAGCGCTCGCCGGTGGCGACGCTGGATTGCGATCCGGCGCTGGCCGGCGCCTGGCGCCCGGTCGCGGACGGCGCGCCCGACCGCCCCGTCGAGATCGCGGCGGATTGCACGATGCGCTGGCCCGAAGACGACGGCGGAACCTTCGTCACGACGCTCGCGGGTTTCGCGCTGGACGGCGAGCATTACCTCGTGTTCTCGCCGGCGGCCGCGGACCGGCTGATCAACGAACACGGCCAGCTCGAACACAAGGCACCGAAGCACGATGTGCTGCTGGTGCGCTATCGCATCGAAGGCGACCGCGCGACGGTCTGGCTGGCGGATGCCCGCGAGGCGGCACGGCCGGCCGACGCGGGGATGGCGCAGGGCCGCACGACCGGCGACGACCTGGTGCGTGTCCGCGGCCACCGCGCCGCGATCCGGCGACTGCTGCAGGCGCGCGGCACCCGCATTTTCGCCGGGAAGGACGACGGCATGGGCACGATGCAGCTCGTCCGCACCGAGGGAACCACGCCATGACCGACGCAGTCCGCATCGTCGAGGTCGGCCCGCGCGACGGGCTGCAGAACGAGAAGACCCTGATTCCGGCGTCGGCCAAGATCGAACTGATCGACCGCCTCTCCGCCACCGGCCTGTCCAGCATCGAGGCGACCAGCTTCGTCAGCCCGAAATGGGTGCCGCAACTGGCCGACGCCGCGGAGGTCTACGTCGGCATCGCCAAGCGCCCGGGCGTGCGCTATCCGGTGCTGGTGCCCAACGAACAGGGCTACGAACGCGCCCGCGCCGTGGGCGTGGACGAGATCGCGGTGTTCACCGCGGCGTCGGAAGCCTTCAACCAGCGCAACATCAACGCGAGCATCGCCGAGTCGCTGGCGCGCTTCGCACCGGTGATCGAGCGGGCCCGCGCCGATGGCGTCGCCGTGCGCGGCTACGTCTCCACCGTGCTCGGTTGCCCGTACCAGGGCGAGGTGCCGCTGGCCGACGTGGTCCGCGTCGCACGTGAACTGCACGCGATGGGCTGCTACGAGATTTCCCTCGGCGACACGATCGGCATTGGCACGCCGGGCAAGGCCGCGGCGATGCTGCGCGCGGTGGCCGGCGAAGTGCCGATGGCCGCGCTCGCCGTGCACTTCCACGACACCTACGGCCAGGCGCTGGCGAACCTGCATGCCTGCCTCGAAACCGGCGTGCGCGTGGTCGACGCCGCGGTGTCCGGCACCGGCGGCTGCCCGTATGCGAAGGGCGCCAGCGGCAACGTCGCCACCGAGGACGTGGTCTACCTGCTGCACGGCATGGGCTTCGCCACCGGCGTCGACCTGCCCGCCCTCGCCGACACCGGACGCTGGCTGTCGCGGCTGCTGGGGCGCGACAGCGGCAGCAAGGTCGGCCGGGCGCTGCAGGCGTCGACGCAGGACCCGGCTCCGTGAACGACGCCCGGCCCACGTCCGCGCCGCCCCCCGTCTCCGCCGACCAGGCGGACACGCTGGCCGCGCTGGACCGCGCCCGCCGGGACGAGACACTCGACGCCGACACCCGCGCGCTGATCGAGCGCGCGCACGCCGCGCTGCGCAGCGCGATCGACGAAACCGAATCCGAACGCCTGCGCTACACCGCGCTGTTCGACGCCGTGCCCGACCCGGTCAGCATCCTCGACTGGAACGGCACCGTGCTCGACCTCAACAAGGCCGGCATGGCGGCGTACCGCCGCAAGCGCGAGGAGATCGTCGGCCAGCCGATCGAAGTGCTCAACCCGGACCTGCCGAAGGGTCACCTGGAGCCGGTGTGGGCCGCACTGCGCCGCGGCGAGACCTACGTGGTCGAGGTCGCGAACATGCGCGGCGACGGCAGCCGCTTCCCGGTCGAAGTGCACACCGCCGGTTTCGAGTACAAGGGCGAGACGCACATGGTCGCGGTCGCCCGCGACCTCAGCGCGCGCTGGCAGGCGGAAGGCCGCTACCGGCTGCTGCTGGAATCGATCGACGTCGGCGTGATCCTGTTCGATCGCGAGATGCACGTGATCTCGGCCAACCCGGCCGCGCACCGCGCGATCGGCGCCGACGTGGGCCAGAGCCTGCAGACGCTGCTGCTGCCCGAGCACTGGAAGGTGGTCGACGCCCGCGGCCAGCCGCTGGGCTTCCACGACTGGCCCACCACCCGCGCGCTGGAACAGGCGCAGGTCATCAGCAACAGCGTGGTCGGCCTGTTCAACGTGACCCACCAGCGCATGTCGTGGATCTCGGTGACCACCGTGCCGGTGTTCGAGGCCGACAGCACCACGCCGCAGTACGTGTTCGCGGTGTTCAGCGACGTCACCACGCTCAAGCGCGACAACGTGCTGTTCGACCGCGCGCAAGGCCTGGCCCACATCGGCGGCTGGGAGTGGGATCGCGGCCGCCAGCGGCTGTACCTCACCCAGGAAGCACAGCGCATCCTCGGGCGCAGCCCGGTGCCGCAGACCATCGGCGACATGATCGCCGGCATGGTGCCCGCCGACCGCGGGCGCCTGCGCATCGCGGTCGACCGCCTGATCGAAAACGGCGGCAGCTTCGATCTCGAACTGCAATGCCTGCGCAGCGACCACCGCGGCGGCTGGGTGCGCGTGATCGGCGAAGCCGACAGCGGCGACCCGGGCACCTCGCGCATCGTCGGCACCCTGCAGGACATCACCGAACGCAAGCACGCCGAGGAAACCCTGCGCGTGCAGGCGCGCACCGACCCGCTCACCGGCCTGCTCAACCGCGACGCGATCCTGGGCGAACTCGACCTGCGCATGCAGGACCCGGCGCTCGCCGAGGTCGCGGTGCTGTACGTCGACCTCGACCGTTTCAAGGTCATCAACGACGTGCTGGGCCACGCCGCCGGGGACGAGTTGCTGGCCTCGGCCGCGCTGCGCATCTCGCGCGCGGTCGCCGGCGAAGGCCTGGTCGCGCGTTTCGGCGGCGACGAATTCCTCGTGGTCTGCGGCCTGTCCGACGACGCCAAACGCCCCGAACGCATCGCCGAGGCGATCCTGCGCGAACTGTCGGACACCTTCCGCTTCGACAACGAGGAGTTCGCGATCACCGCGAGCATCGGCATCGCCCGCGCGCCCGCCGACGGCGAGCGCCCGCAGGCGCTGATCCAGAACGCCGACGCCGCGATGTACGACAGCAAGCGCCGCTCGCACAACGCGTGGCAGGCGTTCACGCCCGCGCTGGCGCAGAGCCAGGCCGACCGGCTGTGGATGGAGACGCACCTGCGCCGCGCCGCGGACAACGGCGAATTCCGCCTCGCCTACCAGCCGCAGGTCGACCTGCTCAGCGGGCGCATCGTCGCCGCCGAGGCGCTGATCCGCTGGCAGAACCACCTGCTCGGCGAGTTGCGCCCCGACCGTTTCATCAGCCACGCCGAGACCACCGGCGACATCGTGCGCATCGGCCACTGGGTGCTGCGCGAAGCCTGCCGCCAGGTCGCCGCGTGGCGCGACGCCGGCCTCGGCATCGTGCGCGTGGCGGTCAACGTGTCGTACCGCCAGTTCGTCGGCGAGGATCTCGCCGAGACCGTGCGCAAGCTGCTCGACGAATTCGACCTGCCCGGCGCCGCGATCGAGCTGGAGTTCACCGAGCGCGTGCTGATCGAGGACGCACCCGACACGCTGCGCACCTTCGCCGACCTGCGCGAGATGGGCGTGATGCTGACCATCGACGACTTCGGCGAAGGCTACAGCGCGCTGAACTACCTGCGCCGGCTGCCGATCCACGGGCTCAAGCTCAGCCAGCTGTTCGTCGGCGGCGTGCCGACCAACCCGTCGGACGTCGCCGTCTGCCAGGCGGTGGTCGGCATCGCCCGCAGTCTCAACCTCGGCCTCGTCGCCGAGGGCGTGGAATCCGAGGCCCAGCGCCAGTTCCTGCTGCGACTCGGCGTGCCGATCGCGCAGGGCTTCCTGTTCGCCCCCGGCCTGATGCCCGAGGAATTCGCGCGTCGGCTGGCGCAGACGGGGATGCTGCGGCCGGAGCCGCATTGATGCGTATCACCCTGACGCCGGTGATCCGGCACCAGTTGCGTTTCGCGATCGCGGTGGTCGCTTGGTGCGTGTGGTACGCGGTCGCAATGCTGAGCGACATCCCGTCGCTGTGGTCCGTGCCCTTCCTGCTCTCGATCTGGATCCACCCCGCACCTCCCATGCCCAAGGCCGAGTGGTCGCTGCCTCGGATTCTGCCCGCCCTCGTGCTTCTCGTGGCGCTGATCGGAATCGCCTACGCCCTGCACCGCGCCGCCGGCTCGCCGATCGCGACATGGAGCAGGCGCTTGGTCCTCACTACGACCTGGGTGATGGGCCTGTATGCGTTCGCACGGGATGCCGCCGCGACCTTCCCCACATCCGCTTCACCCACTCCTTCCGCCGAACCGCCCGCCCCATGACGACCCTGGTCATCCGCCCCATCGAAACCCGCGACGACGCGGCCATCGCCGCGATCATCCGCACGGTCATGCCCGAGTTCGGCGCCACCGGTTGCGGGTTCGCGATCAGCGATCCGGAAGTCGACTGGATGACGCGCGCCTACGCCGCGCCGCGTTCGGCCTATTTCGTGGTCGAGCGCGACGGGACGGTCGAAGGCGGCGGCGGCGTCGCGCCGCTCACCGGCGGCGACGCCGACACCTGCGAACTGCGCAAGATGTACTTCCTGCCGACGCTGCGCGGGCTCGGCGCGGGCGCGGCACTGATGGCGCGCTGCCTCGACGCTGCGCGCGATTTCGGCTTCCGCCGCTGCTACCTCGAAACGCTCACCGGCATGGACGCGGCGATGCGGTTGTACGAGCGCAGCGGCTTCCGCCGCATCGACGCGGCGCTCGGCGCCACCGGCCACGGCGGCTGCAATACCTTCTACGCGAAGGACCTCGCGGATCACTGACCCACGGAAGGACGACGACCACGATGCGCACCCAGGGCACGCTCGTGAAATGGAACGACGACCGCGGCTTCGGTTTCGCGCGCACGCGCGAGAGCGGTGTCGAGGTGTTCGTGCATATCTCGGAATTCCCGCGCAGCGGCCGCCGCCCGCAGATGGGCGACCCGCTGTCGTTCGAGATCCGCACCGGCAGCGACGGCCGCAAGCAGGGCCACGCGATCACCTGGGACGTGCCGGTGCCGCCGACGGATTTCATGCGCCCACCACCGCCCGCAACGCCGCGCGCGTCCTCGGCGCATGCGCAGGCGCAGCGGCCGGCGTACGCGCCTGCACGCACGAGCACGCGCCCGCATGCACAGGCCTACACGCGCGACCGCACGCGCACATCGCGGAAAAGCCGCAGCGCCATGCCGGCGATCCTCGTGCTGACGGTGTGCGCCGCACTCGGCTGGTACTTCGGACGCAGCGAGGTGCCGGCCGCTGCACCCGAAGCGATTTCGTCACCAGCGCAGGCGCCGTCGTCCGCGCCTTCGATCGTGAACCCGCAACCGGCCTTCCGCTGCGATGGCCGGAGCCGCTGCCAGGAAATGACCTCGTGCGAAGAGGCGCAATGGTTCCTGCACCATTGCGCGGGGACGCTCAGCGACGGCGACAACGACGGCATTCCCTGCGAAGACCAGTGGTGCGGCCACTGACGATGCTCACGGCAGCGTATCGCCGCTGAACGGCCCGGGCCACCATCGCGGTGACCCGGGCATCGATCGCGCGGTCAGATCGACCGGAACGGATACAACGGCAGATCCAGCCCGCGCCGTGCGCGCTGCGGGTCCAGCGCCGACCAGTCCACCGCCGCGCCGTTCGCCCAGTCGCGTGCGAGCTTCGCGAACGGCTCGGACGGAGCATCCCCCATCGCATCGGCTGCATTTCCCGACGGTGCGACGCTGCCGCGCGTCCACGCCGCGGTCGCGTCGCCGTCGAGGAACGCGGCGAGCGCGGCCTGCAACGCGGCAGCGTCGGCGCCCCACACCGCCAGACGTTCCGGCAGTGCGCTGCGGCCGATGCGCGAGACGCGGCAGGCGTCGGCGACGTCTGCTTCGGCAAGCACGCCCAGCGCGTCGCGCCACTGCGATGCCGAAGCGCGCAGCGCCGCGTCGTCGCGCGCGGACAGCACCAGCAGGTGCGGCCCCTCGCCGCGCGCGCCTGCCTCGACCGTCGGCGCCTCGTGCAGCACCACGTGCGCATTGGAACCCCCGAAGCCGAACGAACTGACGCCGGCGATCCGGCCCGGCGCGCCCTCGCCCGACCACGGCGCACGCTCCGTCGCCACGACGAGGGGCAAGCCGGTCTTGCGCAGTCGCGGATTGAGCGTCTGCAGATGCAGGTGCGGCACGAGTTCGCCGTGGCGCACCATCAGCGCGGTCTTGATCAGGCCGGCGATGCCCGCCGCGGCTTCGAGATGGCCGATGTTGGTCTTCACCGAGCCCACCGCGCACGGCGCGCTGCGCGATTCGCTGCCCAGCGCTTCGGCGAGGCCCTGGATCTCGATCGGATCGCCCAGCGCGGTGCCGGTGCCGTGCGCTTCGATGTAGCCGACCTGTGTCGGCGCGATGCCCGCCTGCGCCAGCGCGCGACGCACGACCGCGATCTGCGCGACGCGACTCGGCGCAGTCAGGCCGTTACTGCGCCCGCTCTGGCTCACCGCCGAACCGGCGATGACCGCCTGCACCGGATCGCCGTCCTGCTGCGCATCGGACAACCGCTTCAACACGACCAGTCCGCAACCTTCGCCGCGCACGTAACCGTCTGCGCGCGCGTCGAAAGTCTTGCAGCGGCCGTCGGCGGCCATCATCCCGGCCTGCGAGAAGATCACGCTCATGTCCGCGTCGAGCATGACGTTCACGCCGCCGGCGATCGCGAGATCGACCTCGCCCGTGCGCAGCGCCTGGCAGGCGAGGTGCACCGACACCAGCGACGCCGAGCACGCGGTGTCCACCGCCATGCTGGGGCCGAGCAGGTCGAGCTGATACGAGATGCGGTTGGCGGCGATGCTGCCGGCGTTGCCGGTACCGCTGAGCGCGGTCAGCGCGTCGAGCCTGCCGTGCAGTCGACGACCGAAGTCGTTGCTGCCGATGCCGACGTACACGCCGGTGGCGCTGCCGGCCAGCGTGTCGGGCGGGATCGCCGCGTCTTCCAGCGCATGCCACGCGGTCTGCAACAGCATCCGCTGCTGCGGATCCATCTCGCGCGCTTCGGCTTCGGGGATGCCGAAGAACGCCGCATCGAAGCGCTCGACGTCATCGACGAACCCGCCCCAGCGCGTGCACGACTTGCCGCGCATGCCGGGCGTCGCATTGAAGAGTGCGTCGGCGTCCCAACGCGAGGCCGGCACTTCGGTGATCGCGTCGACGCCGTCGCGCAGCAATCGCCAGAACGCGACCTTGTCGTCAGCGCCCGGGAAGCGGCAGGCCATGCCGACGATCGCGATGCGGTCGCCCGTCGCCACTGCGCGCGCTTCGGGTTGCGCCACGACAGTGCCGGGTTCCAGGTGCTGCGTCAGCAGGCGGATGTTCGGATAATCCCACAGCAGCGTCGGCGGCTGCGGCCGACCGAGCCAGGTTTCCAGCGCGGCACACAGTTCCACCGCTTCGACCGAACCGAGGCCGAATTCGACGAACGGACGATCCAGATCCACGGCCGACGGCGCGATGCGCAACCGCGTGGCGATGCGCTGCACCAGCCAGTCGCCGACCGAGCCAGCGGGCGGCGCGGCAGCTGCGGGCGGCGTCGGCACCAGGCCGGGTGCGTCGTCGAACGCACCGGCAAGGTACATCGCACGCGCATCGCGACGACGCAGCTTGCCGCTGGACGTGACCGGCAACGAACCGGTCTTGAGCAGTCGCACCGTGTACGGCACCGCCTCGAACACCGCGGCGACGCGGCCGGCGATGCGCTGCGACATCTCGGCGGCGTCGACCTTGCGGCGGAAATCGAGTTCCTGCAAAACGACGAGCCGCTCCTGGCCCTCGTGCTCGATGCTGAAGGCGACGCCGAAACCCGGGCGCAGTTCGTCGCCGCAGGTCTGCACCACACCTTCGATGTCGGTGGGATAGAGATTGCGGCCGGCGAGGATCACCAGATCCTTGATGCGGCCGGTGACGTAGAGGCGACCATCGAGCACCGCGCCGAGATCGCCGGTGCGCATCCACGGTCCGCGGCCATCGGCCATGTGCGCGCCGAACGCGGCGGCGCTTTCCTCCGCGCGCTGCCAGTAGCCGCAGGCGACGCCGCCGTTGTCCACCCAGATCTCGCCGATCGCGCCTTCGGCGCAGGGTTGCAGCGTCGCGGTGTCGACCACCGCCACGCTGTCGTCCATCGGGCCGCAGGCGACGAGCGTGCGTGCGTTCTCCGCCGTGGAAGCGACGAGGCGGCCCTGCTCCTGCGCCGCGGGATCGACCGCGTACGTCACCACGCCCGGCACGCCGGTGACGAGCAGCGTGGCTTCGGCCAGGCCGTAGCACGGCAGGAAGTGTTCGCGCCGGAACCCGACGCCGCCGAACGCCGTGGCGAAGCGATCGAGCGTACCGACGCGCACCGGCTCGGCGCCGTTGTAGGCAACGCGCCAGCTCGACAGATCGAGGCCCGCACATTGCTCCGGCGAGATGCGGCGCGCGCACAGGTCGAACGCGAAGTCCGGGCCGCCCGAATGCGTGGCGCGCTCGCGCGAGATCATCTCGAACCAGCGCAGCGGCCGTTGCAGGAACGCCGCCGGCGACATCAGGTGGCAGCTGATGCCGACGTAGAGCGGCTGCAGGATGCCGCCGATCAGGCCCATGTCGTGGTACGGCGGCAGCCAGGACGCGCAGGTCGACGCATCGTCCAGTTCGAAGAACCGGCGGATGCGCTCCGAGTTGTCCAGCAGATTGGCGTGCGACACCATCACGCCCTTGGGCACGCCGGTGGAACCGGAGGTGTACTGCAGGAACGCCAACGTCTCGCCGTCCGAGCCCGACGGCCGCCACAGCGCATGGTCGTCGGCGGGCACGCTGTCCACCGACACCCAGTGCAGCGGCGGCATGTCGTCGAGCTCGGCGGTCAGCGCGCGCAGGCGTCCTTCCTCGGACGCCACGGTCAGCACGACCACGGCCTGCGAATCCTGCACGATCGCCTTCACCCGCGGCAGGTTGCGCGCATTGCGCGGCGGGTACGCCGGCACCGCGGTCATGCCCGCGTACAGGCAGGCCATGAACGCGACGATGTAGTCGATCCCGGGCGGCAACAGCAGCAGCGCGCGCTCGCCGAGGCCGGCCAGCGATTGCAGCCGTGCACCGACGGCGCGGGCGCGACGATCCAGTTCGGCGTAGGAGATCGGCGTGCGGATCTCCTCCTCGCCGTCCTGCAGGAAGGTGTAGGCGATACGCTCCGGCTGCACCTGCGCGTGGTGGCGCAGGATCTCGTCGAAGGTGTTCGGCGGCGTGGTCATGCGCGTGGACATGCAGTCGATTCCGGGATCAGGCCTGCGCCGGCTGCGCGGACGGCGCCTTCACCACGACCTGCCCCTTCGAGGTGTCGTGCTGCATCTTCTCCCACAGGCGCGTGACCGGCAGCGTCTGCCAGGCATCGTTGAAGTGCTCGATCACCGGCACCTCGGCATCGCTGAACGCGGGGTGGTAGACGGTGAAGAACAGCACCACGCGCACGCTGTCGCTGTCGTTGCGCACCGAGTGCACGTAGGAGTCGTCGAACACCATCACCTTGCCCTCTTCCCACGCACGGGTCTCGCCGCCGCAGGTGACGGTGCAGTCGCGCGGCACGATCAGCGGCAGGTGCACGCGCAGCACGCCGTTGAACGGACCGGTGTGCGGCGGCAGGCCGGCCTTCGGGTTCAGCGCGGAAAACATCGCCATCGTGTACTCGAGGCGCGGGATCGAATCCAGCACCGCCGTCGTCACCGGGCAGAGCTTCGCGAAATCCTCGTTGCGCTTGCCGAACAGGTAGAAGTAGAAGCTGTGCCAGCCTTCGTGCTTCTTGCCCTGGCCGCCACGATACATCTGGAACTTCTCGCGCTCGTTGGCCAGCACGTTCTCAAGCTCGGCGCGGATCTGCGGATACGCGGCCTCGAGACGCTCGGTGAATTCGAACTGCGAGGCGTCGTAGAAGGCATGCGCAGGCACGCCCGGGATGAACAGCGGCGGCGTTTGCAGCGGATGCGTGTACGGCGACGGTTTCTTCGCCACGGGCTTGGCCAGCACGTCGAACACCGACGAGATGCCCAGCGTCTGCATGCCGCGCTGCACGGTCGGCAGCGCATCCAGCGCCTGGTAGGCATCGCGCAACGCTTCGAGGTTGCCGGCGCGGGTGCTGCGCAGCGCTTCGATCAGCTCCGGCGCGGCCGCACCGTTCTTGCCACCGAGGCGCAGCGTGCGTGCGAGCTGCAGCATGTGCCCGGAGAAACGCATGCCCCAGGCCGCGGTGACGGGGAACATCTTCGGGCCGAGCAGGACGCGCCGGAATGGCGGGACGGTCAGCGCGAGCACGGGCAGCATCAGCAATGACAGCGCGACGGCGACGAGAAGGAGGATGGGGTTCATGCGTGTGTTCTCCGCACCTGCGGTTCGAGGATGATTTCGGGAAATTGATGTCGGGCATCCGTGCGACGGGCGCGCACGGACACCGCGGCGGTCAACGGGATTCGGTCGGGCCGGAAGCGCCCGCGGCCGCGAAGATGCGCGCGCCGAGCGCGTAGCTCCATGCCGCCATCGCGGTGACCAGCAGCAGCGTGCAGATCGTGCCGAGGGCGATGCCGACGGCACCGGGGATGGCGTGGAACAGGCGCTCCATCAGCGCTTCCATCCCGATCGTGCCGCCCGACAGCAGCAGCACCGGCAGCGGATTGCGCAGCGCGGCGGACACGGCGCCGGCGAGTGCCGCGAAGCCGCGCAGCCGACCGATCACGACCGCGGCGGCCACGAAGGTGACCGGCATCGCGGCCACGAACAGCACCATCTTGAAGTGGAGTTGCGCTTCCGGCGTCAGCTTCCCGGGGTTGGAGAGCACCGTGGCGACGGTCTGCTGGCCGTCCTGGAAGAAGGTCCAGGCCAACGCGATGGACAACGGCAGCCACACGCCGGCCACGAGCGTGGCGGTGATGCCCACCGGTTTCGCGAACGCGGCCCAGACGCGCCACGGCCGCGGCTTCTCGCCTCGGTCGGCAGCCTGGAACATCGCCATGATCTGCGCGCCGAGGATGCCCGAGGCCGCGATCTTGAACGCGAGTCCGACCTGCGGCACCAGTATGAAGACCTCGATCGTCACCGCCATCAGGATCGTGGTGACCAGCCAGCGCCACAGGTAGCGCAGGTAGAGGCGGCCGGCATGGCCGAGGGAGTCGCCCAGTTCGGGCAGACGGATGCGGCGCGGCAGCGCCGGCAGCGCGTCCAGCGTGGTGGTGTTCATGGCAGTGCCTCCATGGCGGATGAGGGCGACGCGACGGGTGCCGCGTCGTGGGTTCCAGTGACGTCTTCGAGCTCGGCGGCGACCTGCGCGAGCACGGCGTCGCGTGCGGTGTGGATGAAGAAATGCCCGCCTTCGTGCATGTGCATGCGGAATTCGCCGCGCGTGTGGTCGCGCCAGGCCTCGATCGCGGCCTCCGGGATCATGCCGTCGCTGCGTCCACCGAACGCGGTGATCGGGCACGGCAGCGGACCTTCCGGCGCATGCACGTAGGTTTCCACCGCCTCGAAATCCGCGCGCACCATCGGCATCAGCAGTTCCAGCAGCTCCGGATGTTCCAGCACTTCCGACGGCGTGCCTTCGTACTCGCGCAGGCGGGCCCTGAAGTCGGCATCGGACAGGGCGTGGATCGGCGGCCGCGGCTGGCGCCTGTGCGGCGCGATGTAGCCCGACAGCAGCAGGCGCTCGGGCAGGCGCATGCCGCTGCGGCGCATCAGCCGGGTGGTCTCGAACGCGACCAGCGCGCCCATGCTGTGGCCGAAGAACACCAGCGGCCGCGGGTCGGGATCGCGTTGCAGCGCGTGGACCACGCCCAGCGCCATTTCGTCGATGCGGCGCAGCGGCGGATCGCGGAAACGCGCGCCGCGCCCGGGGTATTGCACCACCTGCAGCAGCACCTGCTGCGGGATCGCCTGCCGCCAGTCGGCGTAGACGTGTGCCGCGCCGCCGGCATAGGGAAAGCACAGCAGCCGCACGCGCGCGGCCGCATCGTCGGGACCCGGCATCCGGGTGATCCAGGGAGAAGGAGGTCGGTTCATGCGGACAGGGAAACGGGTTCGGAAGCGGGCGCGACGACGTCCACGGGCGTGGGCTCACTCGCCGCGAAGGCGTACTCGCGGTGCAGGCAGTCCACGGCGTCGTGCACGCCGCGCTCGGTCTCGGGATCGTCGGCGAAGGCACGGCACCGGGGCGCCAGCGCCAGCGCGTCGCGGATGCGTTCGATCACGGTGTCGACCGCGATGTCGGTCTCGACGATGGGCGTCGCGGCCAGGCCGTGCTCGGCCAGCAGCTGGCCCCAGTAGGGCTGGTCGAACAGGTTGCCCATCGCCAGCGACGGCACGCCCGCGCGCAGCGTTGCGGCGCTGCCGCCGGCGCCGCCATGGTGGATCACGCACGACGCCTGCGGGAACAGCCAGCCGTGCGGCAGTTCGCCGACGAGGTGCATGCGCTCGGGCGCGGGCACGGACGGTGGCGGCGCATCGGCAATCAACGCCTGCACGACCACCGGCAGCCCCATGCGATCCAGCGCGTCGAGCACGACGCGCAGCTTGGCGTCGATGTGGTCGCCCGCGCTGCTGCCCAGCGTCACCACGACCGGTTTCGGATGGCGTTGCAGGAACGCCGCGAGCGCGGGATCCGGCATCCAGTCGGGATCGTGCGTGGCCCCGTGGAGGAAGCCGACCACGCGATGCTGCGGCGACCACTGCGCCGACTCGGGCACGAGGCGCGGACTGACCGCGACCAGGTTCAGCCGCAGCGAATAGACGCTGTCGGCCACCACGTCGACCGGGCGCAGCCCGTGCGCGGCGCGGAATTCGGACAGGCGATCGCCCCACAGCCAGCGCGAATAGCCCTGACGCGCGCGCAGTTCCTCGCGCGAGGCCATCGCCTGCTCGCAGCCGATGCCCGCCGCATTCAGCGTGACGCTCGCCCACGGCAGGCCCAGCGACTCGGCGGCCAGCCCGCCGCCGACCTGCAACCAGTGCGTGATCACGACGTCGCAGTCGGCCGCGGCGTCGCGGCAATCGGCGAACAGGCGATCGAGATCGCCGAGCAGCACCTGCTGCAGCAGCGCGCGGTTCTGCTTGCGGGGATTCGCCTCCGCGTGCATCCCGTCCATCATCCCGCGGTAGGCGGCCGCGGCCATCGGGCTGCCCAGGGCGTGGAACGCGAACCCATGGCGACGCACCAGATCGGCATGCGCCGCCGGTGCGCCGAAACGCACGCTGTCGCCGCGCGCGCGCAGGCCGCCGGCCAAGGCCAGCAGCGGCTGCACGTCGCCGCGCGTTCCCCAGGTCAACACCGCCCAGCGCATCGTCGCGTGTCCCGGGCTCAGGCGGCGACGGCGCCGTCGCGCGCGTCGAGCTTGCGGCACAGCGTCGCCACGATCTCGCCGACGGTGGACAGCTCCAGCATTTCCTCGGGATCGAGCTCGATGGCGAAGGCCTCCTCGAGGTCGTACATCATGTTCATCAGCTTGAGCGAGCTCATGCCGAGGCTGTCGGTGCTGCGGTCGTCGGTGATCGTGGCCGGGTCGACGTCGAGCTTGAGCTGCGACGCCAGCACCTGCAGGGCGGTCGCGCGGATGTCGTCATGGGTCATGGGTGGTTCCTCGAAAGTCGTGTGTGCTTGTCGTGTGTGCTTGGGGAGTCGGTGATCGGACCGCCGGTCAGGGCGTCGTCAGTTCGGCTTCCCGCGCATCGCGGGCGGTGCCTTCCTGCGCATCGACGGCGCAGAACAGTTCGGCGAGGCGCGCCGCCAGCGTGGTCGCGTGCGGTCGCTTCACCAGCGTCAGGTGGTTGCCCGGCACCGGGATGACGGTCAGACCGCCCGGCGTGTACGCGCGCCACAGGTCGACGTTCACCGGCGGCGTGTTCTCCGAGGCTTCCTCGGCGATGAACAGCACCGCCGGCTGCGCCAGCGGCTGGAGGCGATAGCGCAGCGCCAAGTCGATGTTGCTGGCGATGCGCGCCATGAACTGCTCGGCGTCGCGGGTGCGGAAACCGCGCGGCAGGATGTCGAGGTCGTACGCGATCTCGAGCACGCGCGCGAAGCGCTTCTTGCTCTTGCGCATGACGTGGTCCATCTTCGCGTGATCCGGCACCGCTTCCAGCTCGGCGCGGCCGATGCCCAGCTCGAACGTGTCGCAGACCAGCATCAGCGTGTCGAGCAGGCCGTTCGCGCTCTGCGCCTCGCCATCCATCAGCGCGAGCACGCCGATGCGCTGGCCCGCGGCATCCAGTTGGCGCGCCATCTCGAACGCCACCGCGGCGCCCATCGAATGCCCGCCGAGGAGGTACGGACCTTCCGGCTGCATCGTGCGCACCTCGCGCACGTAGGCCGCGGCCATCGCCTCGATGCTGGCATTCGCCTGCGGATCGAGGAAACGGCCGTGCGATTGCAGCCCGTAGAACGGCTGTTCGGTGCCCAGCGCACGCGCGAGGTCCTGGAAGCCGAGCACGTCGCCGCCGGCCGGATGCACGCAGAAGAACGGTCTGCGACCCGGCGCGCCGGCCTGCAACTGCACCAGCATGCGCTCGTCGGACGCATCGATCGCCGCGTGCACGCGCTCGCCCATCTCCGAGACGGTCTGCGCCTGGAAGATCGCCGACACCGGCAGATCCTGGCCCATGTCCGACGCAACGCGCGCCATGACGCGGTAGGCACTGAACGATTCGCCACCGAGATCGAAGAAGTTGTCGTGGATGCCGATGCGATCGACGCCCAGCACTTCGCGCCAGATCGCGGCGAGCTGCGTTTCCACCTCGTTGCGCGGCGCGACATACGGCGTGTCCAGCTCCGGCCGCACCGCCTGCAGGTAGGGCAGCTTCGCGCGATCGAGCTTGCCGTTGTTGGTCAGCGGGAACTCGTGCAGATGCACGAAGCCCAGCGGCAACATGTACTCCGGCAGCGTGCGACCGAGGAAGGCGCGCAGCGCGGTGGTCGAGATCGGCTCCGGACCGGTGTAGTACATCAGCAGGCCGTCGCGCTGCGCACGATCCTTCGTCACCAGCACCGCGGCGCCGGTGACGGTCTCGTGCGCCAGCATCGCCGCTTCGATCTCGCCCGGTTCGATGCGGTGGCCGCGAATCTTCACCTGCTGGTCGGCGCGCCCCATGTATTCGAGGTCGCCGTCGGCACGCCAGCGCGCGAGATCGCCGCTGCGGTACAGCCGCGCACCCGGTTCGCCACTGAAGGGATCGGGCACGAACCGCTGCGCAGTGAGGCCCGGGCGTCCGGCGTAGCCACGCGCGAGGCCGGCGCCGCCGACGTAGATCTCGCCGCACACGCCCACCGGCACCGGCTGCGCATCCGCGTCGAGCACATACAGCGCGAGATCGGCCAGCGGACCGCCGACGCGGCGCGCGGGCGGCGCGGTCACGTCTTCCGGCTGCACCTCGCGCCAGGTGACGTGCACCGTGGTCTCGGTGATGCCATACATGTTGATCAGCTTCGACTGCGGATTCACGCGATGCGCGAACCACGGCCGCAGCGCGGCGTGCTCCAGCGCCTCGCCGCCGAACACGACGTAGCGGATCGCCGACGTCCACGCCCAGTCATCGGCCAGCGCGGAGCTGTCGAGCAGGCGTCCGAACGCCGACGGCGTCTGCGACAGCACCGTCACGCCGTGCTGGCGCATCAGACCGGTGAACTCCATCGGCGAGCGCGCGATCGCCTGCGGCACCACCACGAGGCGGGCACCGTGCAGCAGCGCACCGAAGATCTCCCACACCGAGAAGTCGAAGCAGACCGAGTGGAACAGCGTCCACACGTCGCGTTCGTCGAATGCGAAACGCTGGTTGCAGGCCGCGAACAGGCGCATCGCGTTGCGGTGCGTCAGCAGCGTGCCCTTCGGACGGCCGGTCGAACCCGAGGTGAAGATCACGTAGGCCAGCGAGTCCGGGCCATGCAGCGGCTCGGGCATGGCATCGGGCTGCGCGGCCAGCGTCGCGGCATCGCGTTCGAGGCAGACCACCTCGGACGCCCAGGCGCGCATGCGCTCCGCGGTCGGACCGCGGCCGATCGCGACGCGCGCGCCGGCATCGGCCACCATGAACGCCGCGCGGTCGTCCGGATAATCCGGCTCGATCGGCAGGTACGCGCCACCGGCCTTCAGCACACCGAGGATCGCGACGATCATCTCCGCCGAACGCGGCAGGCAGATCGCCACCGGCTGTTCGGGACCGACACCCAGCGCACGCAGGTGCTGCGCGAGGCGGTTGGCCTGTGCATGCAGCTCGGCGTACGTGAGCGTGCTGCCGCCGAAGCTCACCGCCGGGCGCGCGGCATGCCGCACCGCGGCCGCGTCGAGCGCGCGGGCCAGATCGCCCACGTCATCGAAGCGGCTGCGCGCACCGCCCAGCGCATGCAGCACCTCGTGCTCGCTGGCGGCCGCCATCACCGGCAGCGCGCGCAGCGGCGTCGACGGTGCGGCCAGCGCCGCCGACAGCAGCGTGCGCAGGCTGTCGAGCATGCGCACGGCGGTGTCAATGTCGAACAGGTCGGTGTTGAATTCCAGTTCGACCTGGGTCGCGGCCTCGTCGTGCGCGACGGTGATCGCGAGATCGAACTTGCTGCGTTCGAACGGGAAATCGAAGTTCTCGACCTGCACCGGCACGTCGTCGCGCGAGGTCGTCGCCTTCTGCGCCGCGGTCTGCCAGGCGAAGCTGGTGTCGAACAGCGGCTGGCGACTGAGGTCGCGTTCGATCGAGATCTCGCCGACCAGCGACTCGAACGGATAGTCCTGGTTCGCGAGGCCGTGGATCACGGTCTGGCGCACGCCCTGCAGCAGCGCGTCGAAGCCGGCGGCATTCGCCAACCGCGTACGCAGCGGCAGCGTGTTGACGAACACGCCGAGCATGCGCTCCAGCTGCGGGTGCTGGCGACCGGCCACCGGCACGCCGACGATGATGTCGTCCTGCCCGCACCAGCGATGCAGCAGCAGGTTCCACGCCGCCAGCATCACCATGAACGGACTGGCGCCGTGGCGCGCGGCGAACGCGAGCATCGCGGCGTGCGTGTCGGCCGGCAGCGCGAGTCGCGTGCGCGAGCCGCGGAAGCCGTGCAGTGCGCCGCGCGGGCGATCCAGCGGCAGCGACAGCGGCACCGGCGGCTCGGCGACGGCGGCGTGCCAGTAGCGACGCTGCGGCTCGAACTCGCCGCTGTCCATGCGCTGGCGCTGCCAGGCGGCGTAATCGACGTACTGCAGCGGCGCGGGCGCATCGCCCTCGCCTTCGCACAGTTCATCAACCAGCAGTTCCAGCGACCAGCCGTCGCTGACGATGTGATGCACGACCAGCGCGACGACGTGGTCGTCTTCGCCGAGCCGCCAGATGCCGCCGCGCAGCAGCGGGCCGGTTTCGAGGTTGAAGGGCTCGATCGCGAGTGCAGCCAACTGTTCGCGCGCCAACTGTTCACGCGCATCCGCGGGCAGCGTCGTCAGATCGTGCAGCGGCAGCGGCACGTCGACGTGGTCGGCGACCCACTGCATCGGCTCGCCATCGAGCGGGATGAACGTGGTGCGCAGCGCCGCGTGGCGCGCGACCAGCCGTTCGAGGTTGCGCGCCAGCGATGCCGTGTCGAGCGGCCCGCGCACGCGCACCGCCGACGGCATGTTGTAGGCCTCTTCCGCGCCTTCCAGCTGCACCTGGAACCAGATGCGACGCTGCGCATGCGACAGCGGATGGCAGTCGGACGGCGGCAGCGGCTCGATCGGCGCCAGCACGTGCGTAGTGCCGGTGGCACGTGCGGCCAGTTCGAGCAGATTGCGCGCCTCGAACACGTCGCGCATCGCCATCTGCCCGCCGGTCAGCATGCTCCAGCGGTTGACCAACCGGATCGCGAGCAGCGAATGGCCGCCGAGTTCGAAGAAGTTGTCGTCGCGACCGACGCGCGGGACGACCAGCAACTCCGACCAGATGCCGGCGAGCAGGCTCTCGGCCTCGGTCGCGGGCGCACGGAATGCGCGCTGCGCCAGCGCCTGTGCATCGGGTGCCGGCAACGCGGCACGGTCGAGCTTGCCGTTGCGCGACAGCGGCAGCGCCGCCATCGGCACGAACGCGGCGGGCACCATGTATTCGGGCAGCGTCGCGGCCACGTGGTCGCGCAGCGTGCCCGCGTCGGGCGGTGCGTCGCCGGCATGGGTGAAGTAGCAGACGAGGCGGCGATCGGCGCCGTCCTCGAACGCCAGCACCGCGGCTTCGCGGATCGCAGGATGCGCGGCGAGGCGGGTCTCGATCTCGCCCGGCTCCACGCGATGGCCGCGGATCTTGATCTGGAAATCGTTGCGACCGAGGTATTCCAGTTCGCCGTCCGCACGCCAGCGCACGAGGTCGCCGGTGCGGTACATGCGCGCGCCGGGCGTGGCGTCGAACGGATCGGCGAGGAAGCGTTCGCGGGTCCGCGCGTCCTGGTGCAGGTAGCCGCGTGCGACCGCGATGCCGCCGATCACGAGTTCGCCGGGCACGCCGGTCGGCGCGGGCCGGCCTTCGCCGTCGAGCACGTAGGCGCGCACGCCCGGCAGCGGGCGGCCGATCGCCGGCAGCGCCGGCCACGTCGCCGGATCGCCTTCGAGGCGGTACGCGGTGACGACGTGGGTCTCGGTCGGGCCGTAATGGTTGTCGAGCACGCAGCCGTCGAAGCGGCGCAGCAGATGGAGCACCGCCGGGGTGATCTTGAGCTGGTCGCCCGCGGTGATGATCTCGCGGATGGTGTCCGGCCACGCGCCGTCGCCGCCGTTCTGGCTGGCTTCGGCCAGCATGCGCAGCGCGGCGTTCGGCAGGAACAGGCGCGTGACCTGCTGTTCGCACAGCACGGCGCGCAGGCGTTCGGGATCGAAGCGCGCGGTGTCCTCGATCATCACCAGACGGCCGCCGACGGCGAGCGTGGTGAAGATTTCCTGGAACGCGACGTCGAAGCCGATCGACGCGAACTGCAGCGTCACCGGCGGCGTGCCGGTCTCGCGACCTTCGTGCCACGCCAGCAGGTTGGCGAGCGCGCGATGCGGCATCGCCGTGCCCTTGGGCTGGCCGGTGGAACCGGAGGTGTAGATCACGTAGGCGAGGTGATCGTCGCGCAGGTCCGGCACGGACAGCGCGATGCCATCATCGGTCTCGTCGCCTTCGGCATCGAGCGAGAGCAGCGGCATCGACGGCGACAGCGCGGCGACGGCGTCATGCCCTGCCCCGCCGGTCAGCACGGCCAGCGGCGCGGAATCCTCGAGCATGCGCGCGATGCGCTGCGCGGGATGCGCCACGTCCAGCGGCACGTAGGCGGCACCGGCCTTGAGGATGCCGAGCACGCCGACGACCAGTTCCGGCGAACGTTCGCAGCAGATCGCCACGCGCGCATCCGGGCCGACGCCCAGCGCACGCAGGCGCTTGGCGAGACGCGTGGCGCGGGTGTCGAGTTCGCGATAGGTCAGGTGGCGATCGCCCATGCTCACCGCGATG
The DNA here is from genome assembly GCF_056313665.1 of Lysobacter sp. DMC104. Classification (NCBI taxonomy): domain Bacteria; kingdom Pseudomonadati; phylum Pseudomonadota; class Gammaproteobacteria; order Lysobacterales; family Lysobacteraceae; genus Lysobacter; species Lysobacter sp. DMC104. The sequence goes on along the minus strand of NZ_JBQUZW010000007.1, from coordinate 141,135 downwards.
GCGTCCGGCGTGCGCGCGACCTGCGCGTCGACACGCGCATGCACCAGCCCGGTGCCGGCGACGCGCGGGCCGCTGGCCGCAGCCAGCAGTTGCGCGCGTTCGGTGGCCGGCATCGCGTCGAGCGTGCGCCACGGGCGCGCCGGTTCCTGCTCCAGCGCCTGTACCAGATCCTGCAGCGCCTGGTGCATGTAGGCGCAGATGCGCGCGGGATCCATCGGCCGCTGCGCCTGCGCGGTCAACGAGAAGCCCTCGCTGCCGTCGTCGACCGACAGCAGCAGCGGGTAGTTGGTGCGCTCGTGCGCGCGCAGCAGGCGTACCGGCGCCGACGCGTCGTCCTCGGTCTCCGGCGGCAGATCGCCGTGGCGGTAGTTCAGCAGCGTCGTGAACAGCGGCGCCGGCGGCTCCACGCCGCTGCAGCGCTGCGCGAGCGCCAGCGAAGCGTGCTCGTGGCGCAGCAGCTCCGACAGCGTGGCCTGCGCCTGGCGCACGGCCTCGCGTACGCCGGTGTCGTCCAGCGAGAAGCGGATCGGCAACGTGTTGATGAACATGCCGAGCGAGCGCAGCGCGTCCTGGCCGCCCTGCAGGCGACCGAACAGCACGGTCGCGAACACCACGTCGCGGCGGCCGGTCGTGCGCGCCAGCACCAGCGCCCACGCGAGGTGATGCAGGCTGGCCGCGCTCACGCCGAGCAGGCGCGCGCGTTCGCGCAGGCGACGGGTCAGCGCCGGATCGACCGGCAGCCGCGCTTCGCGCACGTCCATGCCGCCGGCCTGCACGTCGAGCAGGTCGAACGGCGCGGTCGGGGCGTCGATGTCGCCGAGCTGCTTGGTGAAGAAGGCCTTGTGCTCGGCGGTCTCGTCGCCCGACAACGTCTGCGCGACGAACTGGCGGAACGGCTGCGGCGGCGGCAGTTCGGCTTCGCGACCGACCATGTACGCGTGCACTTCGCGCTGCAGCACTTCCATCGCGGTGTGGTCGATCGCGAGGTGGTGATACTGCATCGCCAGCAGCCAGCGACCCTGCACGGCATCGTGCGCCAGCGCCACGCGCATCAGCGGCGCGGTGCGCAGGTCGATGCGGTGGTGCAACGGGTCGACGCGCGCCCACAGCTGCTCGCCGATGTCGCCGTCGGCCGGGTCGAGCGCGTATTCCTGCACCGGCAGGTCGGCGTGGCGCCAGACCACTTGCACCGGCGATTCCAGCCCTTCCCACTGCACCGAGGTGCGCAGGATGTCGTGCCGCGACAGCACCGCCTGCAGGGCACGCAGGTAGTCGTCGACCATCTCGCGCTGTTCCAGCGACAGCAGCGCACCGAGCAGGTACGGGTCGCCCTCGGCACTGCCGACATGGTGGAAGAACATGCCCTGCTGCAGCGGCGCCAGCGGATAGAGATCCTGCACGTTGGCCGCGCCGCCCGGCACGGTGGCGACGATGCGATCGATCGCCTCCTGCGACAGCGTCACCAGCGGCAGCATGTCCGGCGTGATCCGCGTGCAATCGGCGGGGATGCGGTTCGGCGGCACCTCGGGCGCCGCCGGCGCGTCGGGCGCCACGGCGGCGGCGAGTTCGCGCAGCGTCGGCTGCTCGAACAGCGTGCGCACGTCGACCGCGATGCCGACCTTGCGCAGACGCTCGGACAGCGACAGCGCCAGCAGCGAATGGCCGCCGAGCTCGAAGAAATTGTCGTCGCGACCGATGCGCGGCACCGACAGCAGCTCCGACCACACCGCGGCCATCTGCGTCTCGATGCCGGGCAGCGGCGCTTCGTACGGACGCTGCACCAGCGCGGCGGCGTCGGGATCGGGCAGCGCGCTGGTGTCGAGCTTGCCGTTGGCGGTCAGCGAGAAGCCGGCGACCTCCACGATCGCGGCCGGCACCATGTAGTCCGGCAGGCGATCCTGCAAATGGCGACGCACCTCGGCGATGTCGACCACGTGGCCCTCGGCCGGCTGCACCCACGCGACCAGGCGCTTGGCGCCGTCGGGGCCCGGACGCGCCAGCGCGACCGCGCGCTGCACGCCCGGTGCGGACGCGGCGACGGTCGAGATTTCGCCCAGTTCGATGCGGAAGCCGCGGATCTTCACCTGCTGGTCGATGCGGCCGAGGTGTTCCAGCTCACCGCGCGCGTTGCGACGACCGAGGTCACCGCTGCGGTACAGGCGCGCGCCGGGACGGCCGCTGTACGGGTCGGGGATGAAGCGTTCGGCGGTGAGCCCCGGGCGACCGAGATAGCCGCGCGCCAGGCCGTCGCCGCCGACGAGGATCTCGCCGGCCACGCCGTCGGGCAGCAGTTGCCCGCGCGCGTCGGCGATCACGCAGGACAGGTCGGACAGCGGCAGACCGACCGCGGGTTCGGCACGATCACCGGCGTCCTCGACCGGCACGTCGCGGAGCGTCACGTGCACCGTGGTCTCGGTGATGCCGTACATGTTGATCAGCCGGCCCGCACCGTGCTGCCGGTGGCGGAACCACGGTGCCAGCGCGCGCGTGTCGAGGCCTTCGCCGCCGAACACCACGTAGCGCAGCGGCCCGCTCCAGCGCCAGTCATCGGCGGCGCCGGCGGCCTGCAGCAGCGCGGTGAACGCCGACGGCGTCTGCGACAGCACCGTCGTGCCGGTGTCGTGCAGCAGCGTCAGCAGGTCCCGCGGCGAGCGTGCGACCACGGATGGCACCACGACCAGGCGCGCGCCGTGCAGCAGCGCGCCGAAGATTTCCCACACCGAGAAGTCGAACGCGTACGAATGGACCATCGTCCAGGTGTCGTTCGCGTCGAAGCGGAACTGTTCATCGCACGCATCGAACAGGCGCAGCGCGTTCGCCTGGGTGATCAGGCTGCCCTTCGGTCGGCCGGTGCTGCCCGAGGTGTAGATGATGTAGGCCAGTTGCTGCGGGTGGCGCGCGACGACGACCGGCGCGGCCGGCTGCGCGGCGATCGCCTGTGCGTCGGCGTTGAGGCAGACCACGTGCGGCAGTGCGTCGCGCAGGCGCTGCGTGGCCGCGCCGTGGCCGATGCCGATCTGCACGCCGCTGTCGCTGAGCATCCACTGCACGCGATCGTCCGGCAGGTGCGGCTCGATCGGCAGATAAGCGCCGCCGGCTTCCAGCACCGCGAGCACTGCCACGATGGCGTCGACCGAACGCTCCAGGCACAGCGCCACCGGCACTTCGGGGCCGACGCCCAGCGTGCGCAGGTGCTGCGCGAGGCGGCGCGCGCGCGCAAGCAACTCGCCGTAGGTGATCGCATCGTCGCCGCAGGTCACGGCGACGCGCTGCGGATCGCGCTCGGCCTGCCGTGCGATGCGGCTGGCGAGATCGTCGCTGACCGGCAGCGTCGTGCGCGGGGCGCCGTCGCGGCGCGCGATGTCGGCGGCCTGCGCGTCTTCCAGCAGCGGCAGGTCGCCGACGCAGGCGGCGGCACCGCGGACCAGCCCGCGCAGCACGCGGCCGTACAGCGCCATCAGCTGCTGCGCGGCGGCTTCGTCGTAGGCTTCTCGCGCGTACTCGGCGCGGACCACGTAGCCGTCGCCCGCGGGCGCGGCGATCACGGTCAGCGGGAAGTTGGTCATCTCCGCGAAGCGCACGCCGGCCAGCTGCATGCCGCCGTCGCTGGCGGCGCTGTTGACCGGGAAGTTCTCGAACACGAACAGGATCTGGAAGAACGGCTCGTTGCCCGGCAGCGCGGTGAACTCGCGCAGGCGCGGCAATTCCAGCCACGCGTGCTGCGACATCTCGGCGATCCGCTGCTGCAACTGCGCCACCAGCGCCTCGGCCGGGGTGTCGGCCTCGCACTGCACGCGCAGCGGCAGGGTGTTGGTGAACTGGCCGATCATCTGCTCGACGCCGGCGAGGTCGTGCGGACGACCGGACACCGTGGTGCCCCAGACCACGTCGCCGGTGCCGGCGAGCCGCGACAGCAGCACCGCGAACGCGGCCTGGAACACGGCGTTCGGCGCGGCGCGCCACTGGCGCGCGCTGCGGGTGATGTCGGCGCAGAGATCCGCATCCAGCGTCAACGCCACTTCACCGACGTCGGCGAACTCGCGCAGGTCGTCGCGACGCGCCAGCGGCAGCGGCAGACGCGTGTGCAGGCCCTGCAGCCGGCCGCGCCAGTAGTCCTGCGCGGCCTGCGGGTCCTGCTTGCGCAGCCACGCGATGTAGTCGCGGAACGGCGCACGCGGCGGCGTGCGCGGACGCTCGCCGCGACGCAGTGCGTCGTAGGCGGACATCAGGTCGCCGAGCAGCAGCGGCATGCTCCAGCCGTCGAGCAGGATGTGGTGGAACGCCCACACCAGGCAGCGGTCCTCGCCGCCGGCGCGCAGCAGCGTCACCCGCATCAGCGGACCGGTGTCCAGCGGCATCGGCGTGTGCCGGTCGCGGCGCAGGAATTCCTCCAGCGCCGCGTCTTCCTGCGGCGTGCCGGGCGCGGCGTCCAGTTCGACGATGTCCATCGCGAACGGTCGCTGCTTCAGCACCACCTGCGCCGGCTCCGCGAGCTTGCGCCAGCGGAACACGGTGCGCAGCAGCTCGTTCGCGCGGACCACGTGCTGCCAGGCCTGGGCCATGGCGTCGTGGTCGATCGCACCGGCGAGCCGCAGCGACAGCTGTTCGACGTAGACCGAAGAACCGGGTTCGTAGACCGAATGGAAGAGCATGCCCTTCTGCATCGGCGACAGCGGATAAACGTCGGCGACGTTCGCAGGAGTGAGGAGATCGTTCATGGTCAGTCGAAAAGGTTGTCCAGCTCGTCCTGCGACAGGTGCAGGAGGTCCATGTCGGCCGCGTCGAGGCGGGCGTTGTCCGGGTTGGCGGCGTGCTCGGCGACGCGCTGCAGTTCCTCACCCAGCAGCGCGCCGAACGCGGCGATGTCGCCCGCGTCGAAGCGACCCTGCGCGTAGGACAGATGCAGTTGCAGCACGCCGTCCTCGATCCGCGTGGTCAGCGTCAGCGCGTGCGTGCGCCGGTTGGGCGCCGCCATCAGCGTGCCCACCGGTTCCGGCGCCGGGCCGAGCGCGGCTTCGCCCTCGCCCGTCGCACTGTTGTGCTGGCCGAGATGGTTGAAGCACAGCAGCGGCGTCGGCGCACTGGCGATGACCGGATCGGCGGCGAGGTGGCGCAGCGCGCCCCAGCCGAGGCCGCGATTCGGCACGTCGCGCAGCGCGGTCTTCACCTGCGCGAGGTCGTCGCCGGTGTCGCCGTGTGCGGGCAACGCCAGCGCCACCGGATACAGTGCGGTGAACCAGCCGACCGTGCGCGAAAGGTCGAGGCCTTCGAAGCCCGGCAGGTCGGTTTCGCGACCGTGGCCTTCGATGTCGACCACCAGCGCATCGGCGCCGCGCCAGCGCCGCAGCGCCCGCATCAGGCCGGTGAGCAGCAGCGCCTGCACCTGCGTGCCGCGCTGCTGGCGCGACGCGTCCTGCAGGGTGGCGGTGACGTCGGCCGACAGCGTGCCGTGCCACTCGACCGCATCGCCCGACGTCGCCGGGTCGAGTTCGGTCGCGGTGAACGGCTTCGGCTGCGCTGCGGCGATCGCGATGCGACGCCAGTGCTCGCGCTCAGCATCCCAGTGCCCGGCCTCGGCCAGTTCGACGAGTCGCGCAGCCCACGCCTGATACGACGTCGTGCGCGACGGCAGCGTCATCGGCGCACCGGACTGCAACTGCGCATAGGCCGTCGCGAGATCCTGCAGCAGGATCGGCCACGACACCGCGTCGATCGCGAGGTGATGCACCACCACCAGCAGGCGCTCGCTGCCGTCCGGCAGGCGGAACAGGCCGACGCGCATCAGCGGACCGTCGAGAGCGTCGGCCGACTGGATGCGTTCGATGCCCTGCGCGAGCGCGGCCGCGGCATCGGCGTGCGCCGACAGGTCCACGACCTCGAAGGCGACCGGCGCCCCCGGCGGCGCGTTGTACTGCGCCCAGCGTCCACCCTCGGCGCGATAGCCCAGGCGCAGCGCGTCGTGGTGTTCGAGCAGCGCCTGCAGCGCCTCGCGCAGGACGTCGGCATCGAACGCACCGGCGTGCGCCAGCAGCACCGCGTGGTTCCAGTGGCCGGGCACGGCGAAGCCGTGACCGAAGAACCAGTGCTGGATCGGCGTGAGCGCGACGTCGCCGCTGACCGGCTGCGCCGGATCGGCACCGCCGCGACGCTCCAGGTGCGGCGCGAGTTCGGCGATGGTCTGGTGCAGGAACAGCAGGCGCGGGCTGGCGTGCCAGCCCTGGTCGTGCAGGCGCGCGACGATCTGCAGGCTGAGGATGGAGTCGCCGCCGAGATCAAAGAAGTTGTCGTCGATCCCGACCTCGGCCTTGCCCAGCGCCGACTGCCACGCCTGCACCAGCGCGCGCTCGGCGTCGTTGCGCGCGCCGGCGAGCGGCCGATCGCGCGCGGGTGCGGCGTCGTCCGGCGCCGGCAGCGCATTGCGATCGACCTTGCCGTTGCGGGTCATCGGCAGCCGTTCGAGCGACACCACGCGCGTCGGCACGAGGTAATCGGGCAGCGACGCACGCAGGAACTCGCGCACGGCGTCGGCCGACAGCGGCGGCTCGGCCGCGACGTAGGCCACGAGCTGGCGTTCGCCCTGCTCGCCGCTGCGGCGCGCGAGCACCGCGGTTTCGCGCACCGCCGGATGCCGCGCGAGCACCGCTTCGATCTCGCCGAGTTCGATGCGATGGCCGCGGACCTTGACCTGCCCGTCGGCGCGACCGATGAACTCGAGCGTGCCGTCCTCGCGCAGGCGCACGATGTCGCCGGTCGCGTACAGGCGCTCGCCCGGCTGGCGCGGATACGGATGCGGCACGAAACGTTCGGCAGTGAGGCCCGGACGTCCGAGGTAGCCGCGCGCGAGACCGGCGCCGCCGACGTACAGCTGGCCGGGCACGCCGACCGGCTGTGGCTGGCCGGCGTCGTCCAGCACGTAGGCGCTGGAGCCGTCGATCGGCCGACCGATCGGCACCGCGCCGGCCTGCACGTCGACCATCGTCAGCGGATGCGTCGTGGAGAACGTGGTGTTCTCGGTCGGGCCGTAGCCGTTGATCAGGCGATTGCCCGGGCAGGCTTCGAGGAAACGACGCACCTGGCGCAGCGGCAGCGCATCGCCACCGGCCAGCAGTTCGCGCACGCCGGCGAGGTCGCCGACGCGGTGCTCGACCATTTGCTGGAACAGCGCCGCGGTGAGCCACAGCACCGACACCCGGTGTTTGCGCAACTGCTCGCCGATGGCTTCCAGCGACAGCGTGCCGCCCGGCGCGAGCACCAGTTGCGCGCCGTTGCAGAGCGCGCCCCAGATCTCGAGCGTCGATGCGTCGAAGCCCAGCGGCGCCAGTTGCAGCACCGTGTCGGTGTCGTCGAGTTCGACGAAGTGCGGGTCGTGCACGAGGCGCGCGATGCCGCGATGCGTCACCACCACGCCCTTCGGCGTGCCGGTGGAGCCCGAGGTGTACATCACGTAGGCCGCCTGGCACGGCAGCGCGTCGTGGCCGTGCGCGAAGGCGGATGCCTCCACGGTCTCGGCGCAGCGCCCGTCGCCGTGCAGCTCCAGCACCTGGCGCACCGACGGCACCTGCTCGGCCAACGCATAGGCCTGCGCCGCGTGCGCATGCACCGTGAGCAGGCACGGCGCGGCGGTATCGCCGAGGATCAGCTCCAGGCGCGCGGCCGGGTAGTCCGGATCCAGCGGCACGTAGGTCGCACCGGCCTTCAGTACCGCGAGCATCGCCACGACCGCGGCGATGGAACGGTCCATCAGCAGCGCGACGCAGGTCTCGCGACGCACGCCGCGGCTGCGCAGCTGCGCGGCCAGGCGATCGGCACGGGCATCGAGATCGCTGCGGGTCACGACGACATCGCCGTCGATCACCGCGATGCGGTCCGGATCGCGGGCTGCCATCGCCTCGACCAGCCGGTGCACGCCGCCCAGCGGCGGTTCGCGATCGGCGCGCGCGTTGAACTCGCCGACCCACCGCCGGTATTCGTCGGCGCCGAGCAGGCCGACGCGATCGAGCGACCGTGCCGGATCGGCGACCGCTGCTTCCAGCAGGCGCTCGAACTGCGCGAGCATGCGGTCGATGCGCGAGGCATCGAACAGGTCGGTGCTGTACTCCAGTTGCACCAGCAGGGTGTCGTCGACTTCGCTGACGAACATCGACAGGTCGAACTTCGCGAACGGCGGCGCCTCCGACAGCGCCTGCGTGCCGTAACCGGCAAAGCCGCTGCCGTCGGCCGCGCGCTCCATCTCGTTCTGCAGGGTGAAGAAGACGTTGAACACCGGATGCCGGCCCATCTCGCGCGGCGGGTTCAGGTCTTCGACCAGCATGTCAAACGGATAGTCGGCATGCGACCACGCACCGAGCGCCGTCTCGCGCACGCGGCCCAGCAGGTCGGCGAAGCCCGACGCCCGGTCCACCTGCGTGCGCAGCACCAGCGTGTTGACGAAGAAGCCGACCACCGCTTCCAGCGCCGGATCGCGGCGACCAGCAATCGGCGTGCCGACCACGATGTCCGCCTGCCCGCCGAGGCGCGCAAGCAGCGCCTTGTACGCGGCCAGCAGCGCCATGAACAGCGTCGCGTTGTGCGCACGCGCCAGACTGCGCAGCGCGGTCGCCAGCGCCGGCGGCAGACGCCGGCCGCGGGTGTCGCCGCGATAGCTCAGCACCGGCGGACGCGCACGATCGGCGGGCAGTTCCAGCGGCACCAGTTCGCCGCCCAGCTGCGTGCACCAGTAGTCGCGCTGGCGCTGCAGCGCCTCGCCTTCGAGCAGCGCGTTCTGCCACTGCGCGACCTCGATGTACTTCAGCGGCACCGCGGTCGGCAGCGGCGTGCCGGCGAGCAGCGCACTCAGCTCGCCCACCAGCGCATTCATCGACCAGCCATCGGCGACGATGTGGTGCATCGTCACCATCAGCGCATCGCGACCGTCCGGCAGCTTCGCGACCAGGCCGCGCAGCAGCGGCCCGCGCGCGAGGTCGAACGGCGCCTCGGCCTCGCGACGCGCGAGTTCGCGCGCCTGCGCCACGGCCTGATCGACCGGCAGCGACGTGAGGTCGACCACGGGCAGGTCGGCCGTCGCCTGCGGCAGCACGCGCTGGCGCGGGTGGCCATCGACTTCGCGGAACACCGTGCGCAGCGCGGCATGGCGATCGATCAGCGTCTGCAGCGCGGCGTGCAGGCGATCCGTGTCGATGCGACCGTCCAGCAGCATCGCCGCCGGCAGGTTGTAGAACGGATTGCCCGGCTCCATGCGGGTGAGGAACCACAGCCGGCGCTGCGCGTGCGACAGCGGGCGCTCCTCGCCGTCGGGTACGCGCGGCAGGCTGCCGGCGTCGAAACGCACGGCATCGCCGCGCGCGGTGCCGATGGCGCGCGCGAGCGCGGCCAGCGTCGGCGCCTCGAAGACCTCGCGCAGCGGCAGTTCCACGCCGAAGGCCTGGGTCACGCGCGCCGCCATGTGCATCGCCGCCAGCGAGTGGCCGCCGAGGTCGAAGAAGTTGTCGTCGACGCCGACCTGTTCGCGACGCAGCACCTGCTGCCAGATCGCCGCGAGCAGGCGTTCGGGCTCGTCGCGCGGGGCGACGAACGACGTACCGGTATCGACGTCGCCCGGCACCGGCAGGCGCGCGCGATCGATCTTGCCGTTGGCGGTGAGCGGCCAGGCCTCCAGCACGATGACCTGCGCCGGCACCATGAACTCCGGCAGCGAGGCGCGCAGCGCCTGGCGCAGGTCGTTCGGCAGCGGCGCGACGCCGTCCGCGGCCGCGACGACGTAGCCGATGAGGCTGCGTTCGTCGGTGGTGCGGCCATGCGCCAGCACCAGCGCCTCGCGGACGCCCGGCTGCGCGTGCAGCGCGGCTTCCACTTCGCCCAGTTCGACGCGGGCGCCGCGGATCTTGACCTGGTGGTCGATGCGGCCGAGGAATTCCAGCTGCCCGTCCGCGGTCCAGCGCACGAGGTCGCCGGTACGGTACATGCGCGCGCCGGCCGTGCCGGAGAACGGTTCGGGCACGAAGCGATCGGCGGTCAGACCCGCGCGTCCGGCATAACCGCGCGCCAGGCCGATGCCGGCCACGCACAGTTCGCCCGGCACGCCGAGCGGCTGCGGACGCAGTGCTGCATCGACGACGTACAGGCGCATGCCGGCGATGGCGCGACCGATCGGCGGCGAGGCGGGCTCGTCGCCGCGGCAGCGGTACGCCGACGCGCAGACCGTGGTCTCGGTGGGGCCATAGGCGTTGAAGAACGTGCGACCGCCTTGCGACCAGCGCTGCGCCATGCCCGGCGGGCAGGCTTCGCCGGCCACGACCAGCGTGCGCAGCGTCGGCAGGTCGTCGGGCGACAGCAGGTTCACCGCGACCGGCGGCAGCGTGGCCACGGTGACGCCGTGGTCGCGCAACGTGCGGGTCAGCGGCGCGCCGGGGCGCAGGTCGTCGGTCGTGGCCAGGCACAGCGTCGCGCCGTTGGCCAGCGCCATCGCGGTTTCCCAGGTCGACGCGTCGAAGTTGATCGACGCGAACTGCAGCACGCGATCCTGCGGCGTGATGCCGAACAGCCGCTGCTGCGCCTGCGACAGGTTCGCCAGGCCCGCATGCGTGAGCAGCGTGCCCTTGGGCTTGCCGGTCGACCCCGACGTGTAGATGACGTACGCCAGATCCTGCGGCGTGATGCGGCGCTGCGGGTTGGCGTCGGCCTGCGTGTCGGCATGCGCTTCGATGGACGCGTCGTCCAACCACAGCACGACCGTGCCATCGGGCACCTGCGCCAGCAGCGCAGCCTGCGCGCGACGCGCCAGCACCACGCGCGGACGCGCGTCATCGAGCATGTACGCGATGCGCTCGGCCGGATAGCCCGGATCCAGCGGCAGGTAGGCGGCGCCGGCCTTGAGCACGGCCAGCATCGCCGTCGGGACGTCGAAGCCGCGTTCCAGGCACAGCGCGACGCGGTCCTCGGTGCCGACGCCGAGCGCGATCAGCGCATGCGCGAGGCGATTCGCGCGGGCGTTCAGCGTGCCGTAGTCGATGACGTCGCGACCGAAACGCAGCGCCGGATGCGCAGGATCGCGCGCGGCGATGGCCTCGAAGCGCTCGACCACGTTCGGCACCGGCTGCGCGTCGGCGGCATCGTTCCAGTCGCAGAGCGTCAGTGCGATCTCGTCGTCCGAAGACAGCGGCAGTGCGTCGATCGCCGTCACCGGCGCGCGCAGCGCGGCGTCGAGCAGGCGCACGAAGCGCTGCCCCATGCGTTCGACGGTGTCGCGGCGGAACAGGTCGGCGCTGTATTCCAGCTCGGAGAACAGTCCGTCGGCGTGCTCGCCGATCAGCAGCGAGAGGTCGAACTTCGACGTCGTGTGCTCGGTCTCGACTGCCGACAGCGTGATGCCGGGAAGTTCCAGCGCCTGCTGCGCGGTATTGATGTAGTCGAAACCGGCCTGGAACAGCGGCGAGCGACCGGGGTCGCGCACCGGCTGCAGTTCCTCGACCAGGCGCTCGAACGGCAGGTCCTGGTGCGCCTGCGCGCCGAGGCTGACATCGCGGGCGCGGCGCAGCAGGTCGCGGAAGCTCGGCCGACCCGACAGGTCGATGCGCACCGGCAGCGTGTTGACGAAGAAGCCGACCAGCGGCTCGACCTCGGCCTGGCGACGGTTCGCCACCGGCGTACCGATGACCAGGTCGTCCTGACCGGCGTGGCGCGCCAGCAGCACCGAGAACGCGGCGAACAGCACCATGTAAGGCGTGCAGCCTTCGCGCTGCGCGAGTGCGCGCAGTGAGGCGATGGTGTCGGCGCCGAACACGATCGGCACGTGGCCGCCGCGATGGCTCGGACGCGGCGGGCGCGCGAAGTCGGTCGGCAGATCGAGCACCGGCAGCGGTGCGTGCAAGGCATCGCGCCAGTAGCCGAGCTGCCGCTGCAGTTCCGGGCCTTCCAGCCACTTGCGCTGCCACACCGCGAAGTCGGCGTATTGCACCGGCAACGGCGGCAGCGGGGTTTCGTGGCCGGCGAGGAAGCCCGGATACAGCGCGGCCATTTCCTTCACCAGCACGCCGATCGACCAGCCGTCGCCGACGATGTGGTGCATCGAGAACGCCAGCAGTGCCTCGCCGTCGCCGGTGCGCACCAGCAACGTGCGCAGCAGCGGACCGCGCGAGAGATCGAACGGTTCCTGCGCGAACGCTTCGGCCGCGGCGCGGGCCTGGTCCGGCGGCAGCGTCGTGACGCGCAGTTCGGCCGGCGCCGCCGGCAGCACGCGCTGCACCGGCTGGTCGTCGCGTTCGCCGAAGCAGGTGCGCAGCACTTCGTGGCGACGGACGATGGCATCGAGCGTGCGCTGCAGCGCGTCGACGTCCAGATGGCCGCGCACGTGCATGGCCAGCGGGATGTTGTAGACGCTGCTGCCCGGGTCGAGGCGATCGAGGAACCACAGGCGCTGCTGCGCGAACGACATCGGCAGTTCGTCGCCGGTGCGCGGCTGCGGACGCAGCGGCGACACAGCAGCGTCGTCGACCTGGAACGATTCCAGGTGCTGGCACAGCGCGGCGATGGTCGGATGCTCGAACAGCGCACGCAGCGGCACGTCGACGCCGAACGCCTTGTGCGCGCGGGCCGCGACCTGCGTCGCCAGCAGCGAGTGGCCGCCGAGTTCGAAGAAGTTGTCGTGGATGCCGACGCGCGAGACGCCCAGCACCTCGGCCCAGATCGCGGCCATGCGCTGCTGCGTTTCGGTCTGCGGCGCTTCGTAGCGATCGGCCAGTTCGATGCGTTCGGTCGGCGGCGGCGGCAGCGCCTGGCGATCGAGCTTGCCGTTGCCGGTCAGCGGCAGGCGCGGCATCCACACGTAGGCCGACGGCACCATGTGCTCGGGCAGATGCTGCTGGAGATGTTCGCGCAGCAGCACCGGCAGGCGACGCCGCAGCAGGGCCTGCTGCGGATGGCTGGCCCACGGCTGCGCGGGCGCGTCGTCAGGCAGCGCATGCAGCGCCGCGCGCAGCGACGCCATCGGCTGGTTCGCGGTCGCGAACACCGCACGGAAGCGGCCATCGGCGGCGCCGTCGATCCAGCTCATCTCGAATTGCAGGCCGAATTCCTCCGCCAGCGTGTGCAGCGCGTGCGGGTCGACGACCGCCGGCAGCGCCGCGTCGAGCAGCGGCCGCAGTTCGCCGGCCGTGCGCCACGCCGCCGACGGCGGCTGGCGCAGCCACTGCGCGGTGAGCGCATCGGCGGCCGTGCGCGCGTTCGGCACGTCGCGCAGGGCGAGCACGCCCTCGCCCGCCGCCAGCGCCTGCAGGCGTTCGCGCAGGCGCGCCGGCGTCCAGCCTTCGGCCTGCCAGTCGTGCCACGCGATCGTCGCCGGCGCGAGCGTGTCGCCGCCCGCGCGCGTCAGCACGAGGTCGAAGCGGTAACCGCTCAGTTCGTTGTGCGCGCGACCATCGCGCGGCAGCGCGGACACCGCGGCGAGTTCGAGCCCGAGTTCGCCCGCCCACGCATGCACCTGACGGGTCAGCGCAGCCGGATCGAGCAGCAGTTCGCCGTCGTGCGCGGCCTCGCTGTGCGCGGCATGGCGCAGCGCCGAGGCCGGCATTGCCGGCGTCGCACGCTGCATCGCCAGCCCCGCGGCGAACGCCGGCAGCAGCGGCAGGCTGCGCAGGTCACCGAGGAACAGCGTGCCGCGCGGCGCGAGCCGGCGCAGCGCCACCGCGACCACGTGGCGGAAGTAGTCCGCGCTCGGGAAATACTGCGCGACCGAGTTGAGGATCACCAGGTCGAAGTCCTGCGCGAGATCGTCGATCTCGTGCGCGGCGCGCTGCAGCAATTCCACGCCCGGCAATGCCTCGCCGCGCGCATCGAGCTGGCGGCGCACGTAGGCCAGCGACGTCGGTGAGAAGTCGGTGCCGAGGTAGTGCTCGCATTCCGGCGCCAGCCGCAGCAGCAGCATGCCGGTACCGCTGCCGAGTTCCAGCACGCGGCGCGGACGCAGCGCGCGCAGGCGGGCGACGGTGCCGTCGACCCACTCGCGCATCTCGTCGGCGGGGATCGGCGAGCCGTCGAGACGACAGGTCCAGCCGACGATGTTGAAGTCGCCGGCGTCTTCGATGTCCGGCGCGTCGGTCGACGGCGTCTCCTCGTCGGCGTAGGTGTGTTCGAACACCGAGCGCCACTGCTGCAGTTGCTGCTGCAGGTCCGGCGCGCTGTCCTGCGCCGGCGCCTCATCGGGGCTGGCGACGTAAGCGACGAGGCGGCCACCGGACGCATCCGGCTGCACCACCACCGCGGCTTCGTGCACTTGCGCGTGTTCGAGCAGCGCCGCCTCGATCTCGCCCAGTTCGATGCGGAAACCGCGCACCTTCACCTGATGGTCGATGCGACCGAGGTATTCGAGGCTGCCATCCGGGCGCCAGCGCGCAAGGTCGCCGGAGCGGTACATGCGCTGGCCGGGCTGCGTCGCGAACGGATCGGGCACGAAGCGTTCCGCGGTCAGGCCCGGACGCCGCAGGTAGCCGCGCGCGAGGCCGGCACCGGCGACGCACAGTTCGCCCGGCACGCCGACCGGCAGCGGACGCTGGTGCGCGTCGAGCACGTAGCAGCGCAGGTCGTCGATCGCGCGGCCGATGGTGCCGAGCGACGCGCCTTCCTCGTGCAGCGCTTCGTAGGTGACATGCACCGTGGTCTCGGTGATGCCGTACATGTTGACCAGCAGCGGCTTGCGGTGACCGTGGCGGCGGAACCACGGCGCCAGCGAGCCGACGTTCAGCGCTTCGCCGCCGAACACGACGTAGCGCAGCGCCAGCGCGTCGACGCCGTCGTTCGCCTGCGCATCGGCCGCGACCAGTTGCTGGAACGCCGACGGCGTCTGGTTCAGCACGGTCACGCGCTGTTCGATCAGCAGCCGGCGGAAGGCGTCCGGCGAACGCGACAGCAGGTACGGGACCACCACGAGGCGACCGCCGAACAGAAGCGGGCCCCAGATTTCCCACACGGAGAAGTCGAACGCATACGAGTGGAACAGCGTCCACACGTCGCGATGGTCGAAGTCGAAGCCGCTGCGGGTCGCGTCGAACAGGCGCAACACGTTGGCGTGCGTCACCGTCACGCCCTTGGGCTTGCCGGTGGAGCCGGAGGTGTAGATCACGTAGGCCGCATGCGCGGACGGCATGTCGACCGGCAGCGCCGGTGCATCGGCGGGCGCCGGCTGCGCAAGCAACGCTTCGAGCTCCAGCACCGGCACGTCGGTCAACGCCTGCATGCGCTCACTGAGCGCGGCGTGCGCGATCACGACGGCGGGGCGCGCGTCCTCGACGGTGTACGCGAGGCGTTCGGCCGGATACGCCGGGTCCAGCGGCACGTAGGCGCCGCCGGCCTTCAGCACGCCGAGCACCGCCACGACCATGTCGAGGCTGCGTTCCAGGCACAGCGCGACCGGCACTTCCGGACCGACGCCGTGCGTGCGCAGCAGGCGCGCGAGATGGTCGGACTGCGCGTCGAGTTCGGCGTAGGTCAGCGTGCGACCCTGGTCCCACACCGCCACGGCCTGCGGATACGCCTGCGCGGCCTGCGCGAAGCGGCCGTGCAGCGTGCCGGTGATCGGCTCGACGACGTACGCCGGGCTGAATTCACGCAGCAGCGCGAGTTCGGCCTCGCCCGGCAGCGGCAGCGCGTCGAGCGCGGCCTGCGGCGCGGCGACGATGCCGTGCAGCAGCGTCAGCCACTGCGCCATCAGGCGCTCGATGCTGCTCTGGTCGAACAGGCGGGTGTCGTATTCGAAATAGCTGCACAGCTTGCCGTCGCGCTCGCGTACGTTGAGCGTGAGGTCGCAGCGCGCGTGGTGCACGTCGCCGGCGGCCGGGATGAAGTCGAGACCGTCGGATGCGGTTTCGCCCAGACCGAGCAGGCCTTCGTTCTCCAGCACGAACATCGCCTGGAACAGCGGCGACTGGCCGGACACTCGCTGCACGAACGGCTGCTCCAGCAGCGTCTCGAACGGCAGGTCCTGGTGCGCGAACGCCTCCAGCACCTCGCGCCGGGTCTGGCGCAGCAGGGATTCGAAGCTCTGCCCCGCGGTGAACCGCGAGCGCAGCGCCAGCACGTTGACGAACATGCCGATCAGCGGTTCGACCTCGATGCGGCTGCGGTCCGCGGCCAGCGTGCCGACGCACAGGTCGTCCTGGCGGCAGACGCGATGCAGCAGCGCGTCGAACGCGGCCAGCATCGTCATGAACAGCGTGCTGCCGGTACGGCGCGCCAGTGCATTCAGCCCGTCGGTCAGGGCGTCGGGCAGCGGGCATTCCAGCGTGTGGCCTTCCTGCGCCAGCGTGGTCGGGCGCGGGCGGTCGGCCGGCAGATTCAACGCCTGCGGCACATCGTGCAGCTTGTCGCGCCACCAGGCCAGCAGGCCCTGCAACGACGCGCCCTGCAGGCGCTGATGCTGCCACGCGGCGAAATCGGCGTATTGCACCGGCAGCGGCGCCAACGGCGAAGGCTGGCCCTGGCGCGCGGCGCGATAGCCGGCGTCGAGTTCGCGCATCAGGATGCCCAGCGACCACGCGTCGTAGACGATGTGGTGCAGCGTCAGCAGCAGCGTGTGGCGATCGGCGGCGCTGCGCACCAGCACCGCGCGCAGCACCGGGCCGCGGGCGAGATCGATCGGCCGCTGCGCTTCCTCGGTGACGAGGCGTTGCAATGCGGCCTCGGCCTCCGCCTGCGGCAGCGTCGACAGGTCGGTCAGCGCGAGCGGCAGCGGCAACGCTTCGTCCAGCGGCAACACATGCTGCATCGGCCGGCCGTCGTCGTCCGGGAAGCAGCTGCGCAGCACTTCGTGGCGGCGTACCACCTCGGCCAGCGCCTGCTCGAATGCGGCGACGTCGAGATCGCCGTTCAACTGCAGCGCCAGCGAGGCGCGATACGGCTGGCCCGCGCGATCGAGGAACCAGAACCGCTGCTGGAACAGCGACAGCGGCGCCGGCCCGTCGCGATGCTGCGCGACGACCGGCGGCGCGACGGCGGCCGCGTCGCCCTGCGCGAGCGCGGGTTCGAGCGCGGCGGACAGTTCGGCGATCGTCGGCGCCTCGAACAGCGTGCGCAGCGGCAGTTCCACCGCCAGTTCGGCGCGCAGGCGCGACACCACCTGCGCGGCGAGCAGCGAATGGCCGCCACGTTCGAAGAAGTCGTCGTGCAGACCGAGCGTGCCGATGGCGACGCCGAGCACGTCAGACCACACCGCGGCGACGACCTGCTGCAGCGGCGTGGACGGCCGCGCGTCGGCACCCGCGGCCTCGTCGACCGGCGCCGGCAGCGCGGCGACGTCGAGCTTGCCGTTGCGGGTGAGCGGCAGCGCGTCGAGCACGACGATCTGCGCCGGCAGCATGTACTCCGGCAGACGTTCGCGCAGGTGCGCGCGCAGCAGCGGCGACAGCCCGTCGCGGACGCCGTCGGGCGCACTGGCGTAGGCGACCAGCCGCGGCATGCCGTCGGGGCCGCGCGGCGCGATCACCGCAGCCGCGCCGACCAGCGGATGCGCCGCGAGCGCGGCCTCGATCTCGCCCGGCTCGATGCGGAAACCGCGGATCTTCAGCTGCGTGTCGTTGCGGCCGAGGTATTCGATGGTGCCGTCGGCGCGCTGGCGCACACGGTCGCCGGTGCGGTAAAGCCGCGCACCGGGACGCGTGGACCACGGATCGGGCAGGAAGCGTTCGGCGGTCATCGCCGGCTGGCCGAGGTAGCCGAAGGCGACACCGTCGCCGCCGACGTACAGCTCGCCGGGCACGCCCGGCGGCACGGGCTGGCCGAAGGCATCGAGCACGCGCGCGCTGCTGTCCTGCAAAGGCCGACCGATCGGCACCGAGGACTGGCCCGGCATGATCGCGTCGATGAGATGCGTGGTCGAGAACGTGGTGTTCTCGGTCGGGCCGTAGCCGTTGACCAGCCGGCCCGGGCCCAGCACGTCGAGCGCGCGGGCGATGTGCGCGACCGACAGCGCCTCGCCGCCGGCCAGCAGGCGCGACAGGCCGGAGAGCTTCGACGGATCGAGATCGACGATCGCGTTGAACAGCGACGACGTCAGCCAGGCCACGTCGATGCGCTGTTCGGCGATGAACGCCGCCAGGCGCTCGGGATCGCCGACCGCATCGTCCGTCGCGACCACGAGTTCGGCGCCGCGCAGCAGCGCGTTCCAGATCTCGAAGGTGGAGGCGTCGAACGACAGCGTCGCCGCCTGCAGCACGCGCTGCGCCGGTCGGACTTCGAGTTCGCGCGTCTGCACGGCGAGGCGCAGCACGTTGCGATGGCCGACCAGCACGCCCTTCGGACGGCCGGTGGAACCGGAGGTGTAGATCACGTGCGCCACACCTTCGGCGAGCGCATGCGTCGGCGCATCGCCGGTCGCGGCCTGCGCCGCGCCCGCGGCCTCGACCTCCGCCAGCGATCGCGCCGCCGGCGCGTCGTCCGGCAGCGTCGCCGCGCCGGTCAGCAGCACCTGCACCGCCGCGGTGTCGTGCAGCATCTGCTGCATGCGCGCCAGCGGCAGCGCCGGATCGAGATAGACGAACGACGCGCCGGACTGCAGCACGCCGAGATAGGCCAGCACGGTGTCGATCGAACGCGCACCGGCGACGGCGACGACCTGTCCGGCCTTGGCGCCGGAGGCACGCAGGCCGTGCGCGATCGCGCTGCTGCGACGCAGGGCGTCGGCGTAGGTCAGCGTGATCGTGCCGTCGCTCAGCGCTGGAGCCTGCGGCGTGCGCAATGCCTGCGCCACCCACGCCGCGTCGAGCGTGCGCTGCGCCAGCGGCACGGCGGCCGGGCCTTCGCCCGACGCGCGCCATGCGGCGAGATCGACCGGCGCGACCAGTTCCGCCAGCGCGCGCTGCGGCGCGGCACCGGCCTGGTCGAGCACGCGCAGGTACAGGTCCAGCCACGCCTCGATGGTCGCGGCGTCGAACAGGTCGAGGCTGTATTCGAACTCGACGTGCATCGCGTCGCCGCCGTCGCGGACGGTGGCGCTGAGGTCGAAGCGCGCCTGCTCGTTGTCGAGCAGCGGCACGCCGCGCGCGCGCACGTCGCCGAGATCGACGACCGGCGGCTCGACGCCCTGGTTGCGTACGGCGAACATCACCTGGAACAGCGGCGTGCGCGAGAGGTCGCGCTCGGGCTGCAACTGCTCGACCAACTGGTCGAACGGATAGTCCTGGTGGGCGATGGCGCGCAGCACGTCGGCCTGCACCTGGCGCAGCCACGCATCGAAGCGCTGGTCCGCCTGCGGCTTCGCACGCAGCACCAGCGTGTTGACGAAGAAACCGACCACGCCTTCGACGTCGAGGTGGTGGCGGTTGGCGATCGGCGTGCCCAGCACGATGTCGTTCGCGCCCGACAGGCGCGACAGCAGCACCTGGAACGCGGCCAGCAGCGTCGCGTAGAGCGTGGCGTCGTGCGCCTTCGCCAGCGCGCGCAGCGCCTCGGCCTGCGCGTCGCCGACGCGGCGGGTCACGGTGGCGCCGCGACCGCTGCGGCGCGCGGGACGCGCACGGTCGGCCGGCAGGTCCAGCGGCGGCGGCAGCTCGGCCAGCGCCTGCAGCCAGTAGCGCTGCTGCTCGCGCAGGCCGTCGCAGAGGCGCGCGTTCTGCCACGCGGCCACGTCGATGTAGCGCACGACCGGCGCCGGCAGCGCCGGATCGCGGCCTTCGGCCAGCGCGCGGTAGACCTGCGCCAGTTCGGTGGACAGCAGGTCCATCGACCAGCCGTCGGAGACGATGTGGTGCAGCACCAGCACCAGCATCGCGTGCCGGTCGTCGAGCCGCAGCAGGCGGCCGCGGCAGGGCAGATCGGTCGCGAGGTCGAACGGACGCTGTGCTTCGGCACGCGCGGCCGCGAGCAGCGCGGCGTCGCGCGCCGCGGCGTCGACACCGCTCAGGTCGTCGTGCGCGATCGGCCAGGAACTGGCCGGCAGGATGCGCTGCATCGGTTCGCCGTCGACGATCTCGAACACGGTGCGCAGCGCTTCGTGCCGCTGCAGCAGCGCATCGAGGCTGGCCTGCAGCACGTCGACGCACAGCGCGCCTTCCAGCGCCAGCGTGACCACCATGTGGTATTCGCTGCTTTCCGGTTCGAGTTGCGCCAGAAGCCACATGCGCTGCTGCGCGTGCGACAGCGCGTAGTGCGAGCGCTCGGGCAGGCGCGCGATGGCCTGCGCCCTGCCCTGCGTGGCCTGCAGCGTCTGCAGGCGTTCGCACAGCCCGGCGACGGTCGGATGCTCGAACAACTGGCGCAGCGGCATCTCGACGCCGAACGTCTTCTGCACGCGCGACGCGACCTGGGTGGCGAGCAGCGAGTGCCCACCGAGTTCGAAGAAGTTGTCCTTCGCACCGACGCGGGCGAGGCCCAGCACTTCGGCCCAGATGCCGGCCATGCGCTGCTGCGCCTCGTCCTGCGGCGCTTCGTACGCGACGGTCTGTTCGACGCGGTACGCCGGCACCGGCGGCAGCGCCTTGCGGTCGAGCTTGCCGTTGCCGGTCAGCGGCAGTTTCGGCACCCACACGTAGGCCGACGGCACCATGTGCGACGGCAGTGCCTTCTGCAGGTGTTCGCGCAGGGTCTGCGGCAGCTCGCGGCGACGCTGCGCCTGCGGCGGCTGGCTCGACCACGGGCGCTCACGGCCTTCCGGCGCGGGTGCGTGCAGCACACGGCGCATCGCAGCGTCGATGGCACCCGGCTTCGCGAACAGCACGCGCAAGCGACCGTCGGCGGCACCCTGCGCCCAGCTCATCTCGAACGCGAGGCCGACACCCTCGGCCAGCATCTGCAACGCATGCGGGTCGATGGCGGTGTGCGGATCGAGCTGCCCGAGTCGCGCGCGCAGTTCGCCGGCGGTACGCCAGCCGGTGAGTTCCCGCAGCCATTCCGCAACGTGCGCATCCGCACTGATGCGCGCGTTCGGCACGCCGTCCAGTGCGAGCACGGCCTGCGACGCGTCGTCCTGCGCCAGCGCCTGCAGCGCATCACGCAGGCGATCGAGGGTCCAGCCGTCCTGCCACGACGCCCACGCGAGAGGTGCCGCTTCAACGGCGGCATCGGCCGCGTCCGACGCGGCCTTCTGCACCACGACGTCGTAGCGGTAGCCGCTGAGTTCGTTGTGCGCCTCGCCTTCGCGCGGCATCACCTGCACGAGGTCGACCGCGAGGCCGATGTCCTGCGCCCAGCGCCGGACCTGCCACACGATCGCGGCCGGATCGAGCAGCAACTCGGCGTCCAGCGCTTCCTCGCTCTGCGCCGCGTGGCGCAGTTCGACCGCGGTACTGCCGGCACCGGCGCGCTGCAGCGACAGGCCGGCGGCGAACGCCGGCTCCACCGCGAGGTTGCGCAGGTCGCCGAGGAACAGGCGCCCGCCCGGCTGCAGGCGGCGCAGCGCCGCCTTCACCACGTCGCGGAAATACGCGGGGCTGGGGAAGTACTGCGCCACCGAGTTCAGGACGACGAGCTCGTAGTCCTGTTCGAGGTCGTCGATCTGGTGCGCCGCACGCTGCAGCAGGCGCACGTCGTTCAAACCGCGGCGGCGCAGCTGCGTGCCGACGTAGCGCAGCGATTCCTGCGAGAAATCGAGGCCGACGTAGCGTTCGCAGCCGGGCGCCAGGCGCAGCAGCAGCATGCCGGTGCCACTGCCGAGTTCGAGCACGCGGCCCGCGCCGATCGCCTGCAGGCGACGCACGGTGCCTTCCAGCCACTGCCGCATTTCCTCGGCCGGGATCGGCGTGCCGTCGACGCGCCGGGTCCAGCCGACGATGTTGAAGTCGCCGTCATCGCTGCCGTCATCCTGTCCTTCGGCCGCCTCGGCGGCTTCGGATTCCTGGCCGTAGGCGTGTTCGAACACCGCCTGCCACTGTTCGAGCTGGGTGTCGGCTTCGCTCGGCGCGTCGTCCTGCACCGCTTCCTGCGCGCTGGCGACGTAGGCCACGAGGCGGCCGCCCGACTCGTCCGGCTGCACCACCACCGCGGCCTCGCGCACCTGCTCGTGCGTGAGCAGCGCGGCCTCGATTTCGCCGAGTTCGATGCGGAAGCCGCGGACCTTGACCTGGTGGTCCATGCGGCCGAGGTATTCGAGGCTGCCGTCCGGCTTCCAGCGCGCGAGGTCGCCGGAGCGGTACATGCGCGCGCCGGGCACGTCGCCATGCGGATCGGGCACGAAGCGGCTCGCGGTCAGACCCGGTTTGCCGAGGTAGCCGCGGGCGAGGCCCGCGCCTGACACGCACAGTTCACCGGCCACGCCCATCGGCACCGGCTGCAGCGCGTCGTCGAGCACGTACACGCGCAGGTCGCCCAGCGCGCGGCCGATGCTGCCCAGCGAGGCCTGCTCGCCGCCCAGCGCTTCGTACGTCACGTGCACCGTGGTCTCGGTGATGCCGTACATGTTGACCAGCTGCGGACGCGTGCGGCCGTGGCGGTTCCACCACGGCGCCAGCGCGCCGACGTTCAGCGCTTCGCCGCCGAAGACGACGTAGCGCAGCACGCCGTGCAGCGCGTCGTCGGTTTCCTCCGCGTCGGCGGCGACCAGCTGCTGGAACGCCGACGGTGTCTGGTTCAGCACGGTCACGCGCTGGTCGATCAGCAGGCGCCGGAACGCCTGCGGGCTGCGCGAGACCATGTACGGCACGACCACGAGCTTGCCGCCGTAGAGCAGCGCGCCCCAGATTTCCCACACCGAGAAGTCGAACGCGTAGGAGTGGAACAGCGTCCACGCATCGTCCGGGCCGAAGTCGAAGCCTTCGCGCGTCACCTGCATCAGGCGCAGCACGTTGCCGTGCGTCACCACGACGCCCTTGGGCTTGCCGGTCGAACCGGAGGTGTAGATCACGTACGCGGCCTGCGCCGGGTCCATGCCCGCCACCGGCATCCACGCGGCGTCCGCGGCCGCATCGGCCAGCAGGTCGGCCAGCGCCTGCACCGGCGTGTCGACCAGCGCCTGCAGGCGCTGCGTCTGCTCGCCGTCGGCAAGCACGACCAGCGGCCGCGCGTCCTCGACGGAATAGACCAGGCGATCGTCGGGATACGCCGGATCCAGCGGCACGTACACGCCACCGGCCTGCAGCACGCCGAGCACGGCGGCGACCAGGTCGGCACTGCGATCCATGCACAGGGCGACCGGCACTTCCGGGCCCACGCCGCGGGCGCGCAGCGCGTTCGCGACGCGGCGCGAGCGGTCGCGCAGCTCGGCATAGGTCCATTCGCCGCGCTCGTCCCACACCGCGACGCGGTCGGCGTGACGCTCGGCGATGGCCTCGAACTCGCCGTGCAGCGTGCCCGTGATCGCGGGCCACGTCCGCGCCGGGCTCAGCGCCACCATCGCCGCGGACTGTTCCGCGCTCAGCAGCGGCACTTCGCTCAGCCGCAGCCGGGTGTCGGCGGCGACCGCGGACACCACGTGGCGCAGCTGCGCGAACAGCGCGTCGATCTCGTCCTCGTCGAACAGGTCGGTCGCGTATTCCAGGTGCACCGACAGGCCGTCGCGATCCTCGGTGACGAACACCGACAGGTCGAACTTGGCGAAGTTGGTGACGTGGGTCCACGCCTTCGCCGCCATCCCGGCGAAACGGGCGTCGCGCGCCAACGCCTCGATTTCGTTCTGCACGGTCAGCAGCACGGTGAAGATCGGTTGGCGACCGAGGTCGCGCGGCGGGTTGAGCTTCTCGACCAACTGGTCGAACGGATAATCCTGGTGCGCCCACGCCGTCAGCGCGGTGTCGCGCACGCGGCCCAGCACTTCGCCGAAGGTCGGATCGCCGTCCAGCGAGGTGCGCAGCGCGAGCGTGTTGACGAAGAAGCCGACCAGCTTCTCCAGCGCGGGATCGCGGCGACCGGCGATCGGCGTGCCGACGATGAGGTCGGTCTCGCCGGTGAGTCGGCACAGCAGCGACTTGAATGCCGCCATCAACGTGATGAACAGCGTCGACTGGTGGCGACGCGCGAGCTGGTGCAGCGCCGCGGTCTCGGCGGCGTCGAAACGGCGGCGCAGGGTGCGGCCGCGGTAGCTCTGCACGGCCGGGCGCACGCGGCGCGACGGCAGGTCCAGCTGCGGCAGCGTGCCGCCGAGCTGGTTGAGCCAGTAATCCTGCTGCACGCGGTGCGGTTCACCGGCCAGCAATTCGTTCTGCCACTGCGTGTAGTCGATGTAGCGCAGCGTCGGCGGACCGAGCACGTCGGCGTTGCCGGCGACGTAGACACGGTTCATTTCCTCCATCATCACGCCCATCGACCAGCCGTCGGCGACGATGTGGTGGACCGTGAGCAGCATCAGGTCGCGGTCGCCCGGCAGGTGCGCCACCGTGCAACGCAGCAGCGGGCCGTCGACCAGATCGAAGCCGGTGCGCGCCTCGGCGGCGGCCAGCGCCTCGCCGTGCGCGCGCGCTTCCTCGGGCGAGAAGCCGGACAGATCGACGGTGCGCACCGGCACGTCGAGCGTGGCCAGCACGCGCTGGCGCGCCTGGCCGTCGTGATGGACGAACACCGTGCGCAGCGCATCGTGGCGCTGCACCGAGGCGGCGAGCGCGCGCTCGAACGCAGGCAGGTCGAGCCGGCCGTCCAGCTCGATCGCCCAGGGAATGTTGTAGAACGGGTTGTCCGGTTCCATCTGCGCGAGGAACCACAGCCGCTTCTGCGCGTGCGACAGCGGGTGATGCTCGCGTTCCGGCGCGGGACGGATCGAGGCCGCATCCACCGGCGCGCCGACGGCGCGCAGGCGACCGATCGACAGCGCGAGGTCGGCCAGCGACACCGCATCGAACAGCGTGCGCAGCGGCAGGTCGATCGCGAACACCTGGGTGACGCGGGTCGCGACCTGCATCGCGGCCAGCGAGTGGCCACCGATGTCGAAGAAGTTGTCGCGGATGCTGACCCGCTCGACGCCCAGCACCTGGCGCCAGATGTCGGCGAGCATGCGTTCGGTGTCGTCGCGCGGCGCCTCGTAGGCGTGTTCGCCCGCGGCGTCGCCATCGATCGCCGGCAACGCGCGCAGGTCGACCTTGCCCGACACCGTCATCGGCAGCGCCGGCAGCAGTGCCCACAGACCGGGCACCATGAATTCCGGCATGTCGGCGCGCAGCGTCTCGCGCAGCGCAGCGGTCGTGACGGCAGCGTCGCGCGGCACCACGTAGGCGGCCAGGCGTCGTTCGCCCGGCACGTCCTCGCGGCAGATCACGCGCGCGTCGACGACCTCCGGCAGCGCGCGCAGCGCCGCCTCGATCTCGCCCAGCTCGATGCGGAAGCCGCGGATCTTGACCTGGTGGTCGACACGGCCGACGAAGTCGAGCGTGCCGTCCGCGCGCTGGCAGACGACGTCGCCGCTGCGGTACATGCGCGCACCGGGCGCACCGAAGGGATCGGGCAGGAAGCGTTCGGCGGTCAGCGCGCTGCGGCGCAGGTAGCCGCGCGCAAGGCCCGCGCCGCCGATGTACAGCTCGCCGGGCACGCCCGGCGGTACCGGCTGCATGCGTGCGTCGAGGACGTAGCACTGCGTGTGCGCGACCGGCTTGCCGATCGCCACGCCGCCGACGGTGTCGCGCACCACGTGGCAGGTGGTGAAGCTGGTGACTTCGCTGGGGCCGTAGGCCTGCACGAGGCCGCCGGGCACGACGCGACGCAGCGCCTGGGCCACGTGCGGCGCCGATGCGGCCTCGCCGCCGAACAACACGTGCGGCACGTGCTCGAGCAGGTCGGGCGCGGCATCGACGACGTGGTTGAACAGCGCCGTGGTCAGGAACAGCACGTTGATGCGCTGTTCGATCACCAGCGCCTGCAGTTCGTGCGGCGCGAGGCTCTGCGGCGGCGCGACGACGAGGCAACCGCCCGCGACCAGCGCCGACCAGATCTCGAAGGTCGCCGCATCGAACGTGGTGGTGGACTGCTGCAACACGCGACTGCGCGCATCCAGCGTCATGTACTCGGGCGCGCGCACGAGGCGCACACAGCCGCGGTGGGTCACCATCACGCCCTTTGGGCGGCCGGTGGAACCGGAGGTGAAGACGATGTAGGCGACGTTGTCCGGCAGCGGCGCGAGCGGCAGGTCGCCGTCCTCGTCGCCGTCGAAGGCATCGGCGTCGTCGAGGCACAGCACGGGCACGTCCAGCGGCGGCAGGATGTCGCGGAGTCGGCCGATGGTGAGCACCGCCGCGGGCGCCGCGTCCTCGCACATGAACGCGAGACGGCTTTCAGGGAACGCGGGATCCAGCGGCATGTACGCCGCACCGGCCTTCAGTGCCGCGAGCAGCGCGACGATGGCTTCACCACTGCGCGGCATGCACACGCCGATGGTCGCATCCAGACCCACGCCCAGCGCACGCAGGCGGTGGGCGAGGCGGTTGGCGCGCTTGTTCAGTTCGCCGTAGCTCAGGCACAGGCCGGGCGCTTCCAGCGCGGGCGCCTCCGGCGTGCGCGCGGCGTGGGCCTGCACGATCGACACCAGCGTGTCCTGCCCCAGCGGCGGCCGCGCGGTGTCGTTCCATTCGACGAGTGCGCGACGGCGTTCGGCCGGCGACATCAGCGGCGCGTCGCCGAGCGGTGCATCGGGATGCGCGACGAGACCGTCGACGAGGCGCTCGAACGCGCGTGCCAGCGTCTGCATGCGCGCAGCACCGAAACGGCCGGCGTCGTATTCGATGCCGGCGCTGACGCCGCCGGGATATTCGCCGATCACCAGGGTGAGGTCGAACTTCGCCGGCGGGCGCTCCAGGTCCAGCGGCCGCAGCTTGAGGCCCGGCAGGGTGATGTCCTGCAGGTCGGTGTTGATGTAGTCGAACGCGACCTGGAACAGCGGCGTTTGGCCGCCGGAGCGATCCGGCGCCAGCGTCTGCACGAGGCGCTCGAACGGCAGCTCCGCATGCGCGAGGCCGTCCTGCGTGGACTGGCGCAGGTCGGCGAGCAACTGCACGAACGAGCGATCGCCGTCCACCGCGCAGCGCAGCGCCAGCGTGTTGACGAACAGGCCGACGCAGCCGGACATGTCGGCGCGGTTGCGGCCGGCGACGGGCGCGCCGATCACGAGATCGGTCTGCCCCGAGAAACGATGCAGCGCCACCGCCCACGCGGCCAGCAGCGCCACGAACAGCGTGCAGCGTTCGCGGTGCGCGAGATCGCGCAACGCCTGCAGGCGCGGGCCATCGAGCGCGAGCGCGACGCGGCCGCCGGCATGCTCCAGCGTACCGGCCGGCGCGGGGTCGGACGGCATCGCCAGCGGATCGGGCAGCGGCGACAGCTGCTGCGTCCAGTACGCCAGCAGCGGCGCGATCGCCGCCTCGTCCAGTCGATTGCGCTGCCACGCGGCGTAATCGGGATACTGCAGCGGCACCTGCGCCGGCGGCACCGCGGGGATGCCGCCGGTGCGCGCGCCGTAGTGCATCGCGAACTCGCGCATCAGCACGCCCAGCGACCAGCCGTCGGCAACGATGTGGTGCAGCGACAGCACGAGGATCGCGTGCCGGTCGGTGTAGCGCACCAGCGCGGCGCGCAGCAGCGGACCGGCTTGCAGGTCGAACGGCGACAGCGCGATGTCCTCGGCCAACGCACGCGCGGCCTGCACGGCGTCGGGGCGATCGCGCAGGTCGTGCAGCGCCCACGGCAGGCGCGCGTCGTCATGCACGCGCTGCGCCGGCTCGCCGCCGGCCGCGTCGATCGTGGTACGCAGGGCGTCGTGCCGTTCCACCAGTTGCAGCAGGCTGTCGTGGATCGCCTGCGCGTCGACGTCGCCTTCCAGCTCCAGCATCAGCGGGATGTTGTAGAGGTTGCTGCCCGGATCCAGGCGATCCAGGAACCACAGCCGCTGCTGCGCGAACGACAACGGCAGCGGCGCCGAACGGTCGGCGCGCGGGATGCCGTCGGCGACCAGGCCCTGGCCGCGCAGCAACTTCTGCAGCAGCCGCTTGCGCGCGGTTTCGGCGGGACGGGGCGCTTGAATGGAAGGCAGGTCGCTCATGGGGCAATCAGTCGGTCACGGCAGGCTCGGCGCGATCGGCATGCACCGTCGCGCGCGGGGACACGGGAGAAGGAACGGACACATCGGCGGCACCCGGCGCGATGCCCGGCAGCGGGTACTCGCGGCAGATCGCCTGCACTTCCTCGCGCACGCGGCGCAGCCGCTGCGGATCGAGCGCCCACTGGGTGTTGCCCTGCACCTCGACGTGCAGCAGCACGTCCTCGACCAGTTCGGCGCAGCGCGCCATCGCCGACGGCGGCAGGCCGCGCAGCGCCAGCGTGTTGGTGCCGAAGCGCACGCCGCTGCTCACCAGCGGGCCGTGGCGGTCGTTGGGGATGCGGTTCTTGTTGATGACGATGCCGCAGGCTTCCAGCGACGCCTCCGCGACGCGACCGGTGAGGCCGCGCTCGGCAACGTCGACCAGCAGCATGTGGTTGTCGGTGCCGCCGGTCAGCACGCGCCAGCCGCGCTGCACGAAGGCATCGGCCAGCGCCTGCGCGTCGGCGACGATGCGCTTCGCCAGTTCGACGAAGGCCGGCGTGGTCAGCCCGGCCAGCGCCCGCGCCTTGGCCGCGACCGCGCCGAGGTCCGGCGTGCCCTGCACCATCGGAAACAGCGAGCGTTGCACCAGCTTCGAGCAGGTCAGATTGCCCGCGCCGATCACGGTGTCGATGTCGCGGCCGCACATCACCAGGCCGCCGCGCGGGCCGAACAGCTGCTTGTACGTGCTGGTGGTGGTGAAGTGCGCGTGGTCGATCGGGCTGGGATGCACGCCCGCGGCGACGAGGCCGGCGATGTGCGAGATGTCGGCCAACAGCAGTGCGCCGGCTTCGTCGGCGATGGCGCGGAAGCGCGCGAAGTCGATCGTGCGCGGATAAGCGCTGGCGCCGCAGATCAGCAGCTTCGGGCGATGACGCAGCGCCTGGTCGCGGACCTGGTCGTAGTCGATCAGGCCGTCGGCGCCGAGGCCGTAGGTCTCGGCACGGAAATAGCGGCCCGACACGTTCGCGGGTGAACCGTGGGTGAGATGTCCGCCGCTGTCGAGGTCGAGGCCGAGGATGCAGTCGCCCGGTTGCAGCAGACCGAACATCACCACCTGGTTGGCGGTGGAGCCCGAGTGCGGTTGCACGTTGGCGTAGCGCGCGCCGAACGCGGTGCAGGCGCGCTGCGCGGCCAGCGTCTCGATCTCGTCGACGATCTCGCAACCCGCGTGGTAGCGCCGGCCCGGATAGCCTTCGGTGGTGACGTTCGCCAGCGCCTGCCCGAGGCAAGCCTGCACCGAGAGATCGGCGCTGCTGGACGAGGCCACCATCGTCAGCGTCTCGTCCTGGCGCTGGCGTTCGCGCGCCAGCAGCTCCAGCAGCAGCGGGTCCTTCGCGGCCAGCCGGTCGAGGCCGGTGCAGGCCAGCGCCTTCATGTGCGACAACGCGTCCTGGTCATGCGCGCTCTTTTCATGGATGTTCATGTCAGGCCATCTCCTCTTCCGTGACGTCGTCGCCGGCTTCCATCGCCGCGAGCAGTGCATCGAGATCCACGCTGCGCGCGGCCGCCAGCGTCTGCAGTTCGTCCGCGACCGCGGCAACCGTGGGCTCCAGCAGCAGCTGGCGCAGCGGCAGTTCGATCTGGAACCATTCGCGCACCAGCGCCGCCAACTGCGTGGCGCGCAGCGAGTGGCCGCCGAGGTCGAAGAAGTTGTCGTGCAGGCCCACGGCTTCCAGGCCCAGCACTTCGCAGAACAGCTCGGCGACGAGTGACTGCAGCGGAGTCTGCGGCAGTGCGCGCGCGGCGTTCACCGGTGCAGCGTCCGGTGCCGGCATCGCCGAGCGATCGACCTTGCCATTGGGGCTCAACGGCAGCTTCTGCAGTTCCATCGCCACCCCCGGGACCATGTAGGCCGGCAAGTGCGCGCGTGCGACGTCGAGCACCGCGTCGAGCGGCACCGCCTGCCCTTCATGGAACACGATCCACGCGACGAGGCGCTTCTCGCCGGTGGCGTCGGGGCGCGCGCCGGCCACGGCCTGGCGCACCGCCGGATGTTCGCGCAGCGCGCTTTCGATCTCGCCCAGCTCGATGCGATGGCCGCGGATCTTGACCTGGTGGTCGATGCGGCCGATCAGGAGGATCGTGCCGTCCTCGCGCCAGCGCGCGAGGTCGCCGGTGCGGTACATGCGCGCGCCGGGCACGTCGGTGTGCGGATCGGGCAGGAAACGCTCGGCGGTCAACGACGGACGCGCCCAGTAGCCATGGCCCAGGCCCTTGCCGCCGAGGTACAGCTCACCGGGCACGCCGACTGGCACGGGGTTGAGTTCGGCGTCGAGCACCAGCGCGCGCTGGTTCACCATCGGCTTGCCGTACGGGATGCTGGTCCATTCCGGATCGACGCGATGCACGGTCTCGGTGATCGAATGGATCGACGCCTCGGTGGCGCCGCCGAGTACGTCGTAGCGCGCGCCCGGCGCCATGCGCTTGAAGCGGTCGGGCATCGTCACCGGCACCCAGTCGCCGCCCATGATCGCGGTGCGCAGCGACGGCAGCGTCATGCCGGGCACGCTCTCGACGTGGCGCAGCAGCATTTCCAGCAGCGCCGGCGCGGAGTTCCAGATCGTGACCTTGTGGCGCTGGATCAGCTCGGCCCAGTGCACGGGATCGCGCGCGCCGTCACCCTGCGGCATGACCACCGCGCCGCCCGCGGCGAGGATGCCGAAGGTCTCGTACACGAACATGTCGAAGCTGAAGGACGACAGCGCGAGCACGCGATCGGCCGGGCCGACGCCGTGGCTCTCGTTGAGGTCCAGCAGGTTATTGACGATGCCGGCGTGGCGGATCATCACGCCCTTCGGCCGGCCGGTGGTGCCGGAGGTGTAGATCACGTAGGCCATGTGCTCGCCGGTGACGTGTACCTGCGGCGCATCGGTCGACTGGTCGCGCGCGGTGTCGCCGTCGAGCAGCAGCAGCGGGCAGTCGACCGCCGGCAGCTGCGATGCGACCGGCTCGGCGCTGATCAGCGCGGCGATGCCGGCGTCGCGCAGCATGAACGCGATGCGCTCGGCCGGATACGCGGGGTCGAGCGGCACGTAGGCGCAGCCGGCCTTCACCGTCGCCAGCAGCGCGGCGACCATGTCCGGCCCGGGCCGCAGGCAGAGACCGACGTTGCTTCCCGGCTTCGCGCCCAGCGCGAGCAGCGCGTGCGCGAGCTGGTTGGCGCGCGCGTCGAGCGCACCGTAGGTCAGCGTCTCGTCGCCGAAGATCACCGCCGTCGCGTCCGGCGCTGCGGCCACACGGCGCTGCACGAGATGCTGCAGGCAGACGCCGGCTTCGCGCGGGCGATCGGTGTCGTTCCAGTCGTAGCGCACGCGGTGCAGTTCGGCCGGCGTGAGCATCGGCAGCAGCGAGATGCGGCGCGACGGATCGGCGCAGGCCGACTGCAGCAACGTGCGGTAATGGCCGATCAGCCGCTGCATCGTCGCCGCTTCGAAGATGTCGGTGTCGTAGTGCACGTAGCCGGCCATGCCGTCGGCGGTGCGGCGCAGCGAGAGGATCAGGTCGAACTGCGCGGTGCGGTTGTCGACCTCGCGCATGCGCGCGCTCAGGCCCGGCAGCTCGAACGCCTCGTGCGGCGCGTTCTGCAGGATGAACATCGCCTGCACCAGCGGGTTGTGGCTCAGCGCGCGCTCGGGCTGCAGCAGTTCGACGATCTTGACGAACGGCATGTCCTGGTGCGCGTAGTCCTGCAGCGCAGCGTCGCGCACGCGTTCGAGCAGCGTGGCGAACTCCGGATCGCCCGAGCAGTCGGCGCGCATCGGCAGGGTGTTGAAGAACAGGCCGACCAGCGCTTCGAGCTCCGGCGAGGGCCGGTTGGCGATCGGCGTGGCGATCACCATGTCCTGCTGCCCGGTGTAGCGATGCAGCAGCACCTGGAACGCGGCGAACACCACCATGTACGGCGTCGCGTTGCGCTCGCGCGCGAGGCGCTCGATGCGCTGCGAGAGATCGGCATCCAGCGCGAACTCGATGCGTGCGCCGTTGAAGTTCTGCACCGGCGGGCGCGCACGGTCCAGCGGCATCGCCAGCAGGCCCGGCGCGCCGTCGAGGCGCTGCTTCCAGTAGGTCGCGAGGTGTTCGGTGTCCTCGGCCTGCTGCTGTTCGCGCTGCCAGCAGGCGTAGTCGGCGTACTGGATCTCCAGCGGCGGCAGTTCGCCGCCGGTGTAGCCGGCCGCGATCTCGCGCATCAGCACGCCGTGCGACCAGTCGTCGCAGACGATGTGGTGCAGGTTGAGCAGCAGCACGTGATGGTCGTCGTCGAGCCTGACCAGCATCGTGCGGAACAGGCGGCCTTCGGCGAGATCGAACGGCTCGCGCGCCGCGGCCAGCAGCAGGCGTTCGCATTCGGCCTCGCGCACGTCGGCGGGCGAGGCGCCGAGATCGATGCGTTCGAGCCGGTGCTTCGGCGGTTGCACCAACTGCATCGGCACGCCTTCGAACTCGACGAACGCGGTGCGCAGCGATTCGTGGCGCTCGGCCACGGCCTGCAGCGCGCGCTCCAGCGCGGCGACATCGAGGCGGCCGCGGAAGTCGACGCGGCCGGGCATGTTGTAGTTCGGCGTCCCGGGACGCAGGCGATCCAGGAACCACATGCGTTCCTGGCCATGCGACAGCGGGAAGAGATCGAATTCCGCCGCGCGCGTCAGCAGTTCGCGTTTCTGCTGCGGCGTCAGCTCGGCAAGCCGGGAGGCCAGCGTGTCCATACGGATGAATCCTTGGAAGAAATGAAGTCGGGGGCGTCAGGCCGGGCGTGGTTGCGCCCGGCCACGGCCTTCGAAGACGCAGGGGTCGAAGACAGCAGGGTCGACGGCACTCATGTCGCGTCGCCGGCCTGCGCCAGCGTTTCGAGGGCGGCCTTGAGCCGGTCCTGCGCGCCCGTCGAGCGCGCGCGTCGTGCGATCACCGGCGTGCGCGAGACCGGGGCCGCGGGCTTTTCCGCCGGCAGCAGGTCGGCCAGGCGCGCCACGGTCGGCGCCTCGAACATCGCCCGCAGCGCCAGCGCCGTGCCGAACGCGCGGTTGATGCGGGTAACGACCTGCGTCGCGAGCAGCGAATGGCCGCCGAGCGCGAAGAAGTCGTCGTGCACGCCGATGCGGTCCTGGCCCAGCACTTCGCTCCAGATGCCGCACAGCTCGCGTTCCACCGGCGTGCGCGGCGGAATGAAGTCGTGCGCGGCGCCGGGACGCTGCGGATCGGGCAGCGCCCTGCGATCGAGCTTGCCGTTCGGCGTCAGCGGGAAGCGCGGCAGCCACACGAACGCGCCGGGCACCATGTGCTCGGGCAGTTCGCGCGCCAGATGCTGGCGCAGCACCGCGCCGATCTGGCGACGCTGCAATGCCTGCGCGGGCGAGCTCGCGCACTGTGCCAGCGTCAACCCGGCGGGCGGCGGCAGCGTCCATTCCGGCAGCGCCGCACCGGGCGCGGCGAAGACCGCGCGCAGGCGACCGTCGGCGGCGCCGTCGATCCAGCTCAGTTCCATCTGCCGCCCGCTTGCGACCGCGAGTTCGGCCAGCACCTGCGGATCGATGCCGGGTTCGGCTGCGGACACCGCGCGGCGCAGTTCGCCGACGGTCTTCAGCTCGCCCGGATCGGCCAGCAGGCGCGCGCCGTGCGCATCGACGGCGACGCGCGCGTTCGGGATGCCCGACAGCGCGACCACGCCCGACTGCCACAGGCGGCGTTCCAGTTTGGCCAGATCCCAACCATCGCCCGACCAGTCCGACCACGCCATCGGCACGGCCTGCGGCGGGCGCCGCGTGATGACGACGTCGTAGCGGAACTTGCTCAGCTCGTTGACACGGCGCGCGTCCTTCGGCAGCACGCGCACCGCACCGATGCGTCCCTGCTGCTGCAACAGCGCGAACAGGCCCGGATGCACCAGCAGTTCGTTGTCGAGCGCGGCCTGGTGCCACGCGCCGTAGTGCGCCGCGGCCAGCGGTGTGGCCGCCGGTGCCGCGTGCAGTTCCAGCGACGCGGCGAACGCCGGCTGCAGCGACAGGCTGCGCAGATCGCCGAGGAACAGATGGCCGCCCGGCGCCAGCCGCTCCAGCGCGCGTTCGATCACCCGTTCGAGGTACGCGAGGCTCGGGAAGTACTGCGCCACCGAGTTGACGATCACCAGGTCGAAGTCGCCGGGCAGGTCGTCGATCGCGTCGGCCGCACGTTCCAGCAGCTCGACCGAACCGGCCTTGTCGCCCAGCGCGTCGAGATGGCTGCGCAGGTAGTGCAGCGTGGCCGGCGAGAAATCGGTGGCAGTGTAGTGCTCGACCGACGGCGCCACGCGGAACATCAGCAGGCCGGTGCCGCAGCCCAGTTCCAGCGCGCGCCGCGGCTTCAG
This sequence comes from Lysobacter sp. DMC104, assembly GCF_056313665.1. Taxonomy (NCBI): domain Bacteria; kingdom Pseudomonadati; phylum Pseudomonadota; class Gammaproteobacteria; order Lysobacterales; family Lysobacteraceae; genus Lysobacter; species Lysobacter sp. DMC104. The sequence goes on along the minus strand of NZ_JBQUZW010000007.1, from coordinate 106,828 downwards.
CGCGAGCAGGCGGGCGACGGTGCCGTCGACCCACTCGCGCATGTCCGCCTGCGGCAGGTGGCTGCCGTCGTAGCGGCTGGTCCAGCCGGCGATGTTGAAGTCGGCCTGCGTGCCTTCGCGCGCCAGTTCGAGCTGCGCGTAGGTGTCCTCGAACACCGTGCGCCACTGCTGCACGGAATCCACCGCCTCGTCGGCGACGGCGTCCGCGTGCGCGGCGTCTTCCGCGCCGTCGTCCGGCGTGCAGACGTAGGCGACCAGCCGCTTCGCGCCGCCGGTGTCGTCGCGCGCGACGACCGCGGCCTCGCGCACCCACGGATGCGCGCGCAGGCGGGTCTCGATCTCGCCGAGTTCGATGCGGAACCCGCGCACCTTCACCTGGTGGTCGACGCGGCCGGCGTATTCGACTTCGCCGTCGGCGCGCCAGCGACCGAGGTCGCCGGTGCGGTACATGCGCTGCCCCGGCGCGACCGCGTGCGGATCGGGCAGGAAGCGTTCGGCAGTGCCGGACGGACGACGGTAATAGCCGCGCGACAGGCCTTCGCCGGCGATGTAGATCTCGCCCAGCACGCCCACGTCGACCGGCTGCAGCGCGTCGTCGAGCACGTACAGCCGCGTGTTCGCCAGCGGCTTGCCGAGCGTGATCTTCGCGCCCGGCACCAGTGGCTTCACCGTGGAATACGTGGTGTCTTCCGAAGGACCGTAGAGGTTCACCACGCGACGGCCGGGCGCGCCCTGCAGTAGCGACAGCACCAGGTCCTCGGTGAAGGGCTCGCCGGCGAGGTTGATCGTACGGATCGACGCGGGAATGCCGCCCTGCTGCAGCAGGCTGCGCGCGGCCGACGGCACGGTGTTGAGCAGCGTGATCGGACGCGCGGGCTGCAGCTGCGGCAGGTCCAGCACGTTGCCCGGCACGGTGATCACGCTCGCGCCCGCGGCCAGCGGCGCGAACATCTCGTACACCGACAGGTCGAAGCAGATCGAGGTGGACGCCAGCGTGCCTTCCAGTTCTTCGGGCGCGAACGCGGACTGCGCCCACGCCATCAGCACCGCGGCGCTGCGATGGCGGATGACCACCGCCTTCGGCCGACCGGTGGAACCGGAGGTGTAGATCAGGTACGCGGCGTTCTCGCCGTGCACGCGGACCGCGGGCGGCACGTCGGCGGACGCATCGGCCGCGGCCTCGAACAGGTCGTCGATCGTCACGAAGCGGCAGTCGCGGACCGGGAAGCGCGGCGCCAGCGCCGCGGTGGTCAGCACGATCTGCGCGCCGCTGTCCTCGGCCATCGCGCTGACGCGATCGTCGGGATAAGCCGGATCCAGCGGTACGTAGGCGCCGCCGGCCTTGAGCACGCCCAGCAGTGCGGCGATCAGCTCCGGCGAACGATGCGCGTAGACGCCGACCATCGTTTCCGGCCCGACGCCGAGCGCGACCAACCGGTGCGCCAGCGCATTCGCGGCGCGATGCAGGCTGCGATGGTCGACGACGCGCGCGCCATCGACCACGGCCGGTGCCTCCGGCGCACGCTGCGCGCCGAGTTCCACCAGCGTGTGCAGGCAGTCGGCGGCCGGCGTCACAGCGGGGACGGCGTTCCAGTCCTCGAGGATCTGGCGACGATGATCCGCGGCCAGCATCGGCAGCGACGACAGCGTCGCGTCGGGTTGCGCGACCATCGCCGCGAGCACCTGCTGCCACTGCTCCAGCATGCGCTGCACGCTGGACGGCCCCCACAGGTCGGTGTTGTATTCCAGCGCGACGTGCAGGCCGTCGTCGGCGTCCTTCACGAAGAACTGCAGATCGAACTTCGCGGTGAACCACTCGTTGGGCAGCGGCTGGATGCGCAGGCCCTCGAACGCGCCCGCGACCGAACTTTCGACCCGCGCCGACTGGTAGATCAGCATCGTGCTGAAGATCGGCGAGCGCGCGAGGTCGCGCACCGGGTTCAGCAGTTCGACCAGTCGATCGAACGGGAAATCCTGGTTCGCGTAGGCATCGGTGGCGACGCGGCGGGCACGATGCAGCAGTTCGCCGACATCCGGGTCGCCGCCGAGGTCGATGCGCAGCGCCATCGCGTTGACGAAGAAGCCGACGAGATCGTCGAGTTCGCGCGCGGTGCGGCCGGCGATCGGGCTGCCGATGATGACGTCGTCCTGGCGCGTGATGCGCTGGAACAGCGCCGCCAGGCCCGACAGCAGCACCATGAACGGCGTCGCGTCGTGATTCCGCCCGAGCTGCACCAGCGCATCGGCGAGACCGCGCGGCAGCTTGTGGTGCGCGACCGCGCCGCGATAGGTCTGCACCGCGGGGCGCGGACGCTCGGTCGGCAGCGACAGCACCGGCAGTTCGCCGCCGAGGCGATGCAGCCAGTAGGTTTCCTGCCCGGTCAAGTGGCCCTGGTCGACCAGCGCGTTCTGCCAGACGGTGTAGTCCTTGTACTGCACCGGCAGCGGCGGCAGCGGCGCTTCCGCACCGTGCAGCGCGGCGTTGTAGATGCGCGCCGCCTGCTGCAGCCACACGCGGATCGACCAGCCGTCGGCGACGATGTGGTGGATCACGTAGGACAGCACGTGCCGCTCCGGCGACAGCACCACCAGTGTCGCGCGCATCAGCGGCGCTACGGCGAGGTCGAAGGGCTGCGCGCCCTCCTCCGTGCGGATGCGCGCCAGCGCCTCCTGCTGTTCCGCGGACGACAGTGCCGACAGGTCGACACGACGCACGCGCCAATGGCCCGGCGGATCGATGATCTGCCGCGGCTCGCCCTCGATCTCGACGAAGCGCGTGCGCAGCGACTCCTGGCGATCGACCACACGACGCAGCGCGTCTTCCAGCGCGCCGGGATCCAGCGCACCGTCGAAGGCGATGGCGCCGGGGATGTTGTAGAACGGGTTGCCCGGTTCGAGCTGGGCGAGGAACCACAGGCGGCGCTGCGCCGCGGACAGCGGGTAGTGGGGCGCGGTCGGCACCGGCCGCAGGGTCGGCGGCACCGGCGGCGCGGCCACGGCCGACGCCTTCGGGCGCACGCGCTCGATCACGTCGGCGTGGCGCGACACGAGATGCTGGGACAGCGCGCGGATCGAACCGAACTCGAAGAACAGCGACAGCGGCACTTCCACGCCCAACGCCTTCTGCAGGCTGTTGCAGGTGTGCACCGCGACCAGCGAGTCGGTACCGACCGCGGAGAACGACGTGTCGTGCGACGCATTGACGATGCCCTGCGCCGCGAGATCGGCCTCGATCAGGCTGGCGACCCAGGCCTGCGCGTCGACGTCGCCGGTCGCGGCCGTCGTCGGGGCCGGCGCGCGCGCGGCGGTGGTCGCCGACGTCGCCGCGACTGGCGCCTGCGCCGGTTTCGTCGCGGTACCGGGCAGCGTGGCGACGGGCGCCACGGCGGCACGGCGATCCACCGCGATGACCACCGCGGTGCCCGAGCCGCCGTCGGCGGCGCGGTCGACCTCGATCACGGTCGCTGCGAAATCGTGCTGGCCGAGCAGCGCGCACCACTGTTCGGAGGTGAGCAGCGGATAGTCGCTGCGCCATGCGGTGTCGCGGAACGCCCACCAGCCGTCGAGCAGGCCGACGGTGCAGTCGGCGAATGCATTCGGGCGCACCGTCTCCACCAGCAGCAGCATGCCGCCCGGGCGCAGCACGTTGCGCATGTAGCGCAGCGTCTGCGCGATGTCGGCGGTCGCGTGCACGACGTTGGCGCCCGCGACGAGGTCGTAGCTGCCGACGCCGAAGCCCTGTGCCACCGGGTCCTGCTCCAGATCGAGCAGCGCGGTGCGCAGCGCCGGCCAATCGCCGAAGCGGTCCTGCCCATGCATCAGGAAGCGGCGACCCACGTCGGTGTAGGCGTATTCGTCGGTGACGCCTTGCAGCGCCGGACGCAGCGCACGCGTGAGCGCGCCGGTGCCGGCACCGATCTCCAGCACGCGCGCGCAGCCGCCCGCGGCCTGCGCCGCGCCAGCGACCATCGCACCCGCGCGCAGCAGCGGCGGGAACTGGCAGTAGAAGGTTTCGAGTTCGTCGACCGAGCCACCGCTGAAAAGCACCTCGACCGGCTGCCGGCGCCCCGCCCAGACCTCGGGCAGCGCGACCATGCAGCGCTGCAGCATCTCGACCGCGCCGCGCGCGAACGGCCAGCGTTCGATGATGCTCGCGGCGCGCGCGGCCGGATCGGCGGACGCCGCAGCGTCGCCGAGATGATAGCCGCCGTCCTCGACCACCACGCGATCGCCGCGCAGGCCGATCTGCAGCAGGCGCGTCAGGTGCGCGCGGCGATCGACGCGCAGCGAGAGCCGGCCCGCGATGGCGTCGATGTCGCGACGTTCCGACGACGACAGCGCATCGACCTCGCGCAGCGACTGCGCGACCAGTTCGGCGCACAGTTCGTCGAGTTCCGGTTGCAGGCGTTCGTCGACGGCACCGGAGGCGTTGCGGCGCGCGGCTTCGGCCAGGCGCGAAACCCTGGCATCGACAACATCCGCCGTCGCGGCGCCCTGCACGAAGGACTGCGTCGCGCCGGCCTTGCCCGCGTTCGGGAAGAACCCTTCGGCGACATTGGCGACCACGGTCTGCGTGCGGTCGGCGTGCCAGATGGCGGCGCCGACGTCGAGCGCCTGCGCGGTGCCCATCGGGAACACGCCTTCGCGCGCGAGCGCCGCGATGGTGCGCTCGTGCGCGACCACGCCGTCCTCACCCCACAGACCCCAGTTGATCGTGCTCGCCTGCTGGCCGCGCTGGCGCAGCCACGCAGCGAAGCCGTCCTGGAACCCGTTCGCCGCGGCGTGATTCGCCTGGCCGGCGTGGCCGGTCACGGCGACCAGCGACGAGAACATCACGAAGCGCCGCGGCTGCAGCATGCCGGTGTGTTCGTGCAGCAGCGCCGAACCCGCGAGCTTGGCGCGCAGCACGTCGTTCCACGCGGCCGGGCCCATGTCGGCCAGGCGCACGTCGCGCAGCACGCCGGCGAGGTTGAACACGGTGTCGACACGCGGGCACAGCTGCGCCAGTTCCGCGCCGGCGACGGCCATCGATTCGGCATCGGCGATGTCGGCGAGCAGCACGTGCACGTCGGCGCCGCGCGCGCGCAGGGCGTCGACGCGATCGCGTGCGTCGTCGCGCAGCCGGCGCCCGATCAGCACGATGCGCTGCGCGCCGCGCGTGGACAGCCATTCGGCCAGCGCGAGACCCAGACCGCCCAGACCACCGGCGATCACGCAGTCGCCGCTCACGGTGCGCGGCACCGCCGGCATCGGCACGGCGGTGATCACCGGCTGCAGGCGGCACGCTTCGCGCCATGCGACGAAGGCGGCGTCACGGGTGGCGGCGTCGAGTTCGGCCACCAGCGCATCGATCGCCGCGGCCGCGCCGTCGCGCAGTCCCAGGTCGACCGCACCGGCCATGCCCGCCGGCAGTTCCAGCGACGCCGTGCGCACGAAGCTCCAGAGCGCGCTCGCGGCGGGCGAACGGAATTCGTCCTCGCCGCTGGCGGACGTGCCGTGCACGGTCGCCCACAGCAGGCGTCGCACCGACAGCGGCTGCGCCAGCACGCCCTGCGCCAGCGCGAGCGCACCGGCGAGCAGGGTGTCGGCCTGCGTCGCGGTCTCGCCCGCGCCGCCGTCGCCGAGCATGCGCGAGCCGCGCAGGTCGAGCACGTCCAGCGCGCCGTGGCGCGCGGCCAGCGTGTGCAGCATCGTGCCGATGCCGTCCGCGGTGGCAAGGTCGGCCATGCAGCGACCGGGCGCGGATTCGAGGAAGCGCACACCGGCGGTCACGCGGGTGAAGCCGCGACCGGCGGCGGCCAGGCGATGGCACAGCGCTTCGCCGATCGCGTTGTCCGCGCCGAGCACCAGCACGTGCGCCGCCGGATGCGGGGCGGACGGCGACGGCAGCGAGGCGTTCGCCCAGGTGATTTCGTACGCCCATTCGGACGCGGGGCGGCCGACGACCGCCTCGCGCACCGCGACGTCGGTCGACGCCGGCTTCGGCAGCGGCAGCGCGAACGTGCGTCGCGTGAACGGATAGGTCGGCACACTCGTGATCCGCGCCCCGAAGGCGGCGAAGTACGGCATCCAGTCGACGTCGCGTCCGGCCTCCCAGCGCGCCGCGGCTTCGTGCAGCGCGGGGTCGACCGCGACGGCGGCGTCCAGCGCCGCGGACGCGCGCTCGGCGTCGAGACGCGCGATCGCGTCCTCGATGTCGGTCGCGAGCACGCAACGGCGCACCGGCATGGCCTCGCGGCCCATGCACAGCGTGTAGGCGACGTCGGCGAGATCGAGTTCCGGATGGGTCTGCAGGTGCAGGTGCAACCGCTGGCGCATCGCGTCCAGCGTGCGCTCGTCGCGGGCCGACAGGCACAGCGGCCACGCGGCGGGCGCGCGTTCGCGCACCGGCGGTCGCGCGGGCGCGCCGCGCAGGATCACGTGCGCGTTGGTGCCGCCGAAACCGAACGAGCTGATGCCGACATGGCGCGCGATGCCGGCGCGCGCACCCGCGGCCCAGGCTTCGGCCTTCAGCAGCGGACGCAGCGGTGCATCGTCGCGCAACAATTGCTCATGCGGCGACGCGAGGTTCAGCGTCGCCGGCTGCACGCCGTGGCGCAGCGCGAGTACCTGCTTGATCACGCCGGCGATGCCGGCCGCTGCCAGCAGGTGGCCGACGTTGGTCTTCACCGAACCGATGCCGCAGCGGGCGTCGGCGTCGCGCGGGCCGAGCACGGCCGACAGCGCGCGCAGTTCGACCGGATCGCCGATCGGCGTGCCGGTGCCGTGCGCTTCGACGTGGTCGATGTCGGTCGGCGCGATGCCGGCGCGCGCGAGCGCCTGGCGCACCACGGCTTCCTGGCCTTCCGGCGTCGGCGCCATGATCCCGATCGAACGGCCGTCGTTGTTGATGGCGGTCGCGGCGACGACCGCATCGATGCGGTCGCCGTCGGCCAGCGCGCGATCGAGCCGCTTCAGCACGACCAGACCGACGCCCTCGCCGGGCACCATGCCGTCGGCGCCGCGATCGAACGCGCGGCAGACACCGCCGGCGGACAACGCGCCGGCCTGCTGCAGCAGTTGCACCATCGTCGTCGACGGCAGCACGTTGACGCCACCGGCCAGCGCAAGATCGCACTGGCCCGAGGCCACGTCGGCGCAGGCGTAATGCAGCGCGACCAGCGACGACGAACACGCGGTGTCCAGCGCCAGCGACGGACCCTTGAGGTCAAGCGCCTGCGCGACGCGCGCGGCGATCATGTTCAGCAGGTTCGCCGGCAGCAGCTGGCTGTTGCGCAGCAGCGCGGCGTCAGCGTCGCGGCCGCGCCATGCGATGAGTTGTTCGAGGTGCGCGTTGTAGCTGGCGCCGACATAGAGGCCCACGTGGCGGCCGGCCGGCATGCGCGCGCCAAGGCAACCGGCGTCTTCCAGCGCGGCATGCGCCGTTTCCAGCAGCAGGCGCTGCTGCGGGTCCATCAGCAGGGCTTCGTCGTCGCCGATCCGGAAGAACGCGGCCGCGAAGTCCATCGCATCGCCGAGCTCGCCGATCGGCCAGCGGCGCTCCGCCTGCGGCCAGCGCCGGTCCGACATCGGCGCGATCGCGCTGGCGCCGTCGAGCAGGTTGCGCCAGAAATCCTCGACGTTCGACGCACCGGGGAAGCGACCGGCCATGCCGATGATCGCCACCGGCACCTGGCGCTCGCGCGCGGAGGCGGGCAGCGGCGATGCGTCCGCATCGGGTCGATCGTCGAGCGCGGCGACGAACTGCGTCAGCTCGCGGATCGTGCGGCATTCGAGCAGCGCCTTCGTGCCGAGCCGGCGATCCAGCGCGTTCTCGGCAAGCAGCAGCATGCGCATGGCCTTGACCGACGTGCCGCCCAGCGACACGAACGAGGCGTCGGGACCGATCTCGTCGATCGACAGTCCCAGTGCCTGTGCCCATGCGCCGGCGATCGCGGTCATCACCGCATCGTGCGGATCGATGATGCCGGTCGAGGCGGGACGGTGTTCGTCGAAGCGACGCGCCAGTTCCGCGAATTCGCCCAGCATCCATTGCGGCACGAACTGGTGGCGCTGGATCTTGCCGCTGCTGGTGTGCGGGATGCGACGCACCGGGATGACGGCGCGCACGGGATAACCGAGGTAGTCCTCGGCCGCGGCGCGCAGTGCGTGCAGGAACGTCCAGTCCGGGTTGTGCGGACGTTCGACCACGAACAGCAGCACCGATTCGCTGCCGTCGACGGGATCGATCGCGCCGCAGGCCGCGATGCGGCTGGTCTTCAGGCCGAAGGCACGGCTGAGGTGCTGCTCCAGATCCACCGCCATCACGTTGCGGCCGTTGATCAGGATCACGTCCTTCAGGCGGCCGGTGATCGTGAGTCGCCCTTCACGCAGGAAGCCGAGGTCTCCCGTGCGCAGCCAGCCTTCGGTGTCGAACAGGCGCTCCGACAATCCCTGGCCGTGGTAGCCCGCAGTGACGCTGCCGCCGCGGATGCAGATCTCGCCGAGCCGGTTCTCCGGCAGCACGCTGCCGTCCTCGGCGATGATGCGCGTCTGCACGCTGCACAGCGGGAAACCGACGTCCGGGTATTCGATGACCTCCTCGCCCGGTTGCGCATCGCGCACGATGCCTTCTCGCAGCAGCGCCTGGCGATCGAGGCGATGCACGCGCCACGGCTGCCCCATCGGCGGGAACGCGGCGGCGACGGTGGCTTCCGCCAGACCGTAGACCGGCATCACCGCATTGCGCGACAGCCCCGCGGGCGCGAGTCTGTCCGCGAAATCCGACAGCGTCTTCACCCAGACGGGCTCGGCGCCGTTCATCCACATGTACACGCAGGACAGATCCAGCCCGTCCGGCCCGTCTTCGCCCAGCTTCTCCAGCACCTGGCGCATGCTGAAGTTCGGGCCGCCGACGATCGCCGACCGGTGCTCGTGGATCTTGCGCAGCCACAGCAGCGGGTCGGCGATGAAATCGGCCGCCTCGATCTTCACCTGCGGCGCCATCAGCAGCGTCGGCGTCAGGTGGAAGACGATCAGGCCCATGTCGTGGTAGTACGGCATCCAGTTGATGAAGCCGTGCGACGGGCGGAACCCGTTCACCTCCGCCATGTCGCGGACATTGGTGACCATGTTGGCGTGCGTGAGCCGCACGCCCTTGGGCACGCCGGTCGAGCCCGACGAGAACTGCAGGTACGCGAGATCGCCCGGCGACGCGACGTGTTCGACCGCCATGCCGCCTTCGGGCAGGCGATCGACGACGAGGATGCGATGCCCGCCGTCCAGCGCCGGCACACCGTTCGCGTAATCCTCCGCCTGGTCGGCGTCGATCAGGATCGTCGCGCCCGGGAACAGCGACGACACGGCACGCATGCGCCGCGCCGGTTCCGATTCGCGCCGCCAGCTCCCCGTCTTCGGCAGCAGCACCGGCACGATGCCGCCGAGGATGCAGGCCCAGAACGCCTCGATCTGCTGCTCTCCGCCACCCAGCTGCGTCAGCAGGTGGTCGCCCGGTCGCAGTCCGGAGGCCTGCAGCCCGGCCAGGAGCGCCTGTGCGCGCCCCAGCAGCATGGCGTAGGTGAGCCTGAGTTCGCTGCCGTCCGCACGCACGAAGGCGAGCTCGACGGTGGCGGCCTCGCGCGCCGCGCGATGCAGAACGTCTTGCAGTGTCGAGGGCATCGAGTCGGTCACTTTGTGCATTCCCTGGCGCATCCGGACGCACGCCGCCCGTCATCGGGCGTCGAGCGGCGACGAAAAAAATCCCGGGTGCCCACGAGCACCGAGAGGATGTTGATCGGATTGGTGTTACGGAGGAGGAGCAGTCTTGCTCGTCAGTTCACGCTTTCCATTGCGCGGCGCAGACTCAGCGGACGCATGTCGGTCCACACTTCGTCGATGTACGCGAGACATTCTTCCTTGCTGCCGGTCTTGCCGGCATTGCGCCAACCCAGCGGAAGTTCGCGGTCGGCAGGCCAGATCGAGTATTGCTCTTCGTGGTTGACCACCACGGCATGAATACGGTTGTCACCAGATTCCATCGTCATCTCCTGATCACCAAACAACTTTCCATTTCGTTTCCCTGCAGATGAATCCTATCGTGGACGCATTACACGATCAAGTCGACCAACCTGATGCGCGCACGAATCGCGAAAATCTCATCCGTTGAGAATGCGGATCAACTGCCTTGAATGTCATCGACCTCATTGTTTCGATTGCAACCATCCGCGGATCGCGAAGGCCGCCTTCCGCGAAATCCATCCTACGCTGCGCACATGACGCTTTCCCGCGCGTATTTCCCGCGTTTTCCGGGAGTTTCCCGGGCGCGCGCGATCGCTTTGTTTTCCTCGGGAAAAACAAGTTTCCGATCGATTTCGCGACGCCGTCGCCAGGACACGATTAACGATGCGGAAACTTTTTCTTAACGAAAGCGATGCATCACGGCGCGGGCCAATACCGGCAAACATTTCATCGGATATTGACGCCGCCAGCCATGATGCGATGCATGCGAGATTCCGAATCCGCACGCCTGCATTCGATTGCAGGTTTTGAATACACTCGTGCATACAAATGGAAATACGAATGCGCACACACCACCCGCGCATGCGAGCCCGGCGCGATCGGTTCGATTGCGCCCCACGGGAACGATCGAGATGGCGCCGCGTTGACGCATCACGATGCCTGCGGGCGTTCGTGCCCATGCGTCGCGCCGGAACGCGCGTCATCGGTGCGCCCCCGAGATCGGACGCTTGTCGCCGCAGGGCAGATGGCAGGCAAAGAAAAACCCCGCCGGAGCGGGGTTTCTCGTGTCGCGGAACCGCGGCGGCGATCAGAACTTGTACTGGCCCGAGAAGGCGAACAGGTTGACGTCGCTGCTGAACTTGCCGAACAGGACATGGCGCGAGGAATCGAAGATGCCGATCTTCGGCGTATCCGGCTGGATGCGCGTGTAGCCGGCATTGAGCTCGATCTTGTCGCTCATGTTCCAGGTCACGCCCAGCGAGTACCAGCGGCGATCCTCGTCGGGCAGGCGCGGGGTGCGCGTGGCGAACGTGGTCGGGGTCTCGTCGTAGGCATAGCCGCCGCGCAGGGTGAAGGCGTCGGACAGCTTGTACTCCGCACCGATCGACCAGAAGCGGGTGTCGCCCCAGTTGAAGGGTTCGACCGAATCCGCATCGGGATTGTCGAAGTCGATGCGCACTTCGCGCAGCGAATGCCAGTCGGTCTGCGTGAAGTCGCCCATCAGCGCGAGCTTGTCGTTGACCTGCCACATGGCGCTGAACGTGGTGATGCTCGGCGTGGTGAGCTTGGCGAGCGCACCGCCGTCCTTGAACAGCGACGAGGTAGTCGGGCTGGAGCCGAAGATCGTGGCGACGTCGGCCGGCACGGTCCAGTCGACCTTGCCGTCGAGCTCGTGGTCGATCTCGGAGCGGTGCGACAAGCCGAACGACAGGCTGTCGGTCGGACGGAAGGTCATGCCGACGATCCAGCCGAAAGCGGAGTCGTCGCCGGTCACGACGGCCTTGCCGTCGCGCAGCTGCGGACGGGCGAAGGGCAGCGGACGGGTCGCCGGGTTGGCGAACAGCGCGGTACCGAAGTCGACCGCCTTCGACAGCTCGGCTTCGCCGCGCTCGTAGATGATGCCGGCGCCGACCGAGAAGCGGTCCGGCACGATTTCATAGGCGGCGGACACGGTCAGGTCGACCGTCTTCACTTCCGACTTGATGGCCGAGTAGCGGCCGACCCAGTTGGCGTCGTATTCGGTCTTCAGGCCGAAGGGCGCGCTGACCATGGCGCCGACGGCCAGGCCGTTGTCGAACTTGTGGATGATCGACATGGCCGGCACCGGGGTCACGTCGCCGGCTTCGCCGCCGTCGCCGCCAGTGAGGGGAGCCGCGACCGGGCCGAAGCCGTAGCCGGCATAGCCGCCGCCGCTGAACTTGGCGTTGAGGTCGATGACGGTGACGTCGGCCTGGATGGTGGTGCCCGAGAAGCGGGTCATGGCGGCCGGGTTGTTGACGACGACCGAGGTGTCGCCCGGGGCGACGGCGGAACCGGCGAACGCGCGGCCGAGGGCCTTGGCGCTGTTTTCCTTCAGCTGGAAGCCCGAGGCATGGGCCTGGCCGAAGGCCAGCGCGCCGGCGATGCCCAGCGCGAGCGCGGACATCTGGACGATACGAGTGTGGCTGTGCATGGTGCTTGCGTCTCCGTGGACAGGATAGGGTCTGCGCCGTGCGGCCGGGCGCTGTTCCTCGCCCGTGCCGTTCCTGCCGGAAGCCCCCTCCCGACGTACGACGCCGTACGTACTATAACCCGCCCATTAACCAGAAGCTAACAAGCACGCACGCCTCGCCGGGTGTGGTTTCATGGCGGATTCAAGCGTGCTTGCGATCGTTCACGACATGTTCGTTCAGCTTCCCGTCCGCCGCAGGGGCGGTCTGCGTTGGGCCACGCCGCTGGTGTTCGCGGCGCTGTGGCTGGCTTACCTCTGGGCGGGCACTCGCCCGGAACCCGAGCATCGCGCCCTGTTGCAGGGCTGGGGCGCGCTCACCGGGGGACCGGACGCCGCCGACACCTTCCGCGCGCTGTGGGCCGATGGCCGCTGGGTGCAGTTGTTCACCGCACTGTTCCTGCATGCGGACTGGGCGCACCTGCTGGGCAACCTGGTGTTCCTGCTGATCTTCGGCCTGCCCGCGGAGCGGACAATGGGCCCGTGGCGGTTCCTGGCGCTGTTCCTGCTGGGTGGCGCAGTGGCCAACCTCGCGACCGTGTTCACCATCGGCGGACCGGAACGCTCGGTGATCGGCGCCAGCGGCGCGGTGTCGGCGGTCATCGGCGCCTACCTCGCGCTGTTCCCCGGCGCCAAGCTCGGCGTGGTCCTGCCGCTGGGGCTGTTCCTCGAATTCATCCGCGTGCCGGCCTCGCTGCTGATCGGCATCTGGGCGGCGTTGCAGGTCGGCTTCGCCTACATCGGACCGGCGTTCGGCGCGGTGGCCTGGAGTGCGCACATCGCCGGCTTCCTGTTCGGCGTGCTGTTCGCGATCGCCGCACGCGCGTCGATCGCGCGCCGGCTGCGCCGCAGCCGCGGCTACTGACCCCGCCCTCGCCTCGCGCCCTGCGACTGCGGGCCGGTATCATCCGCCCATGCAGAAGACGCTCTACAAGGTCACCTTCCTCAACCACGGCCGGATCTACGAGCTCTACGCCGGGCGCGTGGGTAGCGGCAGCCTGTGGGGGTTCACCGAGGTCGCGGACCTCGTGTTCGACGTACACGACGGGCTGGTGGTCGATCCCACCGAGGAACGCCTGCGCGACGAGTTCGCCGGCACGAAGGTGCTGCACCTGCCGATGCAGAGCATCGTCCGCATCGAGGAAGTCGAGAAGAAGGGGCCGTCCGCGATCCGCGACGCCGCCAGCGGCGAGAAGGTGGTCACGCCCTTCCCGCTGCCGGCGAAGCCGCGCTGAGCAGGCGGCGGCCTGCGCCGCCGCCCGCGAAACATCGCGCGATCAGAAGTCGATGCGCCGGCGGTTGTCGGCCGAGACGCGATCGATCAGCTTGTTGTCCGGATCGAAGCCGGCCTCGTACGGTTCGCCATCGACCACCACCGTCAGCTTCGGCTGCGCCGTGGTGATGTGGTGGCGTTGCAGGTACAGGGCCTTCTGGTCCGCTTCCTTGCCCGACGGCGCCTTCGCGTACACGCCGACCTCGATCCAGTCGTCGAGCACGCCGGGCGTTTCGCGGCCCTTGCCGTCGGCGTAGCGCTTGGCCGCGCGCAGGTCCAGCGTGACCTCGTACTTGCCGTCCGCACGCTTCTTCGCGGTCGCGGCTTCGACCCGGTTGTCGTAGAAGCTGATCTTCTCGAACAGGTCGCGGATCAGCGCTTCGTGTCCCGGCCCGGCCTCTGCGCGGATGGCGTCGAGCAGCGCGGCGCTGGTCGCGTACGGCGGCTGCTGGAAGGCATTCGCCTGCAGGAACTTCTTCAGCGCGCGATCCAGCGCCTCTTCGCCGATCTCCTCGCGCAGGCGGTAGAACACCAGCGAGCCCTTCTGGTAGTGGATGTACTGCTGGTTCTCCACACGGTAGATCGGCAGCTCTTCCACCACTTCGCCGGCGCGCCCGGCCAGGTAGCGATCGAGTTCGTAACGCAGGAACTTGCGCATCTTGCCGCGGCCGTATTCCTTCTCCATCACCATCAGCGCCGAGTACTGCGCCAGCGACTCGATCAGCATGCTCCAGCCCTGCACGCCCGCCCCCACCACCTGGTGTCCCCACCACTGGTGGGCGACTTCGTGCGCGGTGACATAGGACACGTAGTCGATGTCGTCAGCATCGCCAAGGTCGGCGATGAAGCCGATGCTCTCCGAGAACGGGATCGTGTTTGCGAAGCTCTGCGCGAAGCTCGCATACCGCGGGAACTCGATGATCCGCACCTGACGGTGCTGGTAGGGCGTGAAGCGGGTTTCGTAGTAGTCCAGCGAACGCTGCACGCCGACGATCATGCGGTCGACGTTGTAGGCGTGCTTCGGATCGTGGTAGATCTCGATCGGGATGCCTTTGTACGCGCCCCGACGCACCTGCCAGCGCGCGGACAGGAACGCGTAGAAGTTCAGCATCGGCCGGTCCATCGCGTAGCGGAAGCAATGGCGGCCCGCCGCGTTGCGGTACTCGCGAACCAGGTAGCCTGGCGACAGCGCGATCTGGTCCGGCGCGGTGCAGATCGTGGTCTTGAAGTCGATCCAGTCGGCATCGTCGCTGAGCGGGTTGTTCTGCCGCGCGGCCACGTCCTCCAGCTTCGGCATGCGCTGCGGTTCGCCCAGCCCGCGCTTGCGGCGCTCGTTGCGATCGGTGATCTCGTAGCCCGTGCTGTAGCCGAACGCCGGGAAGACGTCGTTGTTGAAGAACGTGCCGTTGTCGACGATGCGGGTGCCGACGCCGTTGTTGGTGAAACCCTTGGGCGCCACCTCCACGCGGAAGCGGAACGTCCGTTCCTCGCCGGGCGCCAGCGGCTTCGCGAGGTGGTAGATCCGGTAGCCCGCCTCGGCGTCGTGGTGGCGCAGCGTGGCGCCGCCGAGGTCGATGCTGGCCAGGGTTTCGTCGTCCTCCATCGCGATGTGCACGTCGGCGATCGGCACGGCGTGCGGGTTGTGCACGCGGTAGACGCCGTTCACGACCATCGACTGCGTCTCCGGATGCAGGTCCACGTCGATGTCGGCCGCGAGGATCTTCGGCTGCGGCAGATTGCGGTATTTCGAGTATTCGCGCTCGTAGCGGGCCTGCAGATCGAGCTGCTCGTCGGGCGTGCGGTAGTGATTGAGGATGTTGGTGTTCCAGAAGATGAAGCCGCCCACGCCCGCCCAGGCCAGCACGACCACCCCCAGCGCGACGCCCTGCGGGCCTTGCAGGCGTCGGCGCCCGAGGCGCAGCCGCTCGCGCCAGCCGCCGCCCACGCCCCGCACCCACAGCGCCGAAGCCAGCAGCAGCATCGCGGTCATGAACAGGCCCCAGTAGCCCTGGAACCACAGCTGCGGCGGCAGCAGCTGCCCGTAGCCGTTCATGTCCGACCATTGCGCGTTGGGCGCGGAGGCGTAGTTGTAGAGGTTGTGGGTGAGATCCAGCGAGCCCATCACGCCCTGCAGCACCAGGAAGATCACCATCAACCCGTAGCCGGCGAACTTGTTGTTGGCGTACGCCTGCAGGCTCAGCGCCAGACCCGCCATCAGCACGTAGACGATGCTGTCCAGCGCGAGGATGCGCAGGTAGACGGTGGGCTCGAACTGCATGTGCCCCTTCGCCAGCTGGACCACCATCGCGGCGAGTCCGCCGAACAGCTGGAAGCCCAGGATCACCAGCACCAGCGCACCGAACTTCGCCGCCAGCGGCACCCAGTCGGGCACCGGCATCGCGTCGCTGACCTCGTGGATCCTGGCCGCTCGCGCCTTGCCGAACAGCTCGCCGGCATAGAACAGCACGATGATCATCAGCACGAAGCTGTACGACCCCTGCAACGCCTGCAACATCTGCGAGGTCACGGGATGGATCGGCGTGTCGTACAGCGTGCTGGCTGTCAGCGCGCTCGGCACGAAATTGGCGATCGCGAACAGCAGCATGATCACGAACGGCACGCCGCGGAACACGCTGGCGGCATCGAAGCGCAGGTGCGCGACGAACTGCGCGAACGCGGTGCGGGCACCGGTGGAGGCTGGCACCGCGCTGCGCGCAGCGCGCGGCGCGGGCATCGATGCAGGCGTCGATGCGGGTTCCGGCGCGGCCACCACGGCCTTGCGACGGAACAGTCCGCGTCCGGTGCCCGTGCGCTGCGGCTTGAACAGCGACAGGCTGGCACCGAACAGCAGCAGCGACAGGCCGGTCCACAGCGCGCGGTTCGCCAGCAGCATGCCGTCCAGTGCCGGCACCAGCGTGTTCATCTCGTCGGCCGACCAGTAGCGGATGGTGCGCGCGAACGCGATCCGGGCCAGCGGCTCCCACAGCGCGACCGTGCGCACGTTGTCGAGGTCACTCAGCAGCGAAACACCGACGAAATACAGCACGAAGAACCCGAGGACGCCGATGTAGACCCACAGGATGCTGCGGGTGATCACCGCCATCAGCGACAGCAGTGCGGCCGTGAACAGCAGGTTCGGCAGGAACACCACCGCCAGGCTCCACGCGTACGGCAGCAGCGTGACCGGTCCGAGCCGCTCGGGTTCGATCCACGGCATGAACTGCGCGATGAACATCGCGCCGACGATCACGCCGTACACGCACAGGCAGGCCGCCACCGCGGCGGCGATGCGGCCGATCACGAAATCGCGGCGGCGCACCGGGCTGGCGAAGATCAGTTCGGCCGTGCCCATCTCGAAATCGCGCAGCAGCGCCGCATGCACCGACATCGCGACGAACAGCATGCCGATCATGCTGAAGGCCACCGACAGGCCGATGATCACGCGCGGCGCATTGCGATGGACGTTGCCGATCGCGCCACCGACCTGCACGGCGTCGGTGGTCAGCGCGGCGAAGGCCATCAGCGCGAACAGGATGCCGAGCAACCACAGCACCGGCGATCGCAGCTGCTGGCGCAGCTCGAAGCGGAAGAATTCAAACATGGTCGCCTCCTCAGGCCGCGACGGCGTGCTGGCGCAGGCGCTGGAAGTAGACGTCCTCGAGGTCCGGACGGATCAGCTCGAAACCATCCTCCGGGTCCTGCTCGGCATAGACGTGGATCTCGGGCGTGCCCTGCACCAGCCGCGTCGACAGCACCTGGAAGGCCTGCTGGTACTTCGGCAACGCCTCCATCGGCACGCGCTTGTGCCAGATGCGCGATTCGAGCGCGGCGATGGCGTCGGCGGGCCGGCCGGTCAGCAGCACTCGGCCCTTGTTCATGATCGCCATGTTCGGGCACAGGTCGGTGACGTCCTGCACGATGTGCGTGGACAGGATCACCGCGACGTTCTCGCCGATCGACGCGAGCAGGTTGAGGAAGCGGTTGCGTTCCTCCGGATCGAGGCCCGCGGTGGGTTCGTCGACGATGACCAGCCGCGGATCGCCGAGCAGCGCCTGCGCGATGCCGAAGCGCTGGCGCATGCCGCCGGAGAACCCGCCGAGCTTGCGCTTGCGCACGTCCCACAGATTCACCTGCTGCAACAGGCCATCGACGACCTCGCGGCGCACGCGGCGATCGGTGATGCCCTTCAGCACCGCGAAGTGTTCGAGCAGGTCCAGCGCGCTGACCTTCGGATACACGCCGAAATCCTGCGGCAGATAGCCGAGCCGCCGCCGCACCGCGTCCTTGTCGCGCAGCACGTCGATTCGGGTGCCGGCGCCGTCGTCGAACACCGCGGTGCCGGCATCCGCCTCCTGCAAGGTGGCCAGCGTGCGCATCAGCGACGACTTGCCGGCGCCGTTCGGGCCGAGCAGGCCGAACATGCCGCGCGGGATGTCGAGGGACACGTCGTCGAGTGCGCGCACGCCGTTGGCGTACGTCTTGCGAAGGTCGCGGATGGTGAGCATGCGTGGGGTCCCCGGTGGCGCCCGCCAATCCGGGCTGAGCGCATGCTAGGGAGCGTTCAGGCGAGGCCGAACCCGCCGTTGGTCATGCAAACGGCACGGCGTGACGAAGGTCGCCATGACTTCCGGACCAGACGCCTGCGTGATCGCAGGCGCGATGCGCCGCTCAGCGCCGGTCGGGCGGCGGCAGCGCGGAGGCGACCTGCTTCTTCAGCGCGGCCAGCGCGGCAGTCACCGGTGCTTCGCCTTCGAGCACGTCGCCGACCGCTGCGTTCTCGGCTTCCTCGTCGCCACGCAGGTGGCCTGACAGCGCGGCTTCGGAATAGCCGGCCGGGTGCGCGACGCCACCGTCGGGGCGCAGCACGACGTCGGGATCGATGCCGTGCGCCTGGATCGACTTGCCGCTGGGCGTGAAGTAGCGCGCGGTGGTGAGCTTGATCGCGTCGCCGTTGTCCAGCGGCAGCACGGTCTGCACCGAGCCCTTGCCGAACGTGCGACTGCCGACGACCTGTGCGCGCTGGTTGTCGCGCAGCGCGGCGGTCAGCACTTCGGCGGCGCTCGCGGAACCGGCGTCGACCAGCACCACCATCGGCGCGCCGTGCAGGCGATCGCCCGGCGTGGCGCGGAACAGCGTGTTGCCCAGCGGATCGCGGCCGCGCGTGCTGACGATGTCGCCCTTGTCGAGCAGGTCGTCGGCGATCTGCACCGCCGAGGTCAGCAGGCCGCCCGGATTGCTGCGCAGGTCGAGCACGAGCCCGCGCAGGCCCGGCGCACCGGCCTTCGTCTGCAACGTATCGAGGTTGCGCTCGAAGTCGTTGGCAGTGTCGGCCTGGAACGCGCTGATGCGCAGGTAGGCGTAGCCCGGTTCGAGCATGCGGCTGCGCACGCTGGCGACGCGGATGACGTCGCGCTTCACCGCCAGTTCCAGCGGCTGCTTCGCGCCGGCACGGCGGACGGTGAGCTTGACGGTGGAGCCGATCTCGCCGCGCAGCGGATTGGCGTCGATGCTGTCCGGCGTCAGCGGCTTGCCGTCGACGGCGATGATGAGGTCCCCCGAACGCACGCCCGCGTCGACGGCGGGCGAGCCGTCGATCGGCGACACGACCAGGATCGGGCCGTCCGGCTGTTGCTGCACTTCCACGCCGATGCCCTGGTAGGCACCGTTGGCGTCCTCGTCGAAGGCCTGCGCATCGCTGCGCACGAGGTAGGCGCTGTGCGGATCGAGGTCCTGCAGCAGGCCGCGGATCGCCGCCTGCATCAGCTTGCGGTCGTCGATCGGCTCGACGTAGGCCTGCTTCACCGTGTTGTAGACGCCGACGTAGCGGCGGATATCCTCCAGCGGGATCTTGCTGCCGTCGTCCTTCGCGGTCGCGTTCACCGCGTCGCCGGCGGTCGCGGGCCCACCGTCCTTCACCGCGCCGTCCTGCGCGAAGGCGGGCGCGACGCCGAGGGCGAGCATCAGGGCCAGCACGAGGCGGCGACGGGACGGCGGCATCAGCAGGGGCATCGGGGACTCCGGAGCGGAAACGGCGAAGGGCCGGGGCTTGGGACCGCGGCGATGGCCGCGGGTTCACCGGGCCGGCTCCCGGTACCGTAGCCGTTCACTGGCGGCGCAGCCAACTGCCGGGGTCGACGGGCTGGCCGTTGCGGCGCAGTTCGAAGTACAGCGCCGGCTGCGACAGGCCGCCGGAGTCGCCGACGCGGGCCACGGCGTCGCCGCGCTTCACGCTGGCGCCGGCCTCCTTCAGCAGGCTTTCGTTGTGGGCGTACAGGCTGAGCGTGCCGTTGCCGTGGTCGACGATCAGGATCAGGCCGTAGCCGGTCATCCATTCGGAGAACACGACGGTGCCGTCGGCGACCGCGCGCACCGGCGTGCCGGCGGGCGCGGCGATCAGCAGGCCGCTGCTGGCGCGGCCGTCGGGCATGCGGCCACCGTAGCCGGCCAGCAGCGCGCCCGACAGCGGCCAGCCGAAGCCGCCCACGCGCACCGGCGTGGCGTTGGCGACCTGCCGCGGCGGTTTGGGCGGGCGCGGCGTGCCGGCATGGCTGCGATTGGCGGCATTCCGGGCCGCGTCGACCCGCGCCTGCGCCTCGGCGGCGCGGACGGCGGCCAGCCGTTCGGCCTCGGCCTTCGCGGCGGCGGCGCGCAGTTTAGCCAGCACGTCCTGCAACGCCTTGGCATCGCTGCCCAGCGCCTGCTCGCGCTGCCGGCGATCCTGATAGCGCGCGTCGAGGTCGCCCAGCGTCTGCGCCTGCGAACGGCGGTCGCGGGCCAGCGCCGCCAGTTGGCTCTGGCGCTGCGCGCGCGCGGCGCCCAGCTCGTTGCGACGCGCGGCGATGTCGGCCTCGACGCGGTCCAGTTCGGCCAGTTCGGCGGCCAGCGCGCGGGTGCGGACCAGCCGCTGGCGCTGGAGATAGCGGTCGTAGGCGAGCTGGCGCTGCGCGTCGGCGACGCGATCCTGCGCCAGCACCAGCTTCAGCGGCGCGGCCTCGCCGCGGGCGTAGGCGGCGCGCAGCAGCGCGGCGAGTTCGCGGCGCTGCTCGGCCTGCAGGCCCTGCAACGCGGCGCGGCGCGCAGTGAGCGTGTCCAGCGCGGCCTGCGTTTCGACGAGGCGAGCGTCGGTGTCGTGCAGCGCGCGGCTGGACGCGGCGACGCGCTCGTCCGCGGCGCGCAGGGCACGGCTGGCCTCGCCGCGCGCGCCTTCGAGCCGGCGACGCTCGGTGGCGACGTCGCGCAGTTCGCGACGGATCGCTTCGAGCCGGCGCTGTGCCTCGCGGCGGCTCTCGGGCGATGCGCGCTCGGGCGACGCGTCCTTCGACGGCGCGGGCGCGGCGGACAGCGTCGTCGCCGCCAGCAGCAGCGCGGCGGCGAACCGTGCCGCCCACCCCGACGCCGATCGCGCGCGATGCCTCATCCGGCCGCGATCAGGCTGCGGCCGCTCATCGCCGCCGGCGTCGGCAGGCCGAGCAGGTCGAGGATCGTCGGCGCGACGTCGCGCAGCGCGCCGCCCGTGCGCAGCGTGGCGCCGGGGCGGCCGTCGGCGACCAGCACGAACGGCACCGGGCCGACTGTGTGCGCGGTGTGCGGCTGCCCGGTCTCGGGGTCGCGCATCATCTCGAGGTTGCCGTGGTCGGCGGTGACCAGCAGCGCGCCGCCGGCCGCGCGCACCGCGGTCTCGACCGCGCCGATCGCGATGTCCACCGCTTCCGCGGCCCGGATGGCGGCGGCGAGGTCGCCGGTGTGGCCGACCATGTCGGGGTTCGCGATGTTGCAGACGATCACGTCGAAGCGGCCGGAACCGATCGCGTCGACCAGCTTCGCGGTGACTTCGGGGCAGCTCATCTCCGGCTGCAGGTCGTAGGTCGCGACCTTCGGGCTGGGCACGAGGATGCGTTCCTCGCCGGCGTAGGTGTCCTCGCGGCCGCCGCTGAAGAAGAAGGTGACGTGCGCGTACTTCTCGGTCTCGGCGATGCGCAGCTGGGTCAGGCCGTGCGCGGCGAGGATCTCGCCGAGCGTGTCGCGCAGGTCGTCCGGCGGGAACGCGACCGGCGCCGGCAGCTTCGCGTCGTATTCGCTGAGACAGACGAAGCGCGACAGCGCCGGGCGGCGCGCGTCGAAACCGTCGAAACCCGGATCGACGAACGCGGCGGTGATCTGGCGCGCGCGGTCGGCGCGGAAATTCATGAAGACGACGGCGTCGCCGTCCTGCATCGACTGCGCGCCGTCGAGCACGGTCGGCGCGACGAATTCGTCGTTCTCGCCGCGCGCATACGCACCCGCGAGCGCGGCCAGCGCATCGGACGCGCGCACGTCGGACTGCGCGTCGACGATCGCGTCCCACGCGCGACGCACGCGATCCCAGCGCTTGTCGCGGTCCATCGCGAAGTAGCGGCCGCCGACGGTCGCGATGCGGGCGTTGCCGAGCGCGGCGCACTTCGCTTCGAGCGCGCGCAGGCTGGGTTCGGCCGAACGCGGCGGCGTGTCGCGGCCGTCGAGGAAGGCGTGCACGTCGACCCGTGCCACGCCTTCGCGCGCGGCGAGGTCGAGCATCGCGAAGATGTGCTGTTCGTGGCTGTGCACGCCGCCGGGCGAGAGCAGGCCCATGACATGGAGCGTGCCGCCGGCGGCCTTGGCCGCGGCGCAGGCCGCGCGCAGTTCGGCGTTGACGAAGAAGCTGCCGTCCTCGATCGCGGCATCGATCCGGGTGAGGTCCTGGTAGACGATACGGCCGGCGCCGAGGTTCATGTGGCCGACCTCGGAGTTGCCCATCTGCCCGTCCGGCAGGCCGACGTGGCGGCCCTCGGTGTGGATCAGCGAGTGCGGGCGCTGCGCGAGCAGCCGGCGCCAGTGCGGCAGGTCCGCGAGCGCCAGCGCGTTGTCGGCGGGATCCTCGCGATGGCCCCAGCCGTCCAGGATCATCAACACGACGGGCTTGGGAACCGCGGGTTTCGAGGCAGGCATGTGACCTTCGGGGCAGTGACTTCGGGCAGGTGCGATTGTAGCGAAGCGGTCGCATCCTGCTTCCCGTCGCAGGCGCATCCGCGCCGCCCGTCTACCGGAGATCGCCCCATGTCCCTGTCCAGGTCCGTCCTCGCCGCCGCCCTCGCCTTCGCCCTGCTGCCGGCCGCGGCCCACGCCGCCCAGGACGTCGAGAAGGTCATGGGCAGCATCACCGCCCACGCCGGCACCTCGTACGGCGACCTGGAGACCGTCAACGGCAGCATCCACGTCGAAGCGAAAGCCGTCGCCGGCGACGCCACCACCGTCAACGGCAGCGTGGAACTGGAAGCCGGCGCGAAGGTCGGCGACGTGCAGACCGTCAACGGCGGCATCAAGGCCGATGTCGACGCCGTCGCCGGCTCGCTGGAGACCGTGAACGGCGGCATCCGCATCGAGGGCCGCAACCGCGTGTCCAGTATCGAGACGGTGAACGGCAGCATCTTCACCGGCCGCGGCAGCGACGTGGCCCACGGCGTGCAGACCGTGAACGGCGCGATCGGCCTGGTCGACACCGACGTCGGCGGCAGCGTCGAGACGGTCAACGGCAACGTCACCATCGGCATCGACTCGCACGTGCGCGGCGGCCTGACCATCGAGAAACCGCGCCAGAACGGCATGGGCCTGAGCTTCAAACCGCGCGTCCCGCGCGTGGTGATCGGCCCCGGCGCCGTGGTCGACGGCCCGCTGGTGTTCAAGCGCGAAGTGAAGCTCTACGTGCACAAGACCGCCCGCACCGGCCCGATCACCGGCGCCACCGCGATCCCGTTCGACGGCCCGACGGCGCCGGGCGACTGATCGCCACCGCACCATCGACACCGCCCGGACTTCCGGCAGGCGCCCGGGCGGGCCGCAGCCCGTACACTCGGGGATTCCGCACCTCCGGAGTCCCCGATGTCCCGTTTCTCTCCCGTGCCCGCCTCGCGCGGGTTGCTGCTGGCGCTGGCCGCGGCGGCGGCGCTGACCGCCTGCAAGCGCGATGCCGAAGCGCCTGCGCCCGCCCCGGCCGCCGCCACGCCGGCGAAACCGGCCGCCTACGCCTTCAAGGACGCGATCGATGCCGGCGATTTCGCCGAGCACGTGAAGATGCTGGCCTCGGATGACTTCGAGGGCCGCGGCCCGGGCACGCCGGGCGAGCAGAAGACCGTCGATTACATCAAGGCGCAGTTCGAGCGCATCGGCCTGCGGCCCGGCAACGGCGGCAGCTGGTTCCAGACCGTGCCGATGATGGAGACTACCGCCGACGAATCGACCACCGCGTCGATCGACGTGAAGGGCAAGCCGCACGCGCTGAAGTTCGGCAGCGACATGGTGATCGGCACGCGCACCGGCCAGCCGGAAGTGAAGGTCGAGAACAGCGAGCTGGTGTTCGTCGGCTACGGCGTGGACGCGCCGGAGCAGAAGTGGAACGACTACGCCGGCGTCGACGTGAAGGGCAAGACCGTGGTCATGTTCGTCAACGACCCGGGCTTCCACGCCAACGACGCAACGCTGTTCGAAGGCAAGCGCATGACCTACTACGGGCGCTGGACCTACAAGTTCGAGGAAGCCGCGCGCAAGGGCGCCGCCGCCGCGCTGATCATCCACGACACGCCCGGCGCGTCGTACGGCTGGGATGTGGTGAAGAACTCGTGGTCCGGCGCGCAGTACGACCTTCGCGTGGCCGACGACCCGGCCCCGCGCGTGCCGCTGCAGGGCTGGATCACCGGCGACCAGGCGAAGGCGCTGTTCGCCGACGCCGGGCTGGACCTCGACGCGCTGCGCGCCGCCGCCAACAAGCGCGGCTTCAAGGCGATGCCACTGCCGGCGAAGCTCACGGTCACGCTCAAGAGCACGATCGTCGAGAAGGAATCGCGCAACGTCCTCGGCGTGCTGCCGGGCACCGAGCGCCCGGACGAGGCCGTGGTCTACATGGCGCACTGGGACCACCTCGGCAAGCATCCCGACGAGACCGGCGACAACATCTACAACGGCGCGGTCGACAACGCGACCGGCGTGGCCGGCATCCTCGAACTGGCCGAACAGTTCGCGAAGCAGGGCAAGCCGAAGCGCTCGGTGCTGTTCGCCGCGGTCACGCTGGAGGAATCCGGCCTGCTCGGCTCGAAGTACTACGTCGCGCACCCGACGATCCCGCTGGACCGCACGGTCGGCGTGATCAACCTCGACGCGATGAGCGTCGCCGGCCGCGCGCATGACCTGACCGTGGTCGGCATGGGCAACTCCGAACTGGAGGACGTGCTCAAGCCGATCGTCGAGCAGCAGGGTCGCCACCTCGTGCAGGAGTCGACGCCGGAAGCCGGCCACTACTTCCGCTCGGATCACTTCAACTTCGCCAAGGCCGGCGTGCCGGCGCTGTACATCGACGGCGGCACCGACCTGCTGGAAGGCGGCACCGCCGCCGGCGAGGCGGTGGGCAGGGACTACAACGAGCACCGCTACCACAAGCCCGGTGACCAGTACGACGCGGCGACGTGGAAGCTGGACGGCGCGATGGAAGACCTGGCCGCGGTCTACCAGGTCGGCGAAACGCTGGCGAACGGCGAAGGCTGGCCGAACTGGTTCACCGGCAACCCCTTCCGCGCCGCCCGCGACGCGATGATGAAGGCGAATCCGCCGCCTGCGGCCGGTGCGCCCGCGCACTGAGCAGGCTCGCAAGACGTGATGCGGAAACGGCGCCTTCCGGCGCCGTTTTCGTGTCTGCGGGGATGTCGCCGCAAGAAGCCGGCGACATCGCGCATGCCGCGCGGCCGCGTCAGAGCGTGCGGTGCGCCGACGCCTTCCAGGCGAGCGCGTCTTCCGTGACCTGGAACGCGTTGCGCTGCTCGGGTTCGCGCTGGGTGCGCTGCGCCTCGGCCTGCTGCTGCTCGCGCTGCTGGTTCTGCGTCGCGACCTTGTCGTGCAGTTGTTCCTGCGTCTGGCGCTGCGACTGCTCGACGTTGACGTAGCCGTTGAAGATCGGCTCCTTGCCCACCTTCTCGGCGATCATCACGTGGCCGTTGCGCACGTCCATGTACTCGGGTTTCTCCGACAGACCGGGCGTGTGTCGCGCGGTCAGCACCACGTCGGTGGCGACTTTCTTCGCGTCGTCCTCGGTCATGCCGGTCTTGTTCTGGACCAAGTTCATCGCCCGCTCGAACAGCTGCCGCTCGGCCGGATTCATCTCCAGCTCCTGGCGCTTGGGCGGGGTCTGCAGCATCGGGCCGCTGCGTTCGAGCTCGGGCGGGGCGACGCCGTGCGCGCCGACGGCGCGCGGGGCCTCCTGGTGGCCTTGGGCGCCGGGCGCCGGGCCTGCGTAGCGTTCGCTCATGGTGGGTCTCCTGCGGGTGCCGACGGACGCCCCTGTCCCGTCCCGGCCGGAGGCCCGAGCTTACTGCGGAATCCCGGCCGGCGCACGCGACAGGCCGGAAGCCGGCCCGCCGGTGGCCGAGGGACCGGGCGCGACGCCTCAGTGCGAATACGGCGACGTCGTGCCGTCGCCCGATCCCTGCCAGGCCCCCGAGGACTCCGCCTGCGGACAGACGCGCTTGTAGAGGAAGAACGCGTCGTACTCCTCCTGCGTCCACGCCTTGAGGCAGACGTAGCCGTAGCAACACGGGCTGGTGGACGGATACGGGCAGTAGCCGGGCGTGGGCACCGGCGTGGAATGTACGTAATCCGGCACCGGCGACCATGCCCGCGGCCTGTGCTTCAGGCCGTAGCGGCAGAACACGAAGGGGTCGTTGTCCCGTTCCACCTGGCCCGCGGCCCGGAGCGGTTCGTAGTAGCCGCCCGACTGTGCGGAAGCGGCCCAGGCGCAGACCAGGAGCAGCACGGCGAAAATGGCGCGGAGGATGTTGGCGTTCATGGCGATGGCTGTGCTCCCTGATCGAAACGCCACGCCATCCGGCGCGCGTTGGCCTGTGCCTGCAATGACGGGATTTCGGTTTCAGCGCACCCGGGCGGGGTAGCTGCATTCGGCGTAGATCACGACGCACCCCGCGCTCTTCTTCGAGCACGCTGCGAGCACGCCCTGTTTCGCCTGCTCGATATCCGGGGACTCGAAGCCCAACCCGAAGGTATCTCCACTCGCGACGGCGAAACATTCGTCGTGGTAGGTCATCAGGCTGCCGCAGCCTTTGCCCTGATTGTTCTGCAAGCAGGTGGCCTGCGCTTCCTTCATGGCCTGGCGGCGACTGCTCGCGTTCTTCGCGGCACCGAATCCGCCGCCGCCTGCCGCGACCGCCCCCCAGCGCGTCTCCCACTCGGGGTCGGGAGACGCCGACGGCCCGTCTTCATCTTCATAGCCGGGAATCGGTGCGCACCCCGTCACGCCCGGCGTGTAGATCGGGTGGTACCCGGGCGGACAAGTGCCGCCCTCGGCGTGCACGCCGAACGCCATGCAAAGCAGAACGCCACCCATCCATCGCAAGCAGGACTTCATTCCGGTTCACCGTTCCTGGAGGTTTTCGATGCAAGCCCGAGGCCACCCGGCGTGAGCTGCCCTTGCGGCGCCCCTGCCTGGGTCGCGGGCGGAGGCGCAGGCGGCAACGCACGCGGGCCGTTCAATCCGGCGAATGCCGAATTGTCGCCCGGAACAACGGGCCTGCTCGAGGGATTGTCCGGGCGCGGAGCGTAATGAGGGAGGGACTGGTAAGGATGCCCGCCGGCAGCGCGTGCCGCATGCCCGCCACCACCGCCCGCCCCGAACGCGCTGTAAGGCATGAAGTTGCTCACCGCGCCCTGGAAGAAGTTGGCGGCGATCGGCGGCACGCTGATCAGCAGCATCGTCAGCAGCAGGCCGATCCCGCCCTGCTGCATCGCCATGGAACTCATGCCCTCGGTGAGGTTGGTGTCGGTCAGCGCACCGATGCCGGCGGTGATCCAGAACGACGCCGTCACCGCACCCACCACTTCCAGCGCCAGCTTGGTCATCAGCGCGAGCACGCCCATCGAGAACACGGTGCCGACGCCGTAGTACAGCCATCGCCAGAACATCGCCTTGGTCTGCTCGAACATCAGGAACATCACGAACAGCGGCCCCAGACCGATGAACAGCGCCATCGCGACCTGGTACATCAGCAGCATCACGCTGGCCGTCACCGCAGGCCCGCCGGCGCCGAAGCCGACCATCCACAGCGCCCGGGTCTTCTGTTCGCCAAGGCTGATCTTGCCGTCCTCCGCGATCTGCACGGCGTCGATGCTGGACAGCGCCAGTTGCATCAGCGCCAGGTTTTCCTCGATCAGGTCCTGCGAACTCTTGTTCTCCTCGCCGACGATCACCTGCACCGCAAACTGGTCGAGGGTATCGGTGAGCAGGTGGTGCAGGTTGGCGCCGACGAACGTCATCGTGGTCGCGGTGGCGACGATCAGCGTGTTGCGCGCCGACTGCATGATGAAATCCATCATCGAGGCGCGGCTCTGCCCGGTGACGATGCGGATGCCGTGCCAGAGGATCCAGATCGTCATCAGCACGAGGGCGATGAGGCCGATGACCCCCATCATGCGACTCATGATCGCCGGTCCGATCTCGCCGATCCGGTCCTGCATGAACTTGTAGATCCGCGCGTAGTACAGAAAGCTGCCGAGCGAATCGACGTGGAGGAAATCCCCGGGAAACGCCTGTGCCCACGATGCCACGAACCGCATGGAACCTCCTTGTGGAAGCGATGCCGGCGACGCCCCCCTGCGTCGCGCCTGACTTGATCAGAACAGCGTGAGCCCCTGCAGCGCGGTCTCCAGCGCGATCATGCGGACCCCGTCGGCCTGCGCCGTGTTCTTGCCGTTCATCGTCCGGTCGGCCACGCTGTTCTGCGAGTCCTTGAGCGTGGCGATGAGCGAGTCGTACGCGGCGATCGTCGACTGCTGGTACTGGATCTCGACCTGGGCGTCGGCGATGGACATCTCGAGGTTGTTGCTGCTGACGTCCAGCTCGCCCTTCTCGCCCACGCTGGCACGGTTCTCGGCGAGTTGCTTCAGCGCCTCGTTGCGCTGGCGGATGCGCGAGACCATGCCCATGATCGCCTTGAACCTGCGGTTCTCGGCAGCCACCAGCCGCTGGCAGACCTCGGTGTTGAGGCTGGCGAGGTTCGTCGCCTCGCTGCCCTTGGCGGGCAGTTCCGGAAGCTTCCAGAGTTCATCGCCGGCGAAGGTCTTCGTCTCGCCGCACTTGGCCTCCATGCCGTAGGTCTCTTCGCGGGTGATGGTGTCGCCATCCGGCAGGTCGTAGTCCTTCTTCCGGCCGTTGTACGGGTTGTAGGCGCCGTTGTTGCCGCCCTTGTTCCAGGCGGGACGGACGTCGGCGCGGAACTCGTGGACCTCCTGCTTCACGTCCTTGACCGCGTCCTCGACGCGCTCGTCGTAGACCAGCCAGGCCGCCTGCGCAGTCCCGGCGATGCCGAGGACGACGACCGCCAGCATGCCCAGGCGGCGGCCAGCCTCGCGGTTCGATGATGATCCCTTCCGATGGCGCTGCAACGGCTTGTCCATTCCCGACGTCCCTGTGCAGAGGTGCGACACCGCCCGCGGACCGGTGGTCGCGAGCACCCGCGCCGGGCATCTCGCTTCGGGAACGCACTCCCGGGCCGCGGCGTCGTCTCGACTGTATTCGACAGCGCGCGCATCGAATCCGGACCCCGGTCACGTTATCGACGCAATCGATGGCGATTACGACGATCGGACGAGATGTCCCGATGCAAGGTCGGAAAGCGCCGCAAGAAACGGCGCGGGAAATGGCCCGTACGGGGAACCGCCGCTCAGCCGGCGGCGGCGCGCTCCGGCCAGACCGTCTTCGCCAGCAGTTCGTCGTTCCAGTCGAAATGCAGGGCGCCGGTCTTGTCGATCATCAGCGACACGAAATTCAGCACGTTGCGGGCGAACATGTCGCTGGCGTGCATGGCGCCGCTGCTGGCGAGGTTGAGCGGGCCGGAGACGACCACGCCGCCGTGCGACACGTTGTCGCCCGGGCGGGTCAGTTCGCAGTTGCCGCCGGTCTCGGCGGCCAGGTCGACGATGACGCTGCCGGGCTTCATGCCGGCGACCATCGCCGCGCTCACGATCTTCGGCGCCGGACGGCCCGGCACCGCGGCGGTGGCGACGATCACGTCCACGCCCTTGAGGTGTTCGGCGAGGCGCTGCTGCTGGAGCGCGCGTTCCTCGTCGGTGAGCTGGCGGGCATAGCCGCCCTCGCCCGCGGCGCTGACGCCGAGGTCGAGGAATTTGCCGCCGAGGGATTCGATCTGCTCGCGGGTCTCGGGCCGCACGTCGAAGCCTTCGACCTGCGCGCCGAGGCGCTTGGCGGTGGCGATGGCCTGCAGGCCGGCGACGCCGGCGCCGATCACCAGCACCTTCGACGGACGGATGGTGCCGGCGGCGGTGGTGAGCATCGGGAAGAACTTCGGCGCCAGCTGCGCTGCGATCAGCATCGCCTTGTAGCCGGCCATGCCGGCCTGCGAGCTGAGGATGTCCATGGCCTGCGCGCGGGTGGTGCGCGGCAGGCGTTCCAGCGGGAACGCGACGATGCCGCGCGCCGTTAGCGCTTCGCCGCGGGCGGCGTCGGCCTGCGGCTGCAGCATGCCGACGAGCACGGCGCCGGGCTTCATCGCGGCAATGGCGTCGTTCGACGGCGGCTGCACGCAGACGAGGATGTCGGCGGCGGCGAGCACCGCGGCCGCGTCGTCGTGCAGTTCGGCACCGGCATCGGCGTAGGCGGCATCGGGCTGGTTCGCGCCTTCGCCGAGGCCGCGTTCGATCGCGACCCGCGCACCGGCGGCGACGTACTTCTTGCAGGTCTCGGGGGTCAGCGCCACGCGCCGCTCGCCGGGCGCGCGCTCGCGCACCGCACCGACGATCACTTTCGGGCCTGCCGCCTGCTGCGCCGCCGCTTCCGCCGTTTCCGCCATCGCCCGTCTCCCCATCGCTCCGAACCGGTTGTCCGCATCCTAGCAGGTGCGGGACGCGCGGGCGTCGTCCGCATGCGCGCCGCCCGCAGCGCAGGAGGCAGCGGGCGGCGACGGGAACGTGGACGTATGGACGCGGACCGGAATCGTGCCGCGTCGGTGCGATCAGGACGTGGACGTGGACGACGTCGGTGCGTGGTCGGGCAGATCGAGCTGCTGCCACAGTTCGCGCATGGCTTCGTCGAACGGCGGCTCGGACGAACGCAGCAGGATGCGGCCGCGTGCGACCAGCACCGCCATTTCCTCGGGCGACAGCACCAGCTTGCGCATGCCGCGGCGATTGACGATGAGGTAGCGCGCGCTCAGCGGGCTGGTCCAGGCGATGCGCGCCGCGGTCTCGCGGCCGTCCTCTTCCACCAGCCGCAGGTTCTGGCCCACGCGCAGGCGGCGGATCTTGGCGACGAGGGTCGGATCGGCATCGGCACCGGCGCCGGGACGCAGGCCGCCCCACTGCGCGGCGTCGTTGACCTCGGGCACCGCATCATCGTTCGCCATCGGATGCAGCTGGCGCGGCTGGTCCGGGAAGGCCAGCGCGGCGACGATCTTCGCCAGCGAATCGCGCGCGGCGGAGGCGTCGAGTCCGCAACTGGCGTAGCAACGGCCCAGCGGGCCCTGCAGTTCGAGGATCTTGTCGGCGACCTTGCCGCCCTCGCAGCGTGCGGCGTCATGGTCCGCCTGCACCAGACCGTCGCCGATCGACAGCGCGGACAGGTACTGCGCGGAACTCGGGCCCTCGCGCAGCCAGGTCTGCACCAGGTGGTGGCGCCAGTGGCCGGTGAGGAATTCGGCGATGCCGTCGGTCAGCGCGTGCTGGCCCAGCTTCGCCGCCAGCAGTTCGTCGACGGTGCGGCGCGCGTGGTGCAGGCGCTCGCGGCCGCCGACGGCTTCGGCCGCACGCTGTTCGGCGACTTCGCGGATCTTGCGCTGCTGTTCGAGGTGGTCGCGCAGCTCGGCGGCGGCCATCTCGAAGATGGTCTTGTCGTCGCGGTATTCCTCGACGACCTTGTCGACCGCCAGTTCGGCGTGGGTCAGCGTCTGCTGGTCCTGCGGGCTCTCGCCGTTGTTGCCGTCGCAGGCTTCGCTCAGGGCTTCGAGCAGGCGCCGGCCGGGATGGCCGCGCTGGTCGAACAGCGTGTCGTCGCTGAGCGCGAGCTTGAGGTACGGCGCGACGAGGCGGCCGTACATGGCGCGCGAACGCGGCATCGGCGCATAGCCGCGGGCGAGGGTCTGGAGCAGGATCGCGACGAGGTCGATCGCGTCCTCGTCGACTTCGTTGAAGCGGGTCTGGGTGGGATCCAGGCCCATCTGCCGCGAGCCGCTGACGATCTGGTCGCGGATCACCGCCGACAGCGGCCGTTCGGCGTCGTCGGTCAGCGCGCGGACGTAGGGTTCGGGGTCGTCGCTCTGCAGGATGTTGGCGATGCCCATCAGTTCCTGCGGCGCCAGCACGCGGATGCCGTTGAACATGGCGCCACCATCACCGCCGCCCGGACCGCCGTGATGGCCGCCACCGCCGCCACCGAACCCGCCACCGCCGCCGCCAGCACCCGCCTGGCCGGGGAACGGGGACACCGAGCCGCCACCGCCACCACCTGTCCCCGGCGCGGCGCTGCCACCGCGACGCAGCACGGCCTGGCGCCATGCGCGCAGCTGCTGGTGCACGGTCTCGCGATAGCGCAGCGGGCGCTGGTCGTCTGACAGCATGCCGCCCGAACCCGGCGGGAACCCGGCGTCGGCATGCGCGCCCGGCCCCTGCGACGGGACGGCGCCCTGCGGACCCTGCGGCCGGCCTTCGACCAGACCGCCATCGGGCGTCCAGCCGCCGGCCGAGGACTGCGGGCCACCGGCTTCCTCGCGCTGGGTGAAGCCGTGTTCGAGCTGGGTGTTGATCTTGGTGTACAGCTCGTCCAGCGACTTCGACAGGCGCTTTTCGAGCTGGAGGAAGATGAGGCGGCGCAGTTCGGGGGTGAGGTCGTCCTCGCCGAACAGCTTCACGAAGGCCTGCACCGGCACTTCCGGGCGCAGCGGATTGGTGGCCGGCCCCTGCCGTGGCAGGCCCAGCGACGTCGCCAGCGCGTCCAGCCGCTCGTGCAGCGTGTGCAGCGGATGCATCAGCTGGTATTCGAGCAGTTCGACGATCTGCTGGCCCGACAGGTGCACTTCGAGCTGGGCCTCGGACATCAGGCTCAGGCTCTTGTTGTCGACCGCGCGCGGGCGCGGGTTGCGCCACTGGTCGAACGCGGTCTCCAGCGCCTCGCGGTAGCGGCTGGCGAGTTCCAGCGCGCGCTGGCTCAGCAGGCGGATGGCGAGGCGGTCGTCGTAGATCGCGCGGCTGTCCGGGCTGGCGATGGACGCGAGCCGGACCTGCTCCTCGATGTCGCCCCAGAAGCCCGCCAGGATGCCCGACAGCGCGGTCACCGCATCGCGGCGGACTGTTTCGAACACCTTTTCCGCACTCGGGCGGGCGGGCGGAGGATATCCACCGGCGTAGCGGCCGTTGTCGTCCATATGGGGTCGTGTCTGGGGGGCTTTCTGTGGAGAATGGAGCACCGCGGTTCAGGCGACAACCATCCCCGAAAGGGGCGGACGGCTTCTGTGAACTCCTCCTCAAATCATCCCACCCCCGCATTGCAGCTTCTGGACGCCCGACGGTCGGTCCCCAGCCGCCAGCTGGGCGCACCGGGGCCCGATGATGCGACCCTGCTGCGGATGCTGGCGTCGGCCGTGCGCGTGCCCGACCACGGCAAGCGCGTGCCCTTCCGGTTCCTGCGCATCGCCGGCGACGCGCGCCTCGCGCTGGGCGAACGCCTGGCAGAACGCAGCCGCGCCCGCGACCCGCAGGCGGCCGGCGCCGCCATCGAGAAGGACCGGCTGCGTTTCAGCTTCGCGCCGGTGGCGGTGACCGTGATCGCCCGGCTCGGGCCGGACGAGAAGATCCCTGAACAGGAACGCCTGTTGTCCGCCGGCAGCGTCTGCTTCGCCCTGCTCCAGGCCGCGCAGGCGCTGGGCTACGGCGCGCAGTGGCTGACCGGCTGGGCCGCGTACGACCCTGAGATCCGTGCGCTGCTCGGCGTGGGCGACGACGAGGTCATCGCCGGCTTCATCCACATCGGCACCGCGCAGGGCGACGTGCCCGAACGCGAGCGGCCCGATCCGGCCGCGCTGCTGACCGACTGGACGCCGGCATGACCGGCTTCGGGCAGGACGACGACGCCCTCGATCGGGATGTGCTCGACCGCGACCTGCCGTCCGGCGATCCGCCGGTCTACCTGATCGACGCCAGCATCTACGTCTTCCGCGCCTGGCACACGATGCCAGACGAATTCACCGACGCCGACGGCTGGCCGACCAACGCCGTCGCCGGGTTCACCCGCTTCCTGCTGGACGTGCTGGAACGCGAGCGGCCGAAACACATCGCCGTCGCCTTCGACGAAGCGCTGGACACCTGTTTCCGCAACGCGCTTTACCCGGCCTACAAGGCCAACCGCGACCCGGCGCCGGAAGAACTCAAGCGCCAGTTCGCACACTGCCGCGCGGTGTGCGCAGCGCTGGGCCTGACCGTGCTGGGGCATCCGGACTACGAAGCCGACGACCTGATCGGCAGCGCGCTGGTGCAGGCGCGCGCCGCCGGGCATCGCGGCATCGTGCTGTCGGCCGACAAGGACCTGTCGCAACTGCTGCACCTCGGCGACGAGCAGTGGGACTACGCCCGCAACCAGCGCTGGGGCGTGCACGGGGTGAAGGCGCGCCACGGCGTGGAAGCGCACCAGATCGCCGACTACCTCGCGCTGTGCGGCGACGCCGTCGACAACATCCCCGGCGTGCCCGGCATCGGCCAGAAGACGGCCGCCGTGCTGCTGGCGCATTTCGGCGACCTCGACAGCCTGCTGGCGCGGGTCGAGGAGGTGCCGTTCCTGCGCCTGCGCGGCGCCGCGCAGGCCGCGGCGAAACTGCGCGAGCATCGCGACGCCGCGCGCCTGTTCCGGCAGCTGACGACGATCGCCTGCGACGCGCCGGTCGGCGACACCGCGCCGCGCTTCCATCGCGATCCCGCCGACGCGGCCACGCTCGGCCCGCTGTGCGAACACCTGCGCTTCGGGCCGATGACCCGACGCCGGCTGTACGCCGCGGGTGGGCTGGAGTTCGCGCCGGCCACCGCGACGCTCGAAGACGAATATCGGTAGAGCAGCAAACGGACGAGGACCGCATGACCGACGAACAGACCGTGTACGAAGGCCGCTGGCTGCGCCTGAAGCGCCGTGGCAGCTGGGAATACTGCGAACGCACCCACGGCCGCGACGGCATGGCGGTGATCATCGTCGCGGTGACCCCGGACGACGAGGTGCTGTTCGTCGAGCAGTACCGCGTGCCGCTGGGCGCGCGCACGATCGAGATGCCGGCCGGGCTGGTCGGCGACCTCGCCCATGGCGACGGCATCGAGGACACGCTGGAACGCGCCGCGCAGCGCGAACTCGCCGAGGAAACCGGCTGGCACCCGGAGAAGGTCGAAGTACTGCTGATCGGCCCCACGTCCTCGGGCATGAGCAACGAACGCATCGCCTTCGTGCGCGCCACCGGGTTGGTGCGCGTAGGCGACGGCGGCGGCGTCGACGGCGAGGACATCACCGTGCACGCCGTGCCGCGCGCCGAGGCGCCCGCGTGGCTGGTGGCCAGGCAGCGCGAAGGCTACGAACTCGACCTCAAGCTCTGGGGCGGGCTGTGGATGATCGACCGCAATCCGGATGGATCGCCGGCAGGGTGACGATGGCGCAGGACGGCCACCTGACGTTTCGGATCGAATCCGCAGACGACAGCGGCATCGAACTGGACGCCTCCGCGGTTTCCGATGGCTTTTCCGGGACGGCGACCGCGTGGTTTTCGCGCGAGGGCATCGCGTATTTCGCCGACCGTCTGGCTTCCACTTACCCGATCCCGCCGGGCGAAACCATCGACATCCGAAGCGACCACTTCCTGCCGCCCGAAGCCGGCGAGGATCCGGTTCGCCTGCACATCGCGTTCGATGCCATCGGCTATCGCGGTGGCGTCCGCTGCACGATCCAGTTGGCGGACGACCGTGAACTCGACGGCCGCCACACTTCCCGGCAATGCGTACGGATGGCCCTGCCGACCACGTACGAAGCCGTGCGGGCGTTCGCGTTCGAACTCCGCGCCCTGCTGGATGGAGTCGGCCGGAATGCGACGCTGCACGAAGCCGATCACTAGATCCTTGCAGCGGCACGGACATCCGCCGACATGATCCTCGCCCTCGACGTGCACTACCCGGGATGCGGCGCGATCGTCGCCGGGGTGCTGTTCGAGGACTGGCCGTGCGGCGAGGCGTCAAGGACCTGCCTCACCCATATGTCCGAGGTGGCGGACTACGTACCGGGTGCGTTCTACCGGCGCGAGCTGCCCTGCCTGCTCGGCCTGCTGCGCGAACATGCGCTGCAACCGGACGTCGTCATCGTCGACGGACATGTGTTCCTCGACGATGCGGGTCGTCCGGGGCTCGGCAAACATCTGTTCGACGCGCTCGACGGCCGCGTGCCGGTGATCGGCGTGGCCAAGACCGCGTTCGTCGGCATGGATGCGGGTTTCGAGGTGCGTCGTGGCGACAGCGCGCGGCCGCTCTACGTCACCGCTGCGGGACTGCCGCTGGAAAAGGCACAGGCGCATGTCCGCGCGATGCACGGTGCACACCGCCTGCCGACGCTGCTGAAGCGCGTGGATCAGGCGTGTCGGAAAGCAGCGGCCTGAAGACCGCTCTACCGGCCAGCCGCCGGCTCAGTCGCCGGCCATGAACGCTTCGATCTCGTCCGCGCTGCGGGCGAGACCATCGGTCAGCACCGTGTGGCCTTCCTTCGTGATCAGGATGTCGTCCTCGGTGCGGATGCCGATGCCGCGCCACTGTTCGTGCACCGTCTTGTCGTCGGCGGACACGTACAGGCCCGGTTCGATGGTGAACACCATGCCGGGCTCGAGCAGCCGCGATTCGCCGTCGAGGCGATATTCGCCGACGTCGTGCACGTCCAGCCCCAGCCAGTGCCCGGTCTTGTGCCGGTAGAAACGCTTGTAGTGCCCCTCGGCGAGGTTCTTCTCCAGCGTGCCCTTGAGCAGGCCGAGCTTGAGCAGGCCTTCGGTCAGCGTCTCCACCGCGGCGACGTGGCCGACCTCGTAGGGCACGCCTGGCTGCGCCTGCGCCAGCGCCGCGCGCTGGGCCGCGCCCACCAGGTCGTGCAGCGCGCGCTGCGCCGGGGTGAAGCGGCCGTTGACCGGGAACGTGCGGGTGATGTCCGCCGCGTAGCCGCGGTATTCGGCGCCGGCGTCGACCAGCACCAGCGCGCCGTCCTGCGCCTGCGCGTTGTTGGCGCGGTAGTGCAGCACGCAGCCGTTCCCGCCGGCACCGACGATGCTGCCGTAGGCCGGCTCGGCGTCGTGGCGGCGGAACACGCGCTCGATCTCCGCCTGCAGTTCGTATTCGTGGATGCCCGGCCGCGCGACGCGCATCGCGGCCTGGTGCGCCTCGATGCTGATGTCGGCGGCGCGCTGCATCAGCCGCAGTTCCTCGCGGTCCTTGAACAGCCGCATCTCGTCGAGCAGGTGCCCGAGTTCGAGGAATTCGTGCGGCGGCTGCGCGCCCATCCGCATCTGCGCGCGGACCCGGTTCACCCAGCCGATCAGCTTGAGGTCGAATTCGGTGTCGCGACCGAAGTGGTAGTAGACCCGTGAGCGGCCTTCCAGCAGCCCGGGCAGGATCTCGTCGAGGTCGTCGATCGGGTAGGCGTCGTCCATGCCCAGCGCGTCGACCGCGCCCTCGGGGCCGACGCGCGGGCCGTCCCAGCCTTCGCGGTCGGGGTCGCGCTCGCGGCAGAACAGCAGCGACTCGCCGTGCTTGCGGCCGGGAATCAGCACCAGCACCGCCTCGGGCTCGGCGAAGCCGCAGAGGTACCACAGGTCGGAATCCTGCCGGTACGGGTAATGCGTGTCGCGGCTGCGGATGCGCTCCGGCGCCGACGGGATCACGACGATTGCGTCGTCCCCGGCCATGCGCATCAGCTGGCGGCGGCGGCGGACGTAGGTCTGGGCGGAAATGCCGGTGTGCGTGGCCATGCGTCGGGGTGCGGCGTCGGTGGGACGAGGCTCAGTGGAGCTGGCGACGATGGCGGGCCGCCATCGCGCAGTCGCCGTGCAGCAGCAAGGCGGCGACGCGGACGAATTCCTCGATCTCGGCCAGCGCGTCCTCGTCGTCCTCGTCGCCTTCCTCCTGCGCGGTGGCGGCGGCGAGCTTCGCCAGGTCGGCCAACGCCTCGCGGCTGTCCTCGCCCAGCTTCGGATGCTGCCCCGCCGCCAGGCCGAAGCCGCCGAGGAAACCCCGGCACCAGTCGAACAGGGCGCCACTGCGTTCCACCAGCGGCGCGTCGGCGCCGGGGACCAGCAGCGCGAAACCGAAGTCGCGGTCCTCCATCTGCGCGACGCTGGCCGCGCGCAGGCGGTCGAGGGCGTCGCCGGCGACCGGCGCGGCGAGCGCGTCGTCGGCCAGCACCTGCGCCAGCCAGCGCGGGGAATCCTGCCCGCCGCCGGCCAGCCAGCCGCAGAGCGCACCGTGGAGTTCGGAGGCGCCGACGCCCAGCGTGCGGGCGCGGATCGCGCCGTCCACCGCATCGAGATCGGGCAATTCCGGCGTGGGCAGGGCTGACATCATCGGCGGTCGTCGGCGTCCTTCGGCGGTGGCGCAGTGTACAACGGCCAACCGTGCGGCCTCGCTCGGCAAGCGCCCCCGGAGCCCGTACACTGGGCGCTTCGCCGGGGGCGCCGGGGGGCCTCATGCCGGATACCGCGAACCTGCAGGTCTACCTCGCGCTGGCCGTGGCCGGCGCGGTGCTGCTGGTGCTGGTCTTCGCGCTGGGTCGCCGCGCACGTGCCGAGAAGCGCTACACCGCGCAACTGCGCGACCGCGAGGAGCGGCTGAAACTGGCGCTGTGGGCGTCCTCCGAGCAGTACTGGGACTACGACCTCAAGACCGGGCACATGCACCGGATGTGGGTCGAGACGCGCGGCCACCACGGCGACCTCCACGTCCGCACCATCACCGAAAGCGACCACAACATCCACCCCGACGACCGTGCCCAGGTCGACGCCAAGCTGCGCGCCCACCTGCGCGGCGAGGCCGAGCTGTTCATCTCCGAGCACCGCATCCTCGACCAGCGCGGCGAATGGGTCTGGGTGCGCGCCCGCGGCCGCGCGGTCGACACCGGCGGGAACGGCAACGGAGGCGATCGCGTGCGCCGGATCGCCGGCACCGCCCGCGACATCACCCGGGTGCGCCAGGCCGAGCGCGAGCGCCGGATCGCGATCGCCGTGCTGCGCAGCATGAACGAAGCGGTGATGGTGCTGGACCGCGACTTCAACTTCATCTCGGTCAATCCCGCCTTCACCCGCACCACCGGCTACGCCGAACGCGAGGTGATGGGCCAGAACGGCAGCCTGCTCGACAGCAACCAGCACGACCTCGCCTTCTACAACCGCATCCGCCAGCGCCTCGCCAACGAGGGCCACTGGGCCGGCGAGATGTGGCAGCGACGCAAGAACGGCCAGGAATTCCTGTGCCAGATCGAGTCCAACGCGACCGAGAGCATCCATGGCGAGCACCGCATCTACATCGCGGTGATCACCGACATCACCCAACAGAAGCGCGCCGAGCAGGAACTGCGCTACCTCGCCAACTTCGACACACTCACCAACCTGCCGAACCGCGCGATGCTGTCGGAGCGGCTGTCGCGGGCGATCGTCCGCGCGCGCCGGCAGGACCACCGCATCGCGGTGCTGTTCCTCGACCTGGATCGGTTCAAGGACATCAACGACTCGCTGGGCCACACCGCCGGCGACCGCATCCTGCGTGCGGCCGCGATGCGCCTGCAGGAAACCGTGGGCGAGCACCAGACCGTCGCCCGCCTCGGCGGCGACGAGTTCACCGTGGTGCTGGAGAACCTGAGCGAGCCGGCCGACGCCGACCGCGTGGCGCAGGAGATCATCACCGCGTTCGAAGCGCCGCTGGTGCTCGACGACCGCCAGGAGGTGGTGATCTCGCCGTCGATCGGCATCAGCCTCTACCCCGACCACGGCCAGGTGCCGACCGAGCTGCTGAAGCAGGCCGACACCGCGATGTACCAGGCCAAGGCCGCCGGCCGTCGCACGTTCGTGCGCTACGACGACCACATGGAGATCGCCAACCGCCGCCGCGCGCAGCTGTCGGGCGCGCTGAACAAGGTGATCGACCGCGGCGAACTGCGCCTGGTGTTCCAGCCGCGCATGTCGCTGATCGCCCGCCGCATCACCGGCGTCGAGGCGCTGCTGCGCTGGACCAGCGAGGACTTCGGCGAAGTGCCGCCGATCCAGTTCATCCCGCTCGCCGAGGAAAGCGGGATGATCCTGGAGATCGGCGAATGGGTGCTGCGCGAAGCCTGCCGCACCCTGCGCCGCTGGCGCGACGCCGGCCTCACCGACCTCACGGTGGCGGTCAACGTGTCGGTGCTGCAACTGCTGCGCGGCGACTTCAGCGAGATCGTGCGCCAGGCGCTGGCCGATACCGGCGTTCCGCCGCACGCGCTGGAGCTGGAACTGACCGAAAGCGTGCTGATGGCGAACGCCGAGCAGTCCGCGGCCAAGCTGCAGGCGCTGCGCGAGATGGGCGTGTCGCTGGCGATCGACGACTTCGGCACCGGCTATTCGTCGCTGGCCTACCTCAAGCGCCTGCCGATCACCACGCTGAAGATCGACAAGACCTTCATCACCGACCTGAACCGCGACCCGGACGACACCGCGATCACCACCACCGTCATCACCATGGCCCACTCGCTGGGCCTGACCGTGGTCGCCGAGGGCGTGGAGACCGAAACCCAACTGCGGTTCCTCGACCATTTCCGCTGCGACGAGATCCAGGGCTACTGGCTGTCCCGCCCGGTCGATCAGGACGCCTGCCTGCGGTTCATCCGCGAGTGGTCGCCTGCGGCCACCTCGGCCGCGGTCGCGGCGGGCGGCCGGGGCCCGGCGCCGGCCGGCACCGACCACGCTTGACCCCCGGCGGGCGCCTGCCTATCGTGCCCGGATGCAGACCGCCGACGCCATCGCCGAACTGCGCGCCCTCGCCGCCCGGGTGGACGCCCTCGCCCAGCGCGTGCAGCGCCTGAGCGAAGAGAACCGCAGCCTGCGCCTGCAGCAGGAGCAGATGGCCAGCGAGCGCTCGCAGTTGCTGGCGAAGAACGAGCAGGCGCGTTCGCGCGTGGAAGCGATGATCGCGCGACTGAAGTCGCTGGAACAGCACACGTGAGCCTGCGCCCATGAGCGAAGCGGTCAACATCCGCATTCTCGACCGCGAGTACACCGTCGGCGTCGATCCCGAACAGCGCGAAAGCCTGCTCGCCGCGGCGCGGCTGCTCGAGACGAAGATGCGCGAAGTGCGCGGCGGCAATCGCATGGCCGCGGTCGATCGCGTCGCGGTGCTCGCGGCGCTGAACCTCGCCCACGAACTGGAACTCATGCGCGAAAGCCAGCGCGCGCGCGATCGCGAACTCGCGCAGACGCTCGCGGACCTGAACCGCAGGCTCGACGCACTGCCCGGCACGGACTGATCGGTCTCCACCGCGCCACGCCGCGCGGGAAACACGACACACGATGTTCCACGCGTTGCGCAGGCTGCGTGCCGCATGTTTTCGCGACGCACGGCGCTTGCCATCGCGCACGACGCGCCTATACTGCGCCTGCGTCCTCTGCCGTGACCGACGGCGTGCGCAAACATTCGCCTTGTCCCTTAATGACGACCACGGGGGCGCAACGGAATCCGGGTGTGCATGTCCGCCTTCGCAGCGGGAAGCCCGATGGAAGCCAAGCGTCCCCACTTGAACCCCGGGTTCAAGGTCGTTTCGCACGCATCGACATGGCGGAGGATGCCTTCGATTTCCCGGTGCGCCGCGTGCGCACCCGAGCGGGCCCGCGTCGCATGACGCGGGCCTTTTCGTTCGCGGAATGCGAACGATCCGCGATGCGGCGATGACGCGTCGGCCACATGCGCCGCAGCGCTTTGATGTCGACGTGACGCATGGCGCACAATGCGCGTCGACTTCCGCTTCCGCGCTCCGCGCCCCGTCGATGCCTCCTGCCCCCGATCCCGCGCGCGACGCCCTGCGCCGCAGTCTGCGCGACCGCCGCCGCGCCCTCGCGCCCGCGACGCGCATCGCGGCGGCCGAAGCGCTCGCCACGCGGCTGCTGGCGCTGCCGTTCGCGCCGCAGAGCGGCCACGTCGCCGGCTACTGGGCGATGGACGGCGAGATCGCGCTGCACGTCTGGCAACTGCGGCTGCCGCCGACGGTGCGCTACTGCCTGCCGGTGCTGGGCGAGGACGGCCGGCTCGGCTTCGCGCCCTGGCGCGCGGGTGAGGCGCTGGCCGCCAACCGGTTCGGCATCCCCGAACCGGTCGCCACGCCGCTGCCGGCCGACGCGATGGACCTGATCGTCACCCCGCTGGTCGGCTTCGACGCCGCCGGCCACCGGCTGGGCATGGGCGGCGGCTGGTACGATCGCACCCTCGCCTTCCGCCGCAGCGCCGCAGCGCCGCCCTGGCTGGTGGGCGCCGGCTTCTCGGTCCAGCGCGAAGACGCCCTGGCCGTCGAAGACTGGGATGTCCCGCTGGATGCGGTCTGCACCGAAACCGACACGTTCCTTCCGCACACGCCGCCCGCATGAGCCGCACTCGCCACTGGCTGATGAAGTCCGAACCCGAGGACTTCTCCATCGACGATCTCGCCCGCGTCCAGGTCGAGCCCTGGACCGGCGTGCG
Source organism: Lysobacter sp. DMC104 (assembly GCF_056313665.1). Taxonomy (NCBI): domain Bacteria; kingdom Pseudomonadati; phylum Pseudomonadota; class Gammaproteobacteria; order Lysobacterales; family Lysobacteraceae; genus Lysobacter; species Lysobacter sp. DMC104. The sequence continues at coordinate 64,583 of NZ_JBQUZW010000007.1, read as the reverse complement.
CAACTACCAGGCGCGCAACTTCATGCGCCAGATGCAGGTCGGCGACGGCGTGCTGTTCTATCACTCCAACGCCGACGTGCCGGGCGTGTACGGCATCGCCGAGGTCGCCACCGCGGCGTATCCCGATCCCACCCAGTTCGACCGCAAGTCGAAGTATTTCGACGAGAAATCCACGCGCGAACAGCCGCGCTGGGACCTCGTCGACGTGCGCCACGTGCGCACCCTCGCCCGCGGCATCCCGCTCGACGAGATCCGCGCGCAGGCCGACCGCCTCGGCGAGGACTTCGCGTTGATCCGCAAGGGCAACCGCCTCTCCGTGCTGCCGGTGACCGCCGCGCAGTGGAAGATCATCCTTTCCCTCGAATAAGTGTCCATTCCATGTCCGAAGCGAAACGCCTGGCCGCCGAGAAAGCCCTCGACTACGTCGAGGACGGCATGATCGTCGGCGTCGGCACCGGCTCCACGGTCGCCTATTTCATCGACGGCCTCGCCCGCATGAAGGACCGCATCCAGGGCGCGGTCTCCAGTTCCGAACAGAGCACCGCGCGCCTGCGCAGCCACGGCATCGACGTGCTCGAACTCAACGCCACCGGCCCGCTGTCCCTGTACGTGGACGGCGCCGACGAATGCGACGGCCACAAGCGCCTGATCAAGGGCGGCGGCGCCGCGCTCACCCGCGAGAAGATCATCGCCGAGGCCAGCGCGAAGTTCGTCTGCATCATCGACCCGAGCAAGCAGGTCGGCATCCTCGGCCGCTTCCCGCTGCCGGTGGAAGTGATCCCGATGGCGCGCAGCCTGGTGGCGCGCGAGATCCTGCGCATCACCGGCGGCCAGCCGGTGTGGCGCGACGACGTCGTCACCGACAACGGCAACTGGATCCTCGACGTGCACGGCCTCGCCATCACCGACCCGGTCGGGATGGAGCGCGACCTCAACCAGATCCCCGGCGTGGTCAGCGTCGGCCTGTTCGCGCGCCGCCCCGCCGACGTGGTGATCGTCGGCGGCGAACCGCCGACGGTGCTGTAAGCCGCCGGCCCGCCGTAGCGCGTCGATGCTCTGGCTGGTCTGCCTGCTGACGATCACGGCATACCTCTTCGTCTGTCTCGCGGCATTCGTCCACGCCAACGGCTTCCGTCTCGCAGGCGTCGGCGTCGCAAGCGTGCAGATCGGCGCCCTTTTCGAGGGCAAGGGCCTGCGGCTGCGGGTCGCCGGGATTCCGGTCACGATCGGCCCCTTGCCCTTGGGCAGCACCGTGCGCAGCAAGTCGCTCCATTCCGGAGATCCCGCCGACGGAACCGTCGGCGGCAAACCCTTCGAATCGCTCCCGCGCTGGCGCGCGGCGTCGATCACGATCGAACCATTCGTCCTGCTGCTGCTCGGGCTGCTGATGACGCCGTGGATCGATCTCGACACCGTTCTGGCCGTGCCCGGACACATCGTCGCAGGCACGCTTGCGCCGCGTACGGCGGCGCAAGTGATGATCGCCGACTACATCGCCATGGCGGCTGCGTCGCCGGCGGAAGCGATGTCCCGCATCGCGCTGTGGCTGACCGTGCTCAATCTGCTGCCGATCCCGCTGCAGCCCATGGGGAATGCGCTGACGCTGCTCGCCGTGGGGCACGACCGGCGTTTCACCCGCTGGGTGCACGCCGCGTCCTACCTCGGCCTGACGATCCTGCTCCTGGCCTGTGCTTCCTGGGGGTACGCCCTCTGGACCTACCCCGCCGCGGGCTGACGCTGGCTGCGATCAGCGGATGTTGCCGATCGCGTTCTTCGCGGTGTCGTGGCGCGCCTTCAGCACGCCGCCTTCCACGCCGAAGACCAGGTCGATGCGGATGCGCTGCGGTGCGGCCATGCGCACCTGCGTCTTCAGCGTGTCCTTGAGGCCGCTGGTCGCTTTCTCGACCACGACGCTCAGCACGTAATCGCCGTCGCCCAGCGGCTCGGTGACGTCGACATCACCATTGGCGCGGCGCTGGCTGGCCAGCGGCGCCGGCGTGGCGGTGCGCGCGTACGAGGCGGCTGCGGCGCCGCTGCCACCACCGGACAGGCTGCCGACCGACGACACCGCGGCCGACACGATGCCCGCGCCGGGGCCTGCGTCCGCAGCGGACGCGGCCTGCCCCGGTGCCAGCGGCGCCAACGCCAGAGCGTCCAGATCGGCGCGGTAGCCGCTGCCGTCGGGAAGCGTCACGGTGCAAACCGTGGCGCCGCACGCGATCGCCAGACTGGCGCCCTGCTGGATGGCGCTGCCGGCGGCATGCAGGCCGGCATTGACCTTCTCCCCGAAGGTCGCACCCTGCGTCTGCTTCGGCACCGTCACGTTCATGGAGATGCGGTTGGGCATCCCGCCGTTGATCCCGTTGATGCCGCTCGCCGCGGCGGCACCCACCGCCAGCAACCCCGCACTCAGCACGATTCCCCGCAGCACGCTGGTCATGGCACCGCCCCCGCTCGTGGATGAGGGCCGAGTATGGCCACACCGGCGAAGCGGCCTCCAGCTGGCGGCAACCGTGGCCTGCCCGCCGTTCATGCTCGGCCGCCGGTCGGCGGTGGCCTCGACGCCCGACCGGCGGTGCCATAATCCCCATCCCGGTCCGGCGACCGGGCCCGGGGCTCGTCCCCACCGAACCATCCGCACGCCCGTTGGGGCGGACGTGCCGCAGCCTTCCTGCGACCCGCCCCATGACCCTGCGCTGCCTCTTCGTCGACTTCAATTCGTACTTCGCCTCGGTCGAGCAGCAGGACGACCCGCGCCTGCGCGGCCGGCCGGTGGGCGTGGTGCCGGTGATGGCCGACACCACCTGCTGCATCGCCGCCAGCTACGAGGCCAAGGCCTTCGGGGTGAAGACCGGCACACCGGTGTGGGAAGCGAAGCAGCGTTGCCCGGACATCGTGCTGCGGCTGGCGCGACCGGCACGCTACGTCGAAGTGCACCACGCGCTGATGGACGCGATCCAGGACTGCATCCCGCACGGCACCCCGGAATCCATCGACGAAGTCCCCTGCTGGCTGATCGGCCGCGAACGCCTGCGCGAGAACGCGATCGAAATCGCCGGACGCATCAAGCGCACGATCCTCGATCGCGGCTTCGATGCCATCGGCTGCTCCATCGGCATCGCGCCGAACAAGTTCCTTGCCAAGACCGCGTCCGACATGCAGAAGCCGGACGGCTTGGTCGTGCTGGAACAGGACGACCTGCCGCATCGCCTGCACGCGCTGACACTGCGCGATTTCTGCGGCATCGGCCCGTCGATGGAGAAGCGCCTGAAGCGCGCGGGCATCCACACGGCGGAACAACTCTGTGCCGCCACGCGCGAACACCTGCGCGCGGCCTGGGGCAGCATCGAGGGCGAACGCTACTGGCTGCAACTGCGCGGCTTCGAGCTGCCGGCACGCAAGAGCGAACGCGGCTCGGTCGGGCATTCGCACGTGCTGGGGCCGGAGCTGCGCAGCTACGACGGCGCACGCTCGGTGCTGTTCAAGCTGCTGGCGAAAGCAGCGATGCGCCTGCGCCACGAAGGTTTCCTCGCCGGCGGGCTCGCCATCCGCATGCGCTTCGTCGGTCGCGACGAGCGTTTCGAGCGCGATCTGTCGTTCGCGCCGATCGACGACACCCCGACGTTCCTCAAGCTGCTCGGCGACAGCCTGCGCCCGCTCGAACGCGCACTCGCGAACGGCCGCTGGAAGGAACGCCGCCATCCGCCGCTGTCGGTGTCGGTGACGCTGGTGCAGCTGGAGCCGCGCGGCGCGATCAGCGGCGAGCTCATGCCCGAGCGCCACCGCAGCCGCGAGATGAGCGCCGTGCTCGACAGGATCAACCAGCGCTACGGCAACAACGCGCTGTACTTCGGCGCGATGCAGCACGCGTTGGCCGAGAAGGCCGCACCGATGCGCATCGCCTTCGGCCAGATCCCGAAGACCGACCTCGAGGAAGACGTCGGCATCGCGCAGGAAGCGCTGGACGGCCACGAGCTGTGGCTCAAGCGCGAACGCCAGTTCAGGGTGATGGCGGAAACCGCGCATCGACTGGCGCGGGAGAAGGAGCGACAGACGTCGCCCCGTTCCTGAAGCCTCCGCCTCCTGCATGACGGCACGGGCGGGGAACCCCCGCCCGGCCTGTCGTGCATCACGCCAGCGTCACCGTCAACGAATACGTCCCGCCGCTGAAATCCGCGCGTTCCTCGACCACCACCGCCCCGGACTCGAGCCATTTGACGATCGGGCGGGCACCGCGGCGATATTTCGCCGCGACCGGGAACTCCAGGCTGCCGTCGTCGTCCTCGAACGAATCCTCCTCGACGATCTTCAGCTGCAACCGGTCGACATAGGTGACGTACGGCGGGAACCACGGGTCGAGCGCACGGGGGCTGCCCGTGTCGAAATTGCCGAGTTCGCTGTTCTTGACGACGGCGACGCTGACGCCGTCCGCGAACAGCTCGATCGCGATGTCGTCGGACCCGAGGTCGAAGGGGCTGTCGGTTTCCTCGATGCACAGCAGGCACGCGTCCTGCGGCGCCGGAAGCCCGGCCAGGGGATTGATCCCGTCACGCGTCTTGAGGCTTTCATAGCCCTCGGGCATGTAGAGCACCGACACGTCCGAATCCCACGACAGCGAGAACTCCGAGCCGGCGAAGCCGCTTCCGGGCTGGCGCTGCGCGACCACGAAGTAGTGTCCCGCCGGCAATTCGGCCTGGAGCGACAGCGTGCCCGTCGCGTAATCGGTATTGGCCACGACGTCCAGCGTGTCCGGCCCGGCCTCGCGGCCCACGATCAGCCGCATCGGCGCACCGGCGGTGCTGCATGCGCAGTCGAGGCGGATCCGCTGCGGCTTGCCGCTGCTCGTTTCCAGCACGTCGAATTCGAAATAGCGTGCATCCACCACGCGCTCGCCGTCGGCGAGACGGCACTCATAGCCGCTGTCGGGCACGCCGATGCGGTGGTTCGAGTGCACCACCTGCCGATGCACCAGCACGATCGCGTCCTCCAGGCTGGTGCCGAGGTAGCGGCGGATGTTCAACGCGAAATCCTGCCTTGCATGGCGATCCTCCGCCTGCACCTTCACGAAGATCGGCGCATCCGGGAACACGTACTTGACGCCGCGCTCGGCGCCGCGATCCAGCGTCTTGTAGACGGCCAGCGGCTGGCTCAGATTCTTCTTTCCGTACACCGACAGGGCGGCGCCGAAGGTCGAAAATTCGTAGGTGCCGGCGTTGCGCACGCAGAACCAGCGGATCTGGCCGGCACGCAGCCGGCCGCTCGCGCCGAACGACGGCGAGGCCTCGTCGCAGGTCACCGGCACGCCGCGCGCGGCGCTGCTGCCCGGCCCGCGATGGTCGGGCATGAAATCCGCGGCGACCGGCCAGTGGTCGCTGGTGAAGGACAGGGTCGTCGCCGTCCGCCGCAGCGCATGGTCGATGAAGGCATGCTGCAGCGTGCGGTTGCCGGTGCCGGCACGGGTGACGAAGTAGTCGTAACGCCGGTCGCCATGCGTCGTGGGTACGGTGGTGCCGGGATCTTCGGGGTGGATCAGGCCGCCACCCACGGCATCCCACAGGTGCGGGCTCTGCTCGAACGCGACCGCATCCCAGTAGTCCGCGGGACCGCGCATCGGCGCCGAGAAGCGCGCCGTCCATTCCCTGCCCGCATCGCCGGCATCCGGCAGGCTCATCGTGCCATCGACGTTCATGTCGCCGCAGTGGGCGAAATCGTATTGGGTCGTGCCTTCGGTGATCAACGGTTGCAGGTTGGCCCAGGCTTCCTCGATCTGCGAGCGGCGGATGTCCTCGTGCTCATCGTCGTCCCCATCGCTGGCCTGCATGTGCGTGGCGCCGATGACGAATTTCCCGCCATCGGGCAGCAGCAGGCGGATCGCCAGCGCGCCTTTCTCGGACAACGCATCTTCGTTCTCCCGCTGCGAATACGGCTTCCAGTTGATCGCCGGCAGCGTCTTCGCCTCATCTTCCGGATCGGGCTTCCGGTCGAACGGGAAGCGACTGAACAACATCAGCCCGCTGTCCTCGGATTTTGCAAAGAGGTCGAACAGACCCAGCGTGAGCGCACGCAGGCCGACGGACAAGGCGACGAAACCCGCGCTGTCCGTGTCCGACAGCGAGGAAGCGAAACCGCGATCACCGCCGATGCTTTCGACATAGTGCGGATATTTCGACTTCAGGCCCGCGACGAATTTCTCGCGTGCGTCTTCGTCGAAGACCTCGTTGAGGCAGACGATGTCGTAGTCCCATGGCGACGCCGCGATGCGGCGCGCGATCTCTTCGGCACGCGCCTCGTTGTCGACATTGTCGACGATCGGGCGGCACTGGACGTTGTAGGTGAGGACACGCAGGTGCATGGGGATTCTTCCTTCCGATGGATGAGGGGGCGACCGGGAGCGGCCCGATCGACGAAGTCGATCAGGCACGAGGTGCGAAGGGGAATGCGTGAATCGTGAACGTGAACGGGGATCGCATGTGCCGATCGCCCCGCCCGCAAGGGCAGAGGTGCACGGCGGCACATGGTCGAGAGTCACGCGTGAAACGCCGCGATGCGGACAGACCGATGTCCGCATCCGGCCGCAATGCGAGCGCGAACGCCAGTTCAGGGTGATGGCAGAAACCGCGCATCGCGAGGCGCGGGAGACATCGCGGCGGCCGTCACCGCGGCCGTGATGCCGCCGGAACGCGGCCCGACGAAGCCGCGCGCGATGCCCGTCAGTTGAGCAGGATATTGCGCAGCCGCTGGCGCATGCCTTCCGGGATGCCGCGCGAGAACGTCACCCGCCGGTCTCTGGACAGCGTGATGAAGCCCGCGGGGAGCCTGGCTTCACGCATGACGTCCGCGACGTGCTCGCGCGCCCGCGGCGGCAGGTCCGCGCCAGCGATCCGGATCTGCCCGTTGCGGATCCGGATCGTGGTCCGGCTGAAGGGCGATGGCAGCAGACCGATCCCGACCAGCAGCCACCAGGCCGGGACGACGAGGATGAGGATGCGGATGAGCAGAGGCACCATGACAATCACCGGGGATGCGGCAGGCCGGCGCACGGTGCGCCGGCGGGAACGATGCGCCACAGCATAGCGAAACCGATGCGTCGGACGGGATCTGGCTCACCGCTGCGACGCTGCCGATCACGCCGGACATCGAACGACGCACTCGCCTGCGTACCAGACACATCGTCCCTTTGATTGTCATCCCGAACGCGGGCGAAGCCCGCGGAGGGATCTGCTGTTGGCATCAGGCATTGATCGAATCTCGCGGCTCGGCGATTCGTTCATGGCGGGCTGGAGCCCGCCCTACGAACCTGCGCCAATCTCGCAATCATTTGCTCTGCTCCGAAGCACTCTTGGCGGCAGCAGCATCTGCTGCCGCAGCTGCAGCCTCAGCTGCAGATTGGGCCGCATCCATCTCGTCAGCAATTCTCTGATTCTCTACTCGCTTTTTCTCTGCAATTTCTGAAGCAGAAAGAGGAAACTTACGACGGCACGCATCCCGTATCACAGCAACCGCTGCCGACGATTGAGACCCTTTTATCTCTGCAAGAATGCAATCTTCGTATGTGGAATAGCTCGGCCCATTCTGGCAGCCGGAAAAAAGCATGGTCACACAGGTCCACACACATATCATCCGCAATTTACTCATAGGCCGATCCATTGGCATTGATTGCCCGATGAAATTAGATTTGACAAATGGCATAAAAATCAATCCTCAACATCAACCTGCCGCAAACCCCTCCCGCGTCAGATTCACCGCGTCGCCTTCCGTGCACACGACGTCGTCCTCGATGCGGATGCCGCCGTACGGTTTGAACTGCGCGACGCGGTCCCAGTTGATGCTGGGGCCGAGGCCCTTGTCCTTGAGTGCGTCGAGGAGCATGTCGATGAAGTAGATCCCCGGTTCGATGGTGACGACCATGCCGGGTTCGAGGGTGCGGGTGAGGCGCAGGTACGGGTGGCCGTCGGGCTTGGGAATTGTGCCGCCGGCATCGGAGGCGGCGAAGCCGGCGACGTCATGCACCTGCAGGCCGATGCCGTGGCCGATGCCGTGCGGGAAGAAGGCGCTGCTGACGCCGGTTTCCACCGCGACTTCGGGCGAGACATGGATCAGCTCGAAATACTTGAGGATGCGGGCCAGCGAGAGGTGCGCGTCGAGGTGGATCTGGCGGTAGTCGATGCCGGCGCGAACCTGCGCGCACATGCGCAGCTGCGCGGCGTCGACGGCGTCGATCATCGCCTGGAATTCGCCGTTGGTGTCGGCGGCATAGGTGCGGGTGATGTCGCAGGCGTAGCCGCGATGGCTGGCGCCGGCGTCGATCAGGAAGCTGCGCGCGTGCGCCGGCGCGGTGCGGTCGCGATCGGTGTAGTGCAGCACCGCGGCATGTGCGTCGAGGCAGACGATGTTGTTGTACGGCAGGTCGTTCGCGTCCTGGCGCGCGGCCTGGCAGTAGGCCAGGTGGATGCCGAACTCGCTGGCGCCGGCGCGGAACGCGCGCTCGGCCGCACGGTGCCCGCGCACGCCCCAGCGCGTGGCCTCGCGCATCATCGCGATCTCGTACGGCGTCTTGTACGCGCGGTGGTAGTGCAGGTAGTCGAGCACCGCCTGCGGGTTGTTCGGCGCATAGGCGCCGTACGCGCCGAGCGCGCTCTGCGCTTCGCCGAGGATCGCGCAGCGCGCGGCGTTCTTCGGCAGCAGGTGCTTCGCGTCGTCCGCCTCGCGGATGACATGGATGTCGAAGTGCTCGACCCATTCGCCGCTCGGCGCCTGCGGCACCACGTGCCAGTAATCGTGCGGCTGCAGGAAGATCAGCTGCGGGCGCTGCCCCGGCGTGTAAACCAGCCAACTGCCCGGCGCGTTGGTGAGCGGCAGCCACGCCTTGAACTGCGGATTGACCGCGTACGGATAGTCGCGATCGTCGAACAACTGGTAATGCGGCGTGCCGCTGGGCACCACGAGGTGGTCGAAGCCGCCGCGCTCCAGCGCCGCATCGGCGCGGGCGCGGACGACGGCAAGGTGGTCGGCATACAGGCGGGACGGATCGGCGGTCATGGCAGGCTCGCGGGAAGTGGGGAAAACGACCGCGCCCACGGGCCGGCCGGACGATCAATCGTAATGCGCACCGGGCGCTTCGACCCAGGCATGCAGCGCGTCGCGATGGGCGTCGCTCATGGAGATGAACCGGAAACCCGCCCACGACTGGCCGGGCGAGCTGGCGCGATCCAGCCACAGCAGGTGCATGCCGGCCTCGATGTCGGTGGCGCCGTCGCCGGGCAGGCGGAAGCGGAACTGGTACAGCGCGTCCTCGGTCAGCGGCACGCTGGCGATCAGCAGCATGCCGCCTTCGGACAGGTTGCCGACCCGGCCGACGATTTCCTCGGTCATCACGTCGGCGACGCGCACGGTCTCGGCGACCTTGCGCCGCGGGGAACGCCGGTGTTCGCGGGCGGTCATCGTGCATCTCCCTTCGGCGGCGGCGCGGACTCATCGCCGATCAGGCCCGGATAGGGCTCGACGGTGCGCAGCGGCGGCGGCGCGGCGGTGGCGACCGAACGCGCGGCCGCGCCTTCCAGCGGCGCGACGGGCGCGGCCGGGGAGGAGCGCACGGCGATGTCGGCCGGCGGCGCCTCGGGCTCGTCGCCGGCATCCTCGCGACGGTTGCCGGTGAGGCTGCGCAGGGCGTTCATCGCGGCGTGCCAGGCGCGGTCGACCAGGCCGGCGCGCTGCGCGGTGACGATGCGCACCTGGTCCTTGGCCATCATCCGCGCCAGGCTGTCGAGCGAGTGCTCGCCGACGCGCTGGCCGCGCTGGTTCACGAACAGCGCGTTGCCGGTGACCGGGCTGAACCACGACATGCGGCGGCGGATGACGTCGCCCTGCTGGTTGGTGACGAATTCCAGCCACGTGCCGAAGGGCAGCAGGCGCAGCTGTTCGTAGCATTCCTGTTCGTGCTCGCTGCGCGTCGGCAGGTCCGGCTTGCGCGCCTTCTGCGCTTCCTCGCCCAGGCGCACGCGCGCCTTGAGCTTCATCGTCAGTTCGGTGCGGGACTCGCCGTCCTCGTCCTCACGCAGGCTGCTCGACAGGCGCCGGGCGATGACGTCGGCTTCCTCGTCGTGGTAACCGACCTGCTTGAGCGCACTCTCGACGTGCGTCTTCAGCGCCGGGTGTTCGGCGTCGGTGTCGCGATGGGTGCAGGCCGCGACGATCTGGCGGGTGGCGTCGAGCTGGCGCTTCCACTCCTCCGAGCCTTCGCCGTGGCGCAGGAAGGTGAGCGTGAGCACATCGGCCCACGACTGGTTGAGCAGGGCGCGGGTGAACTTGGGCAGCGACGCGTCGCCCATCACCTCGCCCAGGACCTGTTCGGCGCGCTGCTTGGCGGCCTCCAGCTTTTCCTTGCCGCGCGCGGCTTCGACGTGGCGCTTTTCGAGGGTTTCGGCGCGCCTCACCTGCGCGTCGATGTGGGTCCTCAGCTGCTGGTTGCTGTGCTCGAAGACCGTGACGTCGCCGTCGAAATGCTTGACCGCGTGGGTGACGGCCTCCTGCAGCGGCGACAGCAGCGCCGGGTCGATGTCGTCGTCACCCAGCCACTTCGCCGCGGTTTCCGACACCGTGCTCAGCAGCTGGCGGGCCGGGTGGTTCGGGCGGACGAAGAAGGCGCGGTCCTGCAGCGCCACGCGCAGCAGCGTGACCTGCAGGCGCTTGACCAGCGCCGCCGCCGGGGCGTCGTCACGGATTTCCTGCTGCAGGTGGTTGTACAGCAGGCCCAGCAGGTCGAAGGTGTCGTTGTCGGCCGGGGCCAGCGCCACCGGCTTGCCGTACTGCTTGCGGGCCTGGGCCAGCAGCGACTGTTTGATGTCCTCGATGGTCGCCGCGCCGCCGGGCATCGTGGGCTCGGCGTCCATCCGCCCCAGCGTCTGCAGCAGGTCGCGGGTGGTAATCGGGGTTTCGGTGCGTGCCCCCGGCGGAACCGGATTCAGGCGTTCGTTCTGGAGCCGGCGCTGGCTGAGCAACTGGTGCAGTTCACGGAACGCCTGCATCTCGTTGACTTCGGTCTGCGGCATCGCCTGGCCGAGCCAGACGGTGTGCGGGCGATTGGCGTCGTACGGGGCATCGCCACCGCCGCCCGCGCCGGCACCCTGCGCGCCGCTGCCGGCGGGCTGACCGCCACCGGGACCGCTGCCGAAGCCGCCGCGCGAACCACCGGACATCCCGGACGTGCCCTCCGCCCCGCTGGCGCGGGGCGGGCCGCCGGTGCGACCCTCGCCCTGCGGCGATGGCGCGCCACCGGCCGGTTCGGACCCGCGCTTCGCCGCCGGCTCGGACAGCGGCCGCACGGTGGCCGCAACGTCGTCCTCGCTGGCGGCGCCGCTGCGCGAGCGCATCGGCACGTAGCTCAGGCCGGGCAGCACGCCCTCCTCCAGCAGCAGCGCATCGAGCTTCTCGCACAGCGCCGGGTACTGGACCATCACCCGGCGGTCGAACGTGCGGTAGAACAGCAGCCGTGCACTGTGGTCGAGCTGGAGCGGCTCGGCGGCGTGGCGGATCGCGCGGCACAGGGCCTGCGGGCCCAGCGGGATGCGTTCGCCGTCGAAGGCCGGTGCGGCCGCCAGCACCGCGAAGCGCTGGCCCAGCAGGTGCAGGACGAGGTTGGTGCGCGATTCCTGGCGCGACGCGATCTCGTGCAGCACCGCACCCTCGTCCATCATCGATTCGTCGACGAGACTGAGGTTGCGGAAATTGAGCGGTTGCGGCGGTGTCGACGGCGGACGCGACAGGCTCGGCACCACGCCGGGCCGGCGCAGGCCCGCGAGGCCGGCCTCCAGCAGCTGCATGAAGCGCGGCACCAGGTCGTGCCGGTTCAACCGCACCACGCGCAGGATGTGCATGTAGTCGGTGCCGACGGCACCGCCGCCGGTGGTGCCGCCACGCTCGGCCAGCCGGAAGAGTTCTTCCTCGAAATCGGAGATGGCGGTGACGAGGTTCCGCTCCAGCTCCTCGCTGACCAGCGCCAGCGTCCGGTCGAGCGTGCGCCGCACGCGGCGAGGAAGCCCGGCAGTGGCCAGGGTCTTCGGCACGGGGTCATGCGGGTCGGTCGGCGCTGCCATCTCAACCTGTCGAAGTGCGACGGTAGCCGCATTTCTTAACATGTCCGGCCACTTCGAGCCAACTTCCACGGCCAATCCGACGGATGGTCAACGACATCCGCGGCCTCAGGCCACCGGCCGGGCGCCGGTCTCCGCGGATTCGGCGGCGTCGGGCAGGAACCGCGCGATCACGTCGTTGGCGAAGCGCAGCCCGGTTTCGGTCGGCCGCACGTGCTCGCCTTCGACGACCAGCCAGCCGACGTCCATCGCCTCCGCCAGCGGCGTGGCGATCGCCGCCCGCGGCAGCCCGGTGCGCGCCTCGAACGCCGCCAATGCGAAGCCCTCGCGCAGCCGCAGCAGGTTCAGCATGTACTCGAACGGCCGCTGCGCCGGCGCGATGTCGGTGTCGCCGCCGATCGCTGCCGCGGTACCGGCCTGGGCCAGGTAGGCGGCAGGATGCTTGTGCTTCCAGCGCCGCAGGATCCGGCCTTCGCCGCCTTCGCCAGCGTCTTCCAACCCGGCCGGCAGGGTGAGCTTGCCGTGCGCGCCGGCGCCGATCCCGAGATAGTCGCCGAAGCGCCAGTAGTTGAGGTTGTGCGCGCACTGGCGGCCGGGCCGGGTGTAGGCGCTGATCTCGTACTGCGCGTAGCCGGCGGCGGCGAGCGCGGCCTGGCCCTGCTCCTGCATGTCCCAGGCGAGGTCCTCGTCGGGCAGGTGCTCGGGCGGGCGCACGGCGAAGACGGTGTTGGGCTCCAGCGTCAGCTGGTAATGGCTGATGTGCGCCGGCGCCAGCGCGAACGCGCGGTCGAGGTCGTGCAGCGCCATCGGCAACGTCTGCCCGGGCAGCGCGTACATCAGGTCGAGGTTGAGGTTGTCGAGGCCCGCGTCCTGCGCCAGCTTCACCGCGGCCTCGGCCTGCGCGCTGTCGTGGATGCGGCCCAGCCGGCGCAGGCAGCCGTCGTCGAAACTCTGGATGCCGAACGACACGCGATTGACGCCGGCGCGCAGGTAATCGCCGAAGCGGCCGTGCTCGGCGGTGCCGGGATTGGTCTCCAGCGTGATCTCGCAGCCGGGCGCGAAGCGCAGCCGCGCGCTCGCCGCCTGCAGGAAGCGGTCGATGGCCTCGGCCGGGAACAGGCTGGGCGTGCCACCGCCGAAGAACACGCTGTGCACGGTGCGGCCCCACGCCAGCGGCAGGTCGAAGTCGAGATCGGCGATCAGCGCATCGACGTACCCCGCGAACGGCGGCGGTCCGCCGGCGCCGTCGCGGTATTCGTGCGAGTTGAAGTCGCAGTACGGGCACTTGCGCACGCACCATGGCAGGTGGACGTAGAGCGAGAGCGGCGGGTGAAGCAGCGCGGGTGCGGACCACTGGTCCGCGCGCTGCTGAACGCCCGGCCATGGAAGGCCGGGCCGGGGATTCGACTCGCGATCACCCGCCGCCATGGATGGCATCCGCGCGCGCATCGTGCTGCGCAATTTCCGAAAAACGCGCGCGCAGCATGTCCAGCGCGCGGCCGCGATGGCTGATGCGGTTCTTCAGCGCGGCGTCGAGTTCGGCCGCGCCCTGCCCGCGTTCCGGATCGAAGAACACCGGGTCGTAGCCGAAACCGCCGGCGCCGCGCGGCGCATGCAGCACGCGGCCTTCCCACGTGCCTTCGGCGATCAGCGGCTGCGGATCGTCGGCATGGCGCAGCAATGCGAGCACGCAGACGAAGCGCGCGCTGCGACGCGCGTCGGGCACGTCGCGCAGCGCGTCGAGCAGTTTCGCGATGTTCGCCGCGGCGTCGCCGTGCACGCCGCTGTAGCGCGCGCTGTACAGCCCGGGCGCGCCGTCAAGCGCGTCGACGCAGATGCCCGAATCGTCGCCCAGTGCGGGCAGGCCGGTGGCGCGCGCGGCATGCCGCGCCTTGAGGATCGCGTTCTCGACGAAGGTCAGGCCGGTCTCGTCGGCGTCCTCGACGCCGAATTCGGACTGCGCGTGCAGCTCGACGTCGAGATCGCCCAGCAGGTCGCGCAGTTCGGCGAGCTTGCCGGCGTTGCCGCTGGCGAGGACGAGCTTCATCCGCGCGGTTCCACCAGGTCCCAGCGGTTGCCGTACGGGTCCTCGAACACCACCACGGTGCCGTAGGCCTCCTCGCGCGGCGACTCCACGAAATGCACGCCCTTGGCGAGCATCGCGGCGTGGTCGCGGTGGAAGTCGTCGGTGTGCAGGAAGAAGCCGACGCGACCGCCGGTCTGGCGGCCGATGCTCGCACGCTGCGCATCGTTCGCGGCCTGCGCCAGCAGCACGCCGGTCTCGGCGCCCGCGGGTGCGACCACCACCCAGCGCTTCGCGGCGTTGCCGGGCACGGCGCCGAGCAGGCGGTCCTCGCGCAGCTCGAAGCCGAGCGCGTTGACGTAGAAATCGATCGCGCGGTCGTAGTCGTCGACCACCAGCGCGAAGCAGGCGATGTGCTTGCGTGCCGTCACGATGCTCAGCCCGCCAGCGCCGCGCGCTGCGCCTCGAACAGGTCGCGAATGCCGTGTTCGGCGAGGCCCAGCAGCGCGTCGAGTTCGTCGCGACGGAAGGCGTGGCCTTCGGCCGTGCCCTGCAATTCGATGAAACCGCCGCCGTCGTTCATCACCACGTTCATGTCGGTGTCGCAGTCGCTGTCCTCGGCGTAGTCGAGGTCCAGCACCGGCACGCCGCGATACACGCCGACCGACACCGCGGCGACCGCGCCGTGGATCGGGTCGCGGGTGATCTCCTTGCGCTTCTGCAGCCAGCGCACGGCATCGATCAGCGCGACGTAGGCGCCGGTGATCGCCGCGGTGCGGGTGCCGCCGTCGGCCTGCAGCACGTCGCAGTCGAGGGTGATGGTGCGTTCGCCCAGCGCGTTGCGGTCGACGCAGGCGCGCAGCGCGCGGCCGATCAGGCGCTGGATCTCCAGCGTGCGCCCGCCCTGCTTGCCGCGCGCGGCCTCGCGGTCGCTGCGGGTGTGCGTGGCGCGCGGCAGCATGCCGTATTCGGCGGTGATCCAGCCTTCGCCCTTGCCGCGCAGGAAACCGGGCACCTTGTTCTCGACGCTGGCGGTGCACAGCACGCGGGTCTCGCCGAAGCAGACGAGGACCGAGCCCTCGGCGTGGCGGGTGTGGCCGCGTTCGATGCGGACCGGACGCAGTTGGTCAGGACGGCGGCCACTGGGGCGGGCGATGGTCATGCGGCGGTGCTCGGCGTGCGGGCGGCGCAGTCTAGCACCGGGGCACCGGGGCACCGGCGGCCATCGCACCGGGCACCGGCCCCACCCGCGCGCCGGATGGCGGACAATGGCGCCCCCGCCGACTCCGGCGCCCGGCCAGGACTTCCGATGATCCGCAGCATGACCGCCTTCGCCGCCGCCGAGCGGAGCACGCCCTGGGGCACGCTCGGCTGCGAGCTGCGCGCGGTGAACCACCGCTTCCTCGAAATCGGCACGCGCCTGCCCGACGACCTGCGCGCGGCCGAGCCGGCGCTGCGCGAACGGATCGCGGCGCGGCTGTCGCGCGGCAAGCTCGACCTGACCATGCGCCTGCGCGCCGACGAGCGCGACGACGCACTCCAGCTCAACGCCGCGCGCGTGGCGCAACTGGCGGCACTGGGCCGCAACCTGCAGGAGCACTTCCCGGCGATGCGGGTGGAAATGACCGATCTGCTGAAATTCCCCGGCGTGCTGCAGTCGCACACCGACGATCCGGCGGCGCTGCACGCCGAGGCGCTGTCGCTGCTGGACGAAACGCTGACGCAGTTCGTCGAGGCCCGCGAACGCGAGGGCGGCAAGCTGGCGACAGTGATCCTGGAGCGGGTGGACGCGATCGCGAAGCACGCCGCCGATGCGCGCATGCTGATGCCGGCGATCCGCGCCGGACAGCGGCAGAAGCTGGAGAACCGCCTCGCCGACCTGCCGCAGCCGCTGGACCCGGGCCGCTTCGAGCAGGAGCTGGTGCTGGCGCTGCAGAAGCTCGACGTGGACGAGGAATTGGACCGCCTCGACAGCCACATCGCCGAACTGCGCCGCGCGCTGAAGCAGAAGGAGGCGGTGGGCCGCCGGCTGGACTTCCTGCTGCAGGAGTTCAACCGCGAGGCGAATACCTTCGGCTCGAAGTCGGTGGACGCGCGCACCTCCGCGCTGGCGGTGGAGCTGAAGGTGCTGATCGACCAGATCCGCGAGCAGGCCCAGAACATCGAGTGACCCGGCCGCCCCGACGGGCGAACGGTCGCCGGCCGGGGAACGGGGTACACTCCCCTCCCCCCGGCCCGGGCGGCCTGCGCCGCCTCGCCCGCCGGAACAACGAATCGAGCCAGCGAAAGCGAACATGCGCGGAACCCTCTTCATCGTCGCGGCCCCGTCGGGCGCCGGCAAGTCCAGCATCGTCAACGCCTGCCTGGCGCGCTTCCCCGACATCGCGCTGTCGATCTCGTTCACCTCGCGCGGCATGCGCCCGGGCGAGCGCCACGCGCAGCACTACCACTTCGTCAGCGAGGACGAGTTCCGGCGGATGATCGATGCCGGCGACTTCTTCGAGTGGGCGAACGTCCACGGCGACCTCAAGGGCACCGCGCGGCAGTCGGTGGAGCCGCAGCTCGCCGCCGGCCATGACGTCCTGCTGGAGATCGACTGGCAGGGCGCGCAGCAGGTGCGCCGGCACGTGCAGGACGCGGTGGGCGTGTTCATTCTGCCGCCGTCGCGCGAGGCGCTGGAAGAGCGCATGCGCAAACGCGGCCAGGACAGCGAGGACACCATCGCGCGTCGGCTGGCGAACGCGCGCGAGGAAATGTCGCACCACGACGAATTCGAGTACGTCATCGTCAACGAGACGTTCGAGACCGCGGTCGACGAGATGTGCGCGATCTTCACCGCCAGCCGCCTGCGCCGCGAAGCGCAGGCCGTGCGCCACCGCGCGCTGATCGAGACGCTGCTGGCCTGATCCGCCGCAGCAGGGCCGCGCGAACGCGGCCCCGCCCGATGCCCGACGCCGGCCTCAGCGGCCGGACACGCTCCGGGCCTGCTCCTGCGCGACCTGCGCCTCGGCCGGCTTCGCCGCTTCGGCCATGCGACTGCTCTGCTCCACCGTCTGCGTGGTCGCCTGCGTGTAGTCGACGTACGAGTTCTTCGATGCCGGGTTGGTCGGATTGCCTTCGACCGCGATCAGCAGCGTTTGCCCGTTCGGCGTGTTCGCCTTGGCGACGTGGTCGATCGAGCCCAGACCGCTCGCCTTCGCGTCGGCGGCCACGGCCGCGGCCGCCTTCGTCAGCTCGTCCTGCGACTTGAAACCGCCGCCGGGGCCGAGTTGCTGGAGGTTCGCCAGGGCCTGCTCGTACAGCCGGTGATCCGGGTGCTTCGGATCGGCGATCGACGGCTGCCCACCGCGGTGCGCCGGCGCGTCGGGCTTCGGCGGCGGCGTCGCACCGGCATCGCTGCGCTGCGGCGACGGGTGGGATTCGCCCGGATGCGCGGGCGCCTGCTGCTGAGGCGGCTGCTGAGGCTGCTGCGGATGCGTCTGCTGCGGATGCGCCTGCGTCTCCGCCGGATGCACCGGCGTCGGCGCGCGCTCCTGGCCCGGCTTCTGCGGCAGGCCGAGTGCCCCCAGCGTGTCGTGGCCGGCCTTGCCGTCCACCGACAGCCCGTGCTGCGTCTGGTACTTGCGCACCGCGGCTTCGGTCATGTCGCCGTAGTAGCCGGTGGTCGGCAGCGGCTGGCCCTTGTCGTCGCGGACGCCGGCCTTGTTCAGCGCTTCCTGCAGGTGCTTCACCGCATCGCCGCGCTCGCCGTGCTTGAGCACGCCGTCGGCCATCGGGTCGCGCGACGCCGCGGGCGTCCCGGTCTGCGCCGGCGGCGGCTGGCCGCGATCCAGCGCGCGATGGAACGCCAGCCGCTGCTCGTAGTAATCGACCGCCTGATCGACCGTGTAGCCACGCTGCACCTGGCCGTAGGGCGATCCGGGCAGCGACGCCCATTCCTTGCCGCCGCGTTCGATCGCGCCGCGGATGTCGCCCTGCTCCAGTTCGCGCATCACGCCGCGATCGCGCATCTTCGCCACCGCGATGCGGTCCTGGCTCTCGGGCGAGAAGTCGTCGATCTTGCGGTCGTAGCGATTGCGCATGTCCTCGACGTCGACCAGCTTCATCTGGTAGCGACCGACGTTGTAGCGCAGCTCGTCGCGCGGCAGCGTGCCGTTGTCGGCGATCGCCGATTCCGGCATCAGTCCGCGACTGCCCGGCACGCCGTTGCGTTCGCGGTAACCGGACGGCGAACCGTCGGCATTGAGCGAATGCCCGACTTCCTTCCACGCCACCAGATCGAGGTAGGCGCGCACTTCCGGCGTCTGCTGGCGCAGGAACGCGCTGGCCGCGAACGGCTCGGATGCGGCCGCCGTGCGCGCGGGCGACGGTGCCTGCGCGTCGACCGTGCGCACGTGTTCGTGGTCGCGACCGCCGCGGGCCATCAGTTGGTCGAGGCCGTCGCCGTTGCGGGCGATGTCGTTGTAGTACTTGTACGGCGTGGTGCCGTTGGCGTCGGCATGCACCGGGCGGCCTTCCAGCACCGCCTTGCCGGCACCGTAACCGCCGAGGTGCGAGGCCTTGAGGAAACCGGCGACGCGCTCGGCCGGAGCGTGTTCGTCGAGCACGTGTTCGCGCACGGCGCGGGCGTACAGCTTGTCGCAGTTGGTCTTGAACGCCTTGTCCTGCACGTCGGCCGAGGCCTTGTACCTCTCCAGGCTCAGGCCGTCCTTCCAGTTGTGATCGTCCTTCAGGAAACGGGTCATGCCGCCGTTGCTCGCCCACTCCCATTCGGTGCGGGCGCCGGAGGCCTTGAACGCCTTGTCGTACTTCTCGCGGTCGACCAGGCCCGCCTCGACCAGCCAGCCCGCGCCGGCCTGGTAGCGGCCGACGTAGCCCTGCCTGTTGGTGACGGCAAGGTCGCCGCCGCTGCTTTCGGTGAGTACCGTCGACGCGACCAGGCGCCGGGTCTCGGCCTGATCCAGACCGGCGATGTTGCCCTGGTGGTACGCATTGGCAGTGGCCACTGCCCTCTGTCGATCATCAGCCATGGTGTTGCCCCTCGAGTGGATATCGACGTGGTGGAAAGGAACCGGCGCAGGCGCCGGTCAGCGTTCGCGGCAACGCATCGACGCGATGCGCGCAGCGGGTTTGTCGCGGGTGAACACGAACGTGGTGGAACCGGGACCGGCGGAACCGCCGTCCTCGTCGACGTAGGCCTCGACGAAAACCGCGCGTTCGCCGCCCAGGTCGATGCGATAGAACGCGTTGTGCTGCACGTTCTCGCCGCCGTAGGCATCGACCGTGCACTGGTCGGCGACCGACGCAACCGCAGCGGCCGGGAACTGCGCCGCCAGCACCCGGGCGTAGTCGTCGCTGGGGTAGAACTTGACGATCGCGACCTCGTTCACGCGGTCGGCGTCGCCGTTGAGCGTCAGCCCGGCCTCGCCTTCGTTGCCCATGCGCACCCCGGCATCGGCGCCGGCGTTGCCGTCGGGCAGCGCGGCCTCGCCGAAACCCGCCAGCAGCACGCGGCCGCTGCGCGAGAAGCGCAGCGCCGGATCGGCGACCGCGTCGTTCTCGACCGGCGCGGCATCGTTCCAGTGGACCTGCGCGAGGCCGTCGTAGGCGCGCCATTGCGCCCCCGCGTCCGTCACGTACAGCGCGAGGAGAGCGTCGAGTTCCGTCATCTGTGTCTTCCCCTGGGAGGCGGCCGCGGGCGTGGCCGCGGCGGCAGGTACGGGCGAGGCGGCCGGCAGTGGCGCGGCGGTCGGCGTCGAGGCCGGCGCGGCGGGCACGGAAGCCTCGCGGCAACCGGCCAGCGCCAGCAACAGAGCCAGCGCGGCCGCGGCCCGGGTCGAAACGGCCGGGGCGGCGGTCATGCGCGCCCCCGGGCCACGGCGGGCGGTGCAAGAAAACGGGAACGCGCCCGCGGACAGGGCGAAACCGTCGCGCCGCCGTGGACTCGGGGGAGACGGACAGACGCGACGGCTGCGGGGGAGCGGGCGGCCCCGTAAAGGGTGGGAACGGGTGTGAAAACCGGTGTGGAAAGCAGGAACGGCAGGCGCGCGGCGGCCTGCGGGGGAGCGGCCCGGCGGGCCGATCGGCAACGCCCGGCGTGATGCGCGGCAGGCGCGGACGCACGCAGGCGCCCGTGGCATCCGGCAGTGGCCACTGCCGGCAGTCTCGTATCAGCCATGACGCGTCTCTGAAGGGATACGACTGGAAAGCGGGATTGTCGGCATGCCGGCCGGGGCCGATGCATGTCCGGCAGATATACCACGCCGCCCCGCCGCCTGTCCCGGGCCCGCGCCGGTCGTCCGCCGGCCGGCGCGGCGGGCCGGTGCGCTAAAATCCCGCCTTTCGCATTCACGGACCATGCGCATGCAGCTTTCCGACACCCGCGCCGTCGTCACCGGCGGCGTTTCCGGCCTCGGCTTCGCGGTGGCGAAGCACCTCGTCGCCCACGGCGGCAAGGTCGCCCTGTTCGACGTCAACGACGACAAGGGCGCCGCCGCGGTCGCCGGGCTGGGCGAGGCCAACGCCCGCTACTTCCGCACCGACGTCACCGACGAAGCCGGCGTGGTCGCCAACGTCGCCGCGGCGAAGGAGTTCCTCGGCGGCCTCAACGCTGCCATCAACTGCGCCGGCATCCTCGGCGCCGGCCGCGTGCTGGGCAAGGAAGGCCCGATGCCGCTGTCGCAGTTCCAGACCACGGTGCTGGTGAACCTGGTCGGCAGCTTCAACGTCGCCAAGGCCTCCGCGCAGCTGATGCAGGCCAACGACGCCAACGCCGACGGCGAACGCGGCGTGATCGTCAACACCGCGTCGGTCGCGGCCTACGAAGGCCAGATCGGCCAGGCCGCGTACTCGGCGTCGAAGGGCGGCGTGGTCGGCATGACCCTGCCGATGGCGCGCGAACTCTCCCGCTTCGGCATCCGCGTGATGACCGTCGCCCCCGGCATCTTCTGGACCCCGATGGTCGACGGCATGCCCGAGAGCGTGCAGCAGTCGCTGTCGGCGTCGATCCCGTTCCCCTCGCGCCTGGGCAAGCCGGAGGAATTCGCCGACCTCGTGGCCTACATCCTCGGCAACGTCTACCTCAACGGCGAGACCATCCGCCTCGACGGCGCGACGAGACTCGCACCGAAATGATCCGGCGTGCGTAGGGCGGGCCCCGGCCCGCCATCACGGCGCATCCGGCCACCCCGGACCTCCCACGAAACCACCCCGATCATGGCGACCTTCCAAGGAACGGTCGCGACGGCGGGTCAAGACCCGCCCTACCACGGAACCCATGCAATGAAGGCTTACGACATCAAGAAGGGCAACGTCGTCGAATACAACGGCGGCGCGTACCAGATCCGCGACATCGAA
Source organism: Lysobacter sp. DMC104 (assembly GCF_056313665.1). Taxonomy (NCBI): domain Bacteria; kingdom Pseudomonadati; phylum Pseudomonadota; class Gammaproteobacteria; order Lysobacterales; family Lysobacteraceae; genus Lysobacter; species Lysobacter sp. DMC104. Next base: position 43,115 of record NZ_JBQUZW010000007.1, on the reverse strand, counting down.
CGCAGCTCGCCGCAGGGCCGCGGCGGCAACGTGAAGTACCGCTTCACCATGTACAGCGTGCCCGGCGGCAACAAGCTGGACATCAGCGTCGGCGGCGACGACGACCTCAAGGAAGTCGATCTGGCCCGCCGCCAGGCCACGTTCTCGTACAAGGACGGCGACGCGTTCGTGTTCATGGACGACGAGGACTTCACGCCGTACACGCTCGACGCCGATGTCGTCGGCGACGGCGCCGGCTACATCACCGACGGCCTGACCGGCTGCTACGTGCAGGTGATCGACGACGCGCCGGTCGGCCTGCAGCTGCCGCAGAGCGTGGTGCTGGAAGTGGTCGAGACCCCGCCGGAGCTCAAGGGCGGCACCGCGACCAAGCGCCCGAAGCCGGCGAAGCTCAACACCGGCATCGAGATCCAGGTGCCGGAGTACATCGCCAACGGCGAGAAGGTGTGGGTGAACACCACCACCGGCGAATTCGGCGGTCGCGCGGAGTAAGCACGATGCGCCTCGCGATCACGGCCAGCCTCGCGATCGTCCTGCTCGGCGGCACGCCCTGCGCGTCCGCCGCGGGCGATTCGAAGCCGCTGCCGCGCGAGGTCCGCGATTTCATCGAACGCCGCGAAGGTTGCGACCACTTCCGCGGCGAACCGGTGCCCGAGCCCGAGGAAGATTCCGAGGGCGAACGCCGCCGGCAGATCGAGTCCGCACTCGCGAAACTCTGCACCGGCACCGATGCCGAACTCGCGCGACTGCGGGCCCGCTACCGCAACGACGCCGCGGTGACCGCGGCGCTGGCGGATTTCGAGGACGACATCGAGTGATCGCGGTCGACATGATCTCGTAGGGCGGGCCCTGGCCCGCCATCACGAAACATCCGATCACCTCGAACGATGATCGAAACGGCGTCGATCACCACGCCTGCCACCTGCAAGGCCGCGACGGCGGGCCTGGGCCCGCCCTACGCGTGTCCGCTCATCCATTTCCTCGCCATGCGCACGATCGACGGGTCGATGCCCGGTTCGTCGAGCAACGCGGCGATCGGTCGCCACGCCAGCGCGTGCGATTCGTCGCTGACCGCGAACGCCTCGCTGCCGGTCGCGCGCACGACGTAACGCGCGTCGTAATGCCAGTGCCCGGGCACGTCGCCGCGTTCGGGGATCCAGTGGCGATCGAGATCGAACAGCACGGATTCGACCACGAGGTCGACCAGCCCCGACTCCTCTTCCGCTTCCTTCAGCGCGACCTCGGCGAGGTCGCGGTCGCCGTCGGCATGGCCGCCGAGCTGCAGCCAACGGTCGAGCTTGCGGTGATGGGTCATCAGCAGCCGCTCGCCCGCGCGGTCGACCAGCCAGGCCGACGCCGTGAAATGGCCGGCGAGCCGCGCGCGGACGAATGGATCCTGCACGTCGTCCAGCAACGCCAGGAACGCGTCGGCGACGTCCGCTTCGCCCGGCCAGCGCGCGGCGTAGGCGCGGAAGGCGTCGCGCAGCGGGGCGGTGTCGGCGATCGATTCGCCGGAGATCGACTCGTTCATGGTGCGACGCATCATCGATGGGGCGAGGGATTATCGCCCGCCGTCTCTGCCGCCGCACCGGCCGCCGGACCGCCTGGACCCGCGCTTGTGCACCGCGGGCGGGCCGGGTATGGTCGCCGGGTTGTCGCGCCGGCGTCCCGCGCCGGTCATCGTCGCAGCCATTCCGGGGAGTTCCAGATGCTGTTCCAGCGAAGAAAGCCGCTCGACCTGATTCTCGAGACCGCCGCCAAGCGGTCGCTGACGCGCCAGTTGGGCGCCTTCGACCTGACCATGCTGGGCATCGGCGCGGTCATCGGTACCGGCATCTTCGTGCTGACCGCGGTGGCCGCCAACAAGGCCGGCCCCGGCATGATGTACTCGTTCGTGATCGCCGGCATCGTCTGCGCGCTCACCGCGCTGATCTACTCCGAGATCGCGGCGATGGTGCCGGTCTCCGGCTCCGCCTACACCTATTCCTATGCCGTGCTGGGCGAGATCATCGCCTGGATGGTCGGCTGGGCGCTGATCCTCGAATACGCGGTCGCCGCCGGCGCGGTGTCGGTCGGATGGTCCGGCTACGCCAACGGATTCCTCGCGCACCACGGATTGGGACTACCGGATTTCCTCACCGCCGGTCCGTTCTGGGTCGAGCAGCTGAAGGACGGCGCCAATATCCACATGGTCGACGGCGTCACCCACAAGGGCGGCTTCAACCTGATCGCCTTCCTGCTCTCGCTGCTGGTCACGGTGCTGCTGGTGCTCGGCACCTCGAAGTCGGCCAAGGTCACCGCGGTGCTGGTGATGGTGAAGATCGTCGCCCTGACCGCGTTCGTGTTCCTCGCTTTCCCGGCGGTCAACCAGGCCAACTTCGAGCCGATGCTGCCGAACGGCTGGGGCACGCCGCTGTCCGGCGTGGGCGTCCTGGGCGCCGCCGCATCGATCTTCTTCGCGTACGTGGGCTTCGACGCCGTCTCCACCGCGGCCGAGGAAACCAAGAACCCGAACCGCAACATCCCGATCGGCCTGATCGGCTCGCTCGGCATCTGCACCATCTTCTACCTGCTGGTCGCCTACGCCGCCGTCGGCTCGATGGGCGCCCAGCCGGGCGGCGCCCTGTCGCAGTCGCATGAACCGCTGGCCTTCGTGCTGCGCGAGATCGGCTGGCCGAAGGTCGGCGACGCGGTTGCCGCGGCGGCGATCATCGCGCTGCCGTCGGTGGTGCTGATGATGATGTTCGGCCAGACCCGCATCCTGTTCACGATGTCGCGCGACGGCCTGCTGCCCGAAGGCCTCGCCAAGGTGCATCCGAAGTTCCACACCCCGCACGTCGTCACCTGGATCACCGGCGTCTTCGTGGCGTTCTTCGCCGCGCTGTTCCCGGTCGACATCCTGGCCGACATCTCCAACGCCGGCACCCTGTTCGCGTTCTTCATGGTCGCGGCGGGCGTGATGATCCTGCGCAAGACCGATCCCGGCCGCGCCCGTCCCTTCAAGACTCCGCTGGTCTGGGTCGTCGGCCCGCTGGCGATGGCCGGCTGCGTGCTGCTGTTCTTCAGCCTCGGCTGGAACCCGACGATCAAGTTCTTCTGCGGCTGGGCGATCCTCGGCCTGATCGTGTACTTCCTCTACGCCCGCGGCCGCAGCCATCTGGCACCGGGCAACGAGCACAAGCTGCACGCCCACTCGAACGACGCCCCGCTGGCGCCGGAACCGGCCGCGCACGAAGGTCCCAGCTCGGGTCCGTGACGGTCGCTCCTCGCGGACAAACGAAAACGGCGCGGTCACCCGCGCCGTTTTTTTGTGCTCGTTTGTCGTGCCGGCGAAGCCGGATCGATCAGGGCTTCTTGGCGTAGGCGCTGCACCAGCCCTTCGCGGCGACCGAGTTCTTCGGGAAGATGGTGCAGGGACCGGTGGCGGCGCCCTTCGCGCCCTTGAAGAAATTGCAGTTGGCGCAGCTGCTGCCCGGCTTGAACGCGGCGTGCTTGGCCTTGGTGGCGTCCTCGACGTAGCCCAGCGCCTTCGCGGTGGCATCGGTGGGCGCCAGCTTCGGCAGGGCGGCCGGGGCGGCGGGCGCGGCGGCTTCGGCGTTCATCGAACGCAGCGCGACCGGGGCGGCGGCCGCGGCGACGACGGCGATGGTCAGGAAACGACGGCGGGAGACATCGTGGGACATGGCGGTGACCGTATCGGTGGAGGAAGGAAGATGGGCGTCAGTATCCGGAGCGGTTCCGGCGATGGCCTTGCGCCGGATCAAGTGGCTTGATCAAGTGAGTTGCGCTGCCGCATCGGGATTCGACGGAAGCGCATGGTAACAGCGGGTTTTCGAAGGCCTTGCAACGCGAATCATTCGCATTTTCCGCCGCACCGGCGAGCGCTTCCCTTACACTGCGCGCATGACGACCCTGCCCTACGACGCCGACCGCCTGCGCGTACTCGCCGACGATCTCATCGCCAATGTCCGCGAGCTGGCCCAACTCGGCTGGACGCCCGCCACCAGCAGCAATTTCTCGCAGCGCCTCGACGACCGCCACGCCGCGATCACCGTCTCCGGCCGCGACAAGGGCCGGCTGACGCGCGACGACATCATGGTCGTCGACTTCGACGGCCAGCCGGTGGCGACCACGCGCCGCCCGTCCGCCGAAACCCTGCTGCACACCCAGCTGTACCGGCGCTTCCCGCAGATCGGCTGCGTGCTGCACACGCATTCGCGCCACCAGACCGTCGCCTCGCGGCTGTTCGGCCACGCCGGCCGCATCCATCTGGAAGGCTACGAACTGCTGAAGGCCTTCGCCGGCAACACCACGCACGAGACCGCGCTGGACCTGCCGGTGCTGCCGAACACGCAGGACATGCCGGCGCTGGCGGCGCAGGTCGAAGCGCTGCTCGACGCCGGCCCGCTCTGGGGCTATCTGATCGATGGCCACGGCCTCTACGCCTGGGGCCGCGACATGGCCGAAGCGCGGCGGCATCTGGACGCGTTCGAGTTCCTGATCACCTGCGAGCTGGACCTGCTGCAGCTGCGCCGCTGAACCGGCGGGCCGGGCCGGCCGCGGATGACCCGATCCGCGCGCCAAAACATCCCGCGGACGGCGTTGATCCCCCCCGCGCTGCGCCGCATCATGGCGCACCCCCACGCCGCCCCCGGACCGCCATGAGCCGCCTGCGCCTCTTCGCCGACGACCGCCCCGACGCCCCGCTGTCGGTCATCCACGACCACGCCGGCATCGCCGCCGAACTGGCGAAGATCGGCGTCGATTTCGAGCACTGGGACGCCGCGCAGCCGATCGCCCCGGGCGACGCGCCGGAGACGATCATCGCCGCCTACCGCGCCGACATCGACCGCATCAGCGCCGAGCGCCACTTCGTCACCATCGACGTGGTCAGCATTGCGCCCGACAACCCGAACCGCGAGGCGATGCGCGCCAAGTTCCTCGACGAACACGTCCACAAGGAAGACGAGGTCCGCTTCTTCGTCGCCGGCTCGGGCCTGTTCGACCTGCACGTCGACGGCAAGGTCTACGAAGTGCTGTGCGAGGCCGGCGACCTGATCTCCGTGCCCGACGGCGCGACCCACTGGTTCGACATGGGCCCGGAACCGAACTTCGTCGCCATCCGCTTCTTCCAGCAACCCGACGGCTGGGTCGGCCACTTCACCGGCACCGACATCGCGCAGCGGTTTCCGCGGTATGAGGCCGGGCAATCAGCGTAGCTCGCCATGCCCCTTTTCCTTCCTTACACAGCATCAACGCATAGCCGCGTCATGGTTTTTGTGGACGGCGAAAACCTTGCCATTCGCTACAAAGCAGAACTTGGAGGCATTCCCCCCGTATCCCACGTCAGCTATGAGCCAGACGTGTTCGTGTGGTCACCATACGCGAGTCGTATTCATGGCCCCCAGAATTACATACGCCGCCACTACTACACCTCCGCACAGGGTGGCACCGAAGCAATTGGCGACATTGAAGAAAGACTTTTGAGAGCAGGAATTGAAGCCCCGCGGGTCTTCCACAAACCATCTAGGGAAAAGCGATCGAAAAGGGTCGACATAACACTCGCAACGGAAATGCTCACCCACGCACATCGCAAGAACTATGACATAGCCGTTCTTGTGAGCGGCGATGAAGACTATGTGCCTTTGGTTGAAGCAGTTAAGAGCGAGGGCCGCCAAGTCGTACTCTGGGCGCTAAAGAATGGACTGAGTCCTGCGCTTAAAAAAGCTTGCGACCACTTCTGGGACATCGGAGAAGTCCTCTTGCGAGAGCAAGACGAAGCTTTCCAAGAAATTTTCTTCTAATACTTAAAGCACATGCTCATCCTCACCGACATCGAAGGCACCACCTCCTCCATCTCGTTCGTGAAGGACGTGCTGTTCCCGTATGCGCGGCGGGCGCTGCCCGGGTTCGTGCGCGAGCACGGGCACGAGCCTGAAGTGCGGCGCTGGCTCGACGCGGTCGCGACCGAGCACGGCGCGGTCTGCGACGACGGCGTGATCGTCGAGATCCTGCAGGGCTGGATCGACGAGGACCGCAAGCACACGGCGCTGAAGGCGCTGCAGGGCATGATCTGGAGCGACGGCTACCGCAGCGCCGACTTCACCGCGCACATCTATCCCGACGCCGCGACGCAGCTGCGCGCGTGGCATGCCGCCGGGCTGCCACTCGCGGTGTATTCATCGGGCTCGGTGCCGGCGCAGAAGCTGTTCTTCGGCCACACCGATGCCGGCGACCTCACCGGGCTGTTCGGCGGCTGGTTCGATACCGAGGTCGGCCACAAGCGCGACGCCGGCAGCTACCGCACCATCGCGCAGCGGCTGGACCGCGCGCCGGAGACGATCGTGTTCCTGTCCGACGTGGTCGAGGAACTCGACGCCGCCCGCGACGCCGGCATGCGCACGGTGCTGATCGATCGCCTCGACGACTACCCCGCGCCCCGCCTCGGCGAGGCGACCCACGGCCACCGCCGCGTCGAGCGTTTCGACGCCATCGATCCCGAAGCCCCGTAGCGCCGCCATGCGTCCCCTGCCGTTCGCCCCGCTCGCCGCCCTGCTGCTGTCGTTCTGCTTCGCCGGTCTCGCGCAGGCGCGCGAGCTGCCCGACCCCGACCTGCGCGAACGCGACCGCCAGCGCCTCGATGCCGCGCTCGCCGCGCTGGCCCCGCAGCGCCCGGGACAGCCGGACCTGTACGCGATCGGCTTCGGCGGCGACAGCGAGGAGAACGTCTTCCGCAACGAAGCGTCGTACTTCGAGCGGGTGATGAACGAGCGCTTCGGCGCGCAGGGCCGCACGATCGCGCTGATCAACCACGCCGACAGCCTCGGCGCGTCGCCGCATCCGCTGGCCACGCCGGGCAACCTGCGCGCGACGCTCGCCGCGATGGGCAAGGCGATGGACCCCCGGCAGGACATCCTGATGCTGTTCATGTCGATGCACGGCACGCAGCAGCACCAGTTGCTGCTGCGGATGGCGCCGAAATACGTCGACCTGATCGACCCGACGTGGCTGCGCAAGGCGCTGGACGACGCCGGCATCCGCAACCGCGTGCTGGTGATCTCGGCCTGCTATTCCGGCGGCTTCATTCCGTTGCTGGAAAACGACGACACCCTGATCATGACCGCCTCGCACCGCAACCGGCCCTCGTTCGGCTGCGGCGCGGATTCGGACGCGACCTACTTCGGCCGCGCATGGCTGATCGAGGGCCTGAACGCGACGCCCGACTTCGCCGCGGCGTTCGAGCAGGCCAAGCTGCGCATCGCCGAGCGCGAGCGCGCAGGCAACTTCAAGCCGTCGCGGCCGCAGATGGAGATGGGCGACCGCATCGCGCCGAAACTCGCCGCCTGGCGCGCGCAGCTGGTGCCCGGGCCGGTAATCGCCTACGCCCCGGCCGCGTCCACACCGGTGGTGACCGAGATCCCGGCGACGGCCGAACCGCCGCCGTCCAACACCAAACCGCAGACGCAGCGCAAACGGCGCAAGCGCTGAGCGATTCCAGCGTCAGTGCAATTTCTCGCCGCGGGCGAGCATCGCCACCAGCGTTTCCACCCGCTTCGCCTTCGTCTCCGGCTTCTTCGCGGTCTGCACCCGCCAGCACACGGCATAGCGATTGGCGGCGTTGAGCGTCTCGAAGAACGCCTTCGCCTTGCGGTTCTTCGCCAGCGACAGCGCATGCGCCAGTTCCGGCGGCACTTCCATCGAACGACCGCCGTCGTAGGCCGCGTCCCAACGCCCGTCGGCCTTCGCGGCCTCGACCTCGCGCAAGCCAGCGGCACGCATGCGACCGGCCACGACGAGGCGCTCGACATGGCCGACGTTGATCTTCGACCACAGGCTCTTCGCGCGCCGCGGCGTGAACCGTTGCAGGAACCACGCCGCGTCGAAACCGCGCTTCTGGCCGTCGATCCAGCCGTGGCACAGCGCGACGTCGAGCGCTTCGGCATAGGTGACGGTGACGTGGCCGCTGTCCTTCTTCGCGATCTTCAGCCACACGCCCTTCGCGTCGACGTTCGCGACCAGCCATGCCTCCCAGGCGTCGGCATCGGCGCACGGCAGCACCGGCAGGTCGTCGGGCACGGCGGTCATGGCGCGGCCTCCTCCAGGCGATAGGTCGTCTCGGCATGCAGTTCGCCGCGCCAGGCGTCGAACGCGCGGACTTCGACGCGGTGCGCGCCGACCGCGAGTCCCGTCGGCAGCGCACCGCGCCACAGATGCGGCGACGGCGTCGCCTCGGGCGAACGATCGTAGCCGCGCAGCATGTCGGCCAGGTCGTCGCGGGCGTTCTCGGTCGTCAGGGCGGGATCCGGCGCCAGCACCTGGCGCATCGGCGTCCAGTCGCCACCATCGACGCGGAACTCGACGCGGTCGCCGTCCTGGCCCATCCACACGTTGGCGTAGACGGCCCACGCGGGATACGCACCGCGACGCAGCACCTTCGGTGCATGCAGCCCGATCGCCGGATCGCCGGCCGCGCGCGCCGCATGCCAGCGCAACGCGTAGGTACCGCCGGCGTCGATCACGAGACTCGCGTAGCCGTTCGGCGTGCCGTCGGGCATCGTCGTGTCGGGAATGCCGGCGGCGTCCTTCACGCCGCTCCAGTAGGCGCCGCAGGCAGCACCGACGTTGTATTCGTGCAGCGGCGCAGCGCCGTGCCAGCCGGTCTTCGCGTCGTGCCGCCAATGCTGCTGCGTGTGCATGTGCCCGCTCAGCAGCAGCACGTGCGGGAAATCGCGCAGCAGCGCGAACAGGCGTTCGCGGTCGGCATCGCGGAACGAATCCTTGCCGGCTTCGGCCTCGAACAGCGGGATGTGCACCATCAGCACCAGCAGGCGGTCCTTCGGCACGCGCGGCAGGTACGCCTGCAGGAACGCGAACTGGTCTTCGCGGAAACCGCCGATGTAACCCTGCGGCGGACCGGGACGGTAGATCACGTCGTCGAGACCGATGAACGTCGCCTGCGGTTCTTCCCAGGCGAAGGTGTCTGGGCCGAACGTGCGTCGCCAGCTCTGCAAGGAATCCTCGTCGCCGTCGACGTCGAAATCCAGATCGTGGTTGCCCGGCACGTGCAGCCACGGCACGCCGATGCGCCGGGTCTGCGCGTTCATCGCCGGATACAGCGGGAGATCGTCGTTGACGATGTCGCCGAGGCTCGCGCCCAGTTGCGCCGGCGGCGGCATGCCCGCGCCGGACTCGCCGCGCACGCTGTCGACGATGTCGCGGCCGTAGTAGCCGACATCGACCTGCGACTTCGGCTGCGGATCGGCGAACACGCGCACCGACAGCGGTCCCGCCGCGGCCGCGGCACGACGCAGGCCGACATCGAACCGCGACGGCAGCCGCGCGCTGCCGAGGCCGCCGTACTTCGGCGTGGCGCCGCGCGCCGGCGCGTTGCGCCAGACGTGCGGGCGCGCCGGATCGTCGCCGGGCAGCCGCCAGCCCGGAGGCTTGATCACGAACACGGTCTGCCCCGGCGCCACGGCGATGCGATACCGGCCGTCGGCATCGGTCACGGCGAGGCCGCGGCCATTGGAGACGGCGACACCGGGCACCCCGGGCTCGCCGCGATCGCGAAGACCGTCGCCGTCGCGATCGTCGTAGAGCGTGCCGCCCAGCAACACGGCGGCGGATTCCTCGGCGGAAATCGTTTCCGCACCGACGCGGACCGGCGCACAGAGCGTGAAACAGGTGCACCAGGACAATGCCAACCAGGCAGTTCGTCTCATTTGCGCCTCATTTCCTGTCCGGACCGGTACAGGATTATGCCGCAGCGGCCGTCATGCGGCCGACGCCCCGCGGCGAGGCGCCGTGCAGTAAGATCGCGATCGAACCGTCGATGGGGGAAAGGGATGCCGTTCCGAGGCGTCTGGTGCCGCGTGATCGCGACACTGGTCCTGCTGACGCTGTCCGGAGTGGCCAGTGCGGTCGCCGAACGCGCGCCGCCGGTGGCGGTACTCGATGCGCGCACGCCGTCGCTTTCGCTCTCGCCCTACCTCAGCTACTACCACGACGTCAGCGCGGTCGACGACGCCGACGACGCCTGGCGGCTCAACGACGCCGGCAAGTTCGAGCCGGTCCCCGCGGGCAAGACGGCATTCGGCTTCCAGCCGGGCGCGTTCTGGTTCCATGCCGTCCTCGACAACCGCGACCGCGACCAGCCCTACTGGATGCTGGTGCAGAGCTTCGCGCTGCTCGATCGCGTCGACGTCTACGTCCGCTACCAGGACGGCCGCGTGGTGCACCAGGCCAGCGGCGACCGCCTGCCGTTCTCGGCGCGCAGCATTCCCTACCGCCATCCGAACTTCCGCATCGACCTGCCGCCCGGCGAAACGGTGCAACTGCTGGTCCGCACCCAGAGCGAAAGCTCGATGCAGGTGCCGCTGGACCTGTACACGCCCGAGGCGTTCACCTCGCTCTCGCGCGACGCGCAGTTCGTGATGGGGCTGTACTACGGCATCCTGATCGCGCTGTTCGTCTACAACCTCGTGCTGTGGATCACCCTGCGCGACCGCAACTACTTCTGGTACCTCTTCCACATCACGGCCTTCGGGCTGGTGTTGTTCACGCTCAACGGCTACAGCTTCGAATACTTCTGGCCGCACGATCCGTGGCTGGCCAACGTCGCGGTGCCGGCGTCGATCTGCCTGGCGATGGTCGGCATGCAGCAGTTCGCGCGCGCCTTCCTCGAAATGCCCACCCGCTTCCCGCGCGGCAACCTGGTCAGCATCGGCTTCATCGTGGTGTGCCTCGGACTGGGCGTGGCGTCGATGTGGATCCCGTACAGCGTCGCGACGCCGTGGGCCACGCGCATCGTGATCATCGGCGTGCTCTGGGTGGTCGCCGCGGCGATCGTGGGCGTGCGCCGCGGCTACATGCCGGCGCGGCTGTTCCTGCTGGCGTGGGCGCTGTTCCTGTCGGGTACCGCGATGATCGCCGCGCTGGCGTTCGGCATCCTGCCGAAGAACATCCTGACCGAGTACGGCGTGCAGATCGGCTCGGCGATGGAAATGCTGCTGCTGTCGATCGCGCTGAGCCATCGCTACGCCGCCCTGCGCAACGAGAACGAGCGCATCGCCGCCGAGGCCAACCAGAAACTCGAACGCAAGGTCGCGCAGCGCACGCAGGAAGTGCGCAGCACCCTGATGCAGCTGGAGGACGCGCATCGCCGCCTGCGCGACTCCAGCCGCCGCGACGGCCTGACCGGCCTCTACAACCGCACGCATTTCCACGAGACCTTCGAGACCTTGCTGCGCGAAGGCCGCGAGCAGCAGCAACCGGTGTCGCTGCTGATGATCGACCTCGACCACTTCAAGTCGATCAACGACCGCTACGGCCACCTTGCCGGCGACGACTGCCTGCGCTGGGCCGCGCAGCGCATCGGCCAGACCCTGCGCGCGCACGAGACCTCGCTGCTGGCGCGTTTCGGCGGCGAGGAATTCGTGGTGGTGCTGCCGGGGCACGATCTCGGCAGCGCGGTCGGCGTCGCCGAATCTCTGCGCAGGCGGCTGGTCGAGGAGCTCTGCCCCACCGGCGAACACCGACTGCGCGTGTCGGCGAGCATCGGCGTGCACACCGTCGACGCCGGCATGGAGGTCGATTCCGACGCCGTGCTGTCGGTCGCCGACCAGGCGCTGTATGCCGCGAAAGCCAACGGCCGCGACTGCGTACGCACGTCGATCACCGCAGCGTAAGCGACGCAAATCTTCGCGGACCATCTGCAGACAGGAGCAAAGCGCCGCCTCCCCGTCGCCGGAAAAGCCACAGCGAAGCTTCGCTCCACGTCATCAGATCGAGCCCGACATCACCGCCGCAGGACGCGACGGAAGGGGCGCCGACGCAGCGCCCCTTCGCATCCTCGGGACCACGTGGGGTCGATCAGGCGCCCGGCAGCGGCGGCGGCGCGGAGGTCGTCGTGATGTTGTGGATGTAGCGCTCGAACACGCGGGTGTAGTCGCGCGTGGTGTGGCGATCGAGCACCGCGGCGTTGAGGTTGTCGAGCACGGCGTTGTAGTGCGACACCACGCCGGCCTCGCCACCGAGGTTGTTGAGCTTGAGCATCCCGCCCATCGCGTCCAGCGTGCGGATCGCGTTCTCGCGGGCGACGCCGTCGCGCGCCTGCTGGCGGCCGATGGCGATCAGCGCCTTGTAGATGTCCTTCAGCTGCTCGATGAAGTTCTTGCGGATGTCGATGCTGAACGCGGAATCGCCAAGCGAGAACTTCAGCTCCACGTCCATGTCGATGGTGCCGGCGGTCTCGATCGCGACGTAGCCGGCGCGCTGGTTCACGTACTCGTAGCGCTTGATCATGCGCTTGCTGGACACCGCGGAATCGCCGTCGACGTGGATCAGGGCGAGGTTGGTGAAGCAGTATTCGTCCTTCTTCGACTTGATCAGGAAGAAGATGCGTTCGCCATCCTCGTGGAACAGGTAGTCGTCGGCATCGACCTTGTCGTAATCGGACGGGGACACGATGACGCCGATGTCGCTGATGCCGAGCGCTTCGGCGGCGAGCTTCTTGAACACGCGGATCTCCTGGGGCATGCCGCCCGGATGGCGGCCGTCGCGCGCAATCTAGCAGGCGTGATGCGTCCGCCGCCGCATGACCGATGGCCCATGCGGCCGTGCCTCGGCGTGTTCGTCATGGCCCGGCAGAGCGGCCTGACACCATCAGCCGCGGCGCTGCATCAGTACGCGCTTGGCGTCTTCCAGCGAGAAGCCGCGGGCACGCAGCAGCACGATCAGGTGATACAGCAGGTCGCCGGCCTCGCCGAGGAAACCCGCGTCGTCGTCGGCCAGCGCGCCGAGCGCGGTTTCCACGCCCTCCTCGCCGACCTTCTGCGCCATTCGCTTGATGCCGCTCTCGAACAGCTTGGTGGTGTAGCTGCCCGCGGGTCGCTCGGCCTCGCGGCGACGGATCAGCGCATCGAGTTCGCCGAGCACGTCGCCCGGTGCGTTCGGGAAGCAACTGGTCGTGCCGAGATGGCAAGTCGGGCCCTGCGGCCGCGCCTGCACCAGCAGCGTGTCGGCGTCGCAGTCGGTCTCGATCGCGACCAGCGACAGCACGTGGCCGCTGCTCTCGCCCTTGGTCCACAGCCGGCCCTTGCTCCGGCTGAAGAACGTGACCTGCCCCGTTTCCAGCGTTTTTGCCAGCGCCTCGCGGTTCATGTAGCCGAGCATCAGCACGCGGTACGTTTCCGCGTCCTGCACGACCGCGGGCAGCAGGCCGTCCTGCTTGTCCCAGGCGAGTGCGTCGCCGTCGAACGTCGCGGCGATGGAAGACGATTCGGTCATGGACGCACCTCGATGCCCGCGGCGCGCAGGTCGCGTTTCAGGTCGGGAATGGCGATGGCGCCGGAATGGAAGACGCTGGCGGCCAGCGCCGCATCGACGTCGGCCTCGCGGAAGGCGTCGATGAAATGCTGCACGGTGCCCGCGCCGCCAGACGCCACCAGCGGCACGTCGCAGAGCGCGCGGACGGCCTGCAGCTGCGCGATGTCGTAGCCGCAGCGCACGCCGTCACTATCCATGCAGTTGAGCACGATCTCGCCTGCGCCGCGCTCCTGTGCCTCGCGCACCCAGTCGAGCGTGGTGCGGCCGGGCGCACGCGCGCGGTCGGGATCGCCGGTGTGCGTGCGCACGCGCCAGACGCCGTCGGGCTCGCGGATCGAATCGATGCCGACCACCACGCACTGGCGGCCGTAGGCCTCGGCGATCTCGGTGATCAGTTCGGGGCGCTCCAGCGCCGGCGTGTTGATCGACACCTTGTCCGCGCCGGCGAACAGCACGCGCGTCGCGGTCTCCAGCGTGCGGATGCCGCCGGCGACGCAGAACGGGATGTCGATCACCGACGACACGCGCTCAACCCAGTCGACGTCGACCGAGCGGCCGTCGGGGCTGGCGGAGATGTCGTAGAACACGAGTTCGTCGGCACCGGCGTCGCGGTAACGGCACGCGAGGTCGACGATGTCGCCCATGTCGACGTGGTCGCGAAAGCGCACGCCCTTGACCACGCGGCCGTCGCGCACGTCGAGGCAGGGCACGATGCGGCGGCTCAACATGCCAGCGCCTCCGCGACCGTCATCCGGCCTTCGAGCAGCGCCTTGCCGAGCACCGCGCCGGCGCAGCCGACGTCGCGGGCCGCGGCCACGTCGGCGACGTCGCGCACGCCGCCGCTGGCCTGCAGCGCGAAACCGTCGCCGCGGGCAAGAATCGTGCGATACAGATCGAGGTTCGGCCCCTGCAGCATGCCGTCGCGGGCGATGTCGGTGCACAGCAGGTGGCGCGCGCCCGCATCGCGGTAGAGATCGAGGCACGCATCCAGATCGCGGGCCGCATGCTCGGTCCAGCCGTGCACCGGCAGGCGCCAGAGGCCGGCATCGTCGCGACGCGTGTCGAGCGCGATCGTCAGCCGCTCGGCGCCGAAACGCGCGAGCCAGGCGACGACACGCTCCGGCTCACGCACCGCGAGCGATCCGATCACCACGCGCGACGCACCGGCATCGAGCATCGCCGCGACCGCGGCTTCGTCGCGTACGCCGCCGCCGGTCTGCACACGCAGGCGGCCGTCGTCGGCGATCCGGCGCAGCAGCGGCGCCAATGTGTAGCCGCCGGCGCGCGCAGCGTCGAGATCGACCAGATGCAGCCACTGCGCACCGGCGTCGGCGTAGCGCATCGCGACCGCGAACGGGTCGTCGGCGTAGCGCGTCTCGCGGTCGTAATCGCCCTGCAGCAGGCGCACGACGTGGCCATCGCGCACGTCGATCGCGGGATAGGCGGTGAAGGTCGCGTCGGTCATGCGGGCAGCTTGAGGAAGTTGTCGAGCAGGCGCAGGCCGGTGGCCGACGAGCGCTCGGGATGGAACTGCGCGCCGAAGCGGCGGCCCTGTCCGACCACCGCGGCGAAGCGCGCGCCGTGGTCGGTGTCGGCCAGCACGACATCGCCGGCCTCGTCAGCAGGCACGGCGAAGCTGTGCACGAAGTAGGCGTGCGCGCCGTCGTCGATGCCTGCGAGCAGCGGCGAGATTGGCGCGCGGAAGCGCAGCGTGTTCCAGCCCATGTGCGGGATGCGCAGGCCCGGTCCGCCGGCGAGCTTTCGCACGCGACCGGGCAGCAGGCCGAGGCAGTCGACGTCGCCTTCTTCCGACCCCTCGAACAGCAGTTGCAGGCCGACGCAGACACCAAGCAGCGGCGCTTCGCTCGCGCGCAGCGCGGCATCGAGCCCGCGTGCGCGCAGCAGCGCCATCGACGGCGCGGCGGCGCCGACGCCGGGCAAAATGATGCGTTCGGGATCGCCGAGCGCGTCGGCATCGCGCACGAGCCGCGGCGCGGCGCCGATGCGGCGCAATGCGTACATGACCGAGCCGAGGTTGGCGCCGCCGGCATCGATCAGCGCCAGGTCGCCGCCGTTCGGGCGTGCGCTCACAGCGCCCCCTTGGTGCTCGGCAGCGCGTCGCCTTCGCGACGGAACGACTGCCGCAGCGCGCGCGCCACCGCCTTGAAGCAAGCTTCGATCTTGTGGTGATCGTTGTCGCCACGCACGCTGAGGTGCAGGTTGAGGCCCGCGGTCTCGCACAGCGAACGGAACACGTGCGGCACGAGTTCGGTGGCGAGCCCGCCGACCATCTCGCGCTCGAACGTGCCTTCGAACACGCAGTACGGCCGTCCCGACCAGTCGAGCGCCGCGGTCGCCAGCGCCTCGTCCATCGGCAGCGTGAAGCCGTAACGCGCGATGCCGCGCTTGTCGCCCAGCGCCTCGCGCAGCGCCTGGCCGAGCGCGAGCGCGCAGTCCTCGACGGTGTGGTGCTCGTCGATGTGCAGGTCGCCGTCGCAGTGCAGCCGCAGCGCGAAGCCGCCGTGCTTGCCGAGCTGCTCCAGCATGTGGTCGTAGAAGCCGAGCCCGGTCTTCACGTCCGGATCGGCCTCGCGGTCGAGATCGACCTCGACCTCGATCTTCGTTTCCTTCGTGCGGCGCACGACCTTCGCGGTGCGCGGCACGTCGGCGAGGACGTGCGCGATCTCGGCCCAGTCGACGCCGTCGCCGAACTGCGGCGACTTCAGCTTGAAGCCGCGGATGCCGAGGTTGACCGCGAATTCGATGTCGGTCTCGCGGTCGCCGACCATCGCCGAGCGCGCCCAGTCGATGCCGTGGTCGCGCAGCAGCGGCTGCACCAGCCCGAGCCTCGGCTTGCGCGTCGGCGCGTTCTCGTGCGGGAAGCTGCGGTCGATCAGCGTGTCGCGGAAGACGACGCCCTGGCTCTCGAAGATCTGCACCATCAGCGCGTGCGGGCCGTCGAAATCGGCCTGCGGGAAGGCGTCGGTGCCGAGGCCGTCCTGGTTGGTCACCATCACGAACTCGTAGCCGGCGTCGCGCAGTTTCAGCATCGCCGGGATCACGCCGTCGACGAAGGCCAGCTTCTCGAAGCGGTCGATCTGGAAATCGGCCGGCTCGCGGATCAGGGTGCCGTCGCGATCGACGAACAGGATCGGACGTTTCGCGCTCACGACGCGGCCTCCACCGGACGCAGGGCGGCGAACACCGCGTCGTTCTCCTCGGGCGAACCGATCGTGATCCGCAGCGCATCGCCGAGCCCCGGCGTCGCGCGCATGTCGCGCACCACCACGCCGGCAGCGAGCAGGCGGCGATACACGCCTTCGGCATCGTCGAAGCGCGCGAGCAGGAAATTGCCGGCGCTTGGATACACCCGGCGCACGCCGGGCAGCGTCGACAGCGCGTCGAACACGCGGCCACGCTGTTCGCGCACGAGCGTGGCGCGTTCTCGCGCCTGCGCCAGCGCCTCGGGCGCGAGCGCGCGCAACGCGAGCGCCGCGCAGGGCTCGGGCACCGGATATGGTGCCTGGCAGCGGCGCAGCACGGCGATCAGCGCCGGATCGGCGATCACGCCGCCGATGCGCGCGCCGGCCAGCGCGTGCAGCTTCGACAGCGTGCGCAGCACGGCGACGTTCGGGTATTCGTCGATCAGCGACACCGCTGACGGCGCATCCGCGTAGTCGAGATAGGCTTCGTCGACCACCACCAGCGCGTGGTCCTTGAGCGCCTGCGCCAGCGCGCGGATCGCGACCAGCGGGATGAACTCGCCGCTCGGATTGCCGGGCGAGCACAGGAAGACGATCTTCGCGCGCCGCGCGGTGGCGAGATCGCGCATGCCGGCGAGGTCGGTGACCCAGCCGTCGGGATGGTCGCGCATCGGCGCTTCCACGATCGGCGCGCCCTGCAGCCGCGCGCACACCGCGTACATGCCGAACACCGGCGGCGCGATCACCACCGGGTCGCGCTCGGCACGGCACAGCGCGCGCACCAGCAGGTCGATGGCCTCGTCGCTGCCGCGGCCGATCAGCAGTTGCTCCGGACGCGCACCCCACAGCGCCGCGAGCCGTGTGCGCAGCGCCTCCGGCTGCGGCGCGGGATAGCGGCGCAGCGCGCCGTCGGGATCGGCGTCGTTGTTCCAGGGCGATTCGTTGGCGTTGAGCCAGACCGTGCCGTCGACGGCGTGGCTGCGCGCGGACGAATAGCCGGCGAAAGCGCGCAGGTCCTCGCGCACGAGGTCGAGCACGTGGCTGCGCCGCGCGTCGGGCGAGGCCGCACTCACTTCCCGGCATCCAGTGCGGCCAGGCGCATCGTCACTGCAGTGGCGTGGGCCTGCAGGCTTTCGGCTTCGGCCAGGCGCACCGCGGACGGGCCGATGGTGCGCAGGCCGTCGGCATTCACGCGCTGCACGCTGATCGCGGTCTGGAAGCTGGACACCGACAGGCCGCTCCAGGCGCGCGCGGCGCCGCCGGTCGGCAGCACGTGGTTGGTGCCGCTGCAGTAGTCGCCCAGCGCCTCGGCCGCGTAGTCGCCGAGGAACACCGAGCCGGCGCAGCGCACGTGGCCCAGCCAGGGCTCAGCATCACGCAGGGCGAGGATGAGGTGCTCCGGCGCGTAGCGGTTGCTGACCTCGAACGCGGTCTCCAGCGATGGCACGAGGATCAGCCGCGATTTCGACAGCGCGCGGCGCGCGATGTCGGCGCGCGGCAGGCGCGACAGCTGGCCGGGCAGTTCCGCCGCGACCCGCGCCATCAGCGGCGCGGAATCCGACAGCAGGATCACCTGCGAATCGGCGCCGTGCTCGGCCTGCGACAACAGGTCGGCGGCGACGAACGCGGGCGTGGCGCCGCCGTCGGCGATGATCAGCAGCTCCGACGGACCGGCCGGCATGTCGATGGCCGGGCCGCCCTCGACGGTCGAGACCTGGCGCTTGGCCTCGGTCACCCAGGCGTTGCCGGGGCCGAACAGCTTGTCGCAGGCGGGCACGCTTTCGGTGCCGACGGCCATCGCCGCGATCGCCTGCGCGCCGCCGAGCTTGAACACGCGGCTCGCGCCGCAGTGGCGCGCGGCGAACAGCACGACGGGATCGGCGCTGCCGTCGGGACGCGGCGGCGTGCAGACGACCACCTCGTCGCAGCCCGCGATCCGCGCGGGGATGCCCAGCATCAGCATGGTCGAGGGCAGCGGCGCGCTGCCGGCGGGGATGTACAGGCCGACGCGCGAGATCGGACGGACGATGCGCGAGCAGCGCACGCCGTCGGCGGTGTCGACCGCGTATTCGCGCATGCCGCCTTCGCGGTGGAAGGCCTCGATGCGCGACGCGGCGTCAACGATCGCCGCACGCAGCGCGGGATCCAGCGCGGCTTCGGCGGCATCGAACTCGGCGTCGGAGACGGCGAACGTCTCGAGCAGGGCGTGGTCGAGCAGCCGCGTGTACTTGCGCAGCGCGGCATCGCCGTCGCCGCGGACTCGGGCGATGATCTTGCCCACGCCCAGGCGCACGGCGGCAGCGGAATCCTGGGTCGGCCGGCGCAGCGCGGCGCGGCGGCCGGCTTCGTCGAGGGCGGACCAGGTCAGGAGGTTGAGATCGATCCGGCTCGCCAGTGGCGCCTTCGTCGACGTGTTCATGCCAGCATTCTCTCCACGGGCAACACCATGAGGCCGCGCGCACCGGCGCGCTTGAGTTCCTCCAGCCGCTGCCAGGTCATGGCGCCGTGGCACAGCGCCTGCACCGCCACGTCGCCGCCCGCCGAGCCGTCGAGGGACATGACGGTGGGCGGTTCGGCGTCGGGCAGCAGTTGCAGGACTTGCGGCAGGATCGACCGCGGAGCTTGCAGCATGAGCAGCTTGCTGTCGCGAATCTTCATCACACCGTCGAGACGCCGCAGCAGCAGTTCGGCGATTCCCGCGCGGATGTCGACGAAGGGCTCGACCGGACCGGCCAGCACGGCCTCGCTGTCCAGCACCACTTCGATCGGCTTGAGCCGGTTGGACGCCAGGGTCGCGCCACTGGACACCAGGTCGCAGACCAGGTCGGCCTGACCCAGCCGCGGCGCCAGTTCGACCGAACCGGACATCGTCACCGGCGTGGCCGCGATACCGCGCTCGGCCAGCCAGCGCGACAGCAACGCCGGGTAGCTGGTGGCGATGCGGGTGCCGGGCAACTGCGCCTGCGGGTCCCAGTCCCAGGTGTCGGGGATGCCGAACATCAGCCGGCAGCGGCCGAACCCCAGCGCGCGCCACTCCTCGAACGGCACCGCCTCGCCGCGGGCCGAACGCTCGCAGCCCTGCTCCAGCAGCACGTTGCGGCCGACCATGCCGAGGTCGCAGACGCCGTCGGCGATCAGCCCGGGGATGTCGTCGTCGCGCACCAGCAGCAGGTCGATCGGCAGCGATTCGCCGTAGTAGAAGAGTTTGTCGCGGCTCTCCTGCCAGCTCAGGCCGGCGGCGGCGAGCAGCGCCAGCGCGGGCTCGCTGAGCCGGCCGCTCTTCTGGATGGCGATGCGCAGGCGATCGCGCGTGGAGCCGGCGGCGGGACGTTGCATGGGGAAATCCTTCAGGGGGTGCCGGTCGTGCGGCGCGGGCCGCGGGACAGGCGACGGATGGCGAGGCGGTAACCGCCGGCGCCGCGTTCGAGCGTGCGCGCGACGCGGCCGATGGTGGTCACGCTGACCAGGGTGCGATCGTGGATCTCGCGGTACGGCACTCCTTCGACCAGCAGCGGCACCACCTTCCAGCGATCGGCCATCGCCTCCAGCTCGGCCGGCGTGCACAGGTCCTCGAGGAACGCACGCACGTCCTCGGGACGGCGCAGGCCGGCCAGCGTGCCGGCGAGCGCATCCAGCCCGGCACGGGCATCGCGATCGGGCAGTGGCTGGGGACGTTGCTTCATCGGAAGGAGGTGGCCGCGGAATCGATCATGTATTAATGCGCTATCACATTAACCTGCTGCGACGCAGCGCGTCAACCGCGCGCACCATCCGCCTGCGCATGGCCGTTTCCGGCACGCCGTCGCATTCAGGATGCATCCCGGCACGGAGCCGGTGCCGATGGTCGCCGATCGATTGACGCCCCCGATCGACGCATGCTAGTGATGACGCCGCCGGTCCGATCCATCCACCGGCGCGCCATCAGTGCTTCGATCATCGAAACGAAAGGACATGCACATGGAAACCAGGACCTTCGCCTTCCGGCTTGCCGAGCGCGAGAACACCGCCACCGCGGATGCCGCGCAAGCCCCGTGGGCGATCCGCGATGGCGTCGCCATCGCCGGCTGCACCTACGTGAAGAAAGCCGACGACTACCGCGCCACCACGATCTGGGGCGGCGAGAACGGCATCTGGTGCTGACCGCACCACTCCGCGCCCGGGCGATGCCCGCCCGCGCGATCTTCGCCACCGCAATCCCGTCAATCCGATCCACCGCCGCGGGTGCGTGACGCCCGCTTCGTCAACGACAAGGACACAGGACCATGGATAACCAACGCGCCCCCTTCGCCTTCCGCCTGGCCGACGCCCGCGACACCGCGAGCGAACAGACCGCGTGGACGATGCGCGACGACGTCGCCGTCGCCGGCTGCACCGACCCGACCAAGCAGGGCGACTACCGCTACAACACCACGTTCGGCCGCGACAACGGCGTGTGGTGCTGATCCTTCCGGATTGATCCACCCAGCGTTCCCCCCGCGCACGGCGACAGCCCTTGCCGCGCGCCTCCGTCACCACCGCAGGAGAGTTCGACATGAAGCAGACCAAGGAAACGACCGCCCCCTTCGCTTTCCGCCTGGCCGATGCCCAGGACAAGCCCCAGCAGGCCCAGTGGCAGGTCCGCAGCGACGTCGCCGTCGCCGGCTGCAGCGGCATCGATGCCCGTGCCAGCCGCTATCCGGGCAAGGACAACGGCATCTACTGCTGAGTCCTGCGTGATCCGCTGCGCGGGCCGCTCCGGCCCGCGCAGCCCCCTCGAACCCGCCAAGGAGGCAGGTCATCATGGAATCCAACCGCACCCCGTTCGCCTTCCGCCTCGTCGACGCCCGCAAGGACGCGCAGGCCGACTCCCCGCAGACCACGCAGTGGCAGGCCCGCGACGGCGTCGCCGCCGCCGGATGCACCGATCCGAAACGCGTCGGCGACTATCGCTGGAGCGATGGCGGCTTCTGGTGCTGAACCACCGCACGGGGCCCGCGCCTGCCGGCACGGGTTCCCGCCGCCGATGAACCCCGCATTCCCCGGAGGCACCGCCATGACACGCGATCGCACCTCGTTCGCCTTCCGCCTCGCCGATACCCGGACAGCGCCGGAGCCCGCTGCACCGCAGGCACAATGGCAACCCCGCGACGGCATCGCCATTGCCGGTTGCACCGACCCCAAGGCCAACGGCGTCCTGCGCGAAGCCTTCCCCTGGGGCGACGGCCGCGCCTACTGCTGACCGCACCGCGTCCGGCGGCGCTCCGCCGCCGGACTTCCGTTTCTCCCGCCATCGACTTCCCGTGCCCCGACGCATCCTGATCGTCACCCACAGCGCCGACCTGCACGCGGATCTCGTCGCCGAACGCATCGCCGCCCGCGACCTTCCCGCCTTCCGGCTGGACCTCGACCGGTTCCCGGTCGATTACGAACTCGACCTGCACTTCCGCACCCCGGCATGGACCGGCCACCTGCGCCACCTGCCGAGCGGCGACACGCTCGCGGTGACCGACATCGGCGCCGTGTGGACGCGCAAGACCGCCGAATTCACCTTCTCGAACCCGGAGATGGGCGCGCAGGAGCGGGCCTTCGCCGTCGAGGAAACCCAGCACGCGCTGTCCGGACTGCTGTACGGACTGCAGGACGTGTACTGGATGAGCCATCCGCTGGCCGTGCGCGGCGCGCAGTGGAAGGGCGAACAACTCGCGCGTGCGGCGCGCATGGGCTTCGACGTGCCCGACACACTGATCACGGGCAGTGCCGCCAGCGCCCGCGCGTTCCACGTCGACGCCGGCGGCGAGATCGTCTTCAAATGCCTGGCGTCGACCTCGCTCGGCGGCGAGCACGTGCGCCCGGAAGAGCGCGTCAGCGGCGGGATCGGCACGACGCGCATCGGCGCCGAACACGCCGCGCTGCTCGACGCCGTCTCCGAACCGCCTTGCCAGTTCCAGCATCTCGTCGCCAAGCGCCACGAACTGCGCGTCACCGTGATCGGCGACCAGGTGTTCGCCGCCCGCATCCACTCGCAGGACGACCCGCGCACGCAGCTGGATTTCCGCGATTTCAGCGCGCCGATCCGCTACGAGGCGGAAACGCTGGCGCCGGAGCTGGAAGCGCGCTGCCGCGCATTCGTGCACGGCTACGGCCTGCAATACGGCGCGATCGACCTGATCGTCACGACCGACGGCCGCCACGTGTTCCTCGAGAACAATCCCGGCGGCCAGTTCCTGTTCGTCGAACAACTCGTGCCGGAACTGCGCATGCTCGACGCCGTCGCCGACCGATTGATCGCCGGCGCGCACGGGCGGCGCTGAGCGCGTGTCCGCGGACGACCTGCGCGACCGCCTGCGCGCGCTCGAAGCGCACACCGGCGTGCGCACGCTGCTGCTGGCGGCGTCGAACATCGACCTCGACCTGCTGCCGCCGCTGGACGACGCGCTGGCGCGCATCGGCGCCGTGCCGCGGCTCGACGTCGTCGTGTACCTGCGCGGCGGCGAAGTCGAGGCCGCGCGCCTCCTGGCGCTGCGACTGCAGGCCGCCACGCCGCGGCTGCGCTTCGTCGTGCCGCATTTCTGCGCGTCGTCAGGCACGATCCTGGCCTTGGCCGCGGACGAGATCCTCACCGGGCCGCTGGCGATGTTCTCGCCGATCGATCCGCACCTCGCCGGCGCCGGCGACCGCCCCGACCTGCCCGCCGTACTGTCGGCGGAAGACCTGCGCCGGCTGCCGGAGGCGATCGAAGCCTGGTTCGGCCTCTCGCCCGAGGTCGCGACGGCGCAAGCGCAGGCGCTGCTCGCCGCACGCATCGCGCCGGAGACGCTGGCGACGTTCGAGCGCACCGTCCGCGCGCTCGAAGTCACGGGCGACGCACTGCTGGCGCGACACGTCGCGTCGCCCGACGTCCGCGCCGCCATCGTCCGCACGCTGCTGCAGGGCTACGGTTCGCACGACTACGCGATCGACGGCGACGAACTGCGTGCGCTGGGGCTGCCGGTGACGCGCGACCCGGCGATCGAGGCGCTGGCCTGGGACGTGACCTGCGCAGTGCGCCGCACCATCGGCCCGGAATCGCGCGCCTCGCTGACCGAAGACTGGCACGACGCCGCGGTCGCCGACGCGCAGGCGGTCGCGCTGCGTCGGCGCAGGCGCGGGGAACGCGCGGGCACGTGGCACGCCCACGCCGGCGCGTGAGCATGCACGAAGGCGCTGCGGCTCAGCCGTCCGGATGTGCCGCGGCGTAGACGCCGCCGTTGCGCATCAGCGCCAGCATCGCGGCCAGGTCGACGTCGAGCGCACGGTCGCGGGCCAGGAACGGCACCGCCTCGCGGATCGCGGCATGCGCGGCGGCGACGGCTTCGCCCGGATGGAACGGCTCCGCGGCGGACAGTTCGATGCGCAGCGCTTCGACCTCAGCGAGGAAGTCGTCGTAACCCGGCGCGCCCGGCAGCGGCCCGCCCTGCACCTTCGCGGCGAGCGCCGCGGCGTCGGCGCGATCGGCGAGATCGCGCGCGGCGTTGATCATGTCGCGACGCAGGTCCAGCGCCTGCGCGGCGGTCATCAGCTCCAGCGCCAGCACCTTGCCGAGGTCCTCGACCATCGCCAGCACGTGCCGCGCCTCGTTCGCGCCCATCGACACGTGGTCCTCGGCGTTCGCGCTGGTCGGGATCGAGTACACCGACGCCGGATGCGCGCGGCTGGCGAGGTCGTTGACGATCGCCGCCGCGGTGTACTGCACGATCATGTAGCCGGACTCGGTCGCGTCCTCGTTGCCGATCAGGAACGGCGGCAGGCCGTCGCTGGTCGCGGGATCGACGAGCTTGTTGAGGCGACGTTCGCTGATCGAGGCCAGCACCGGGATCGCGGCCTTCACGTAGCTCATCGCCAGCGCCAGCGGCATGCCGTGGAAATGGCCGGCGGAGATCACCTGCTGCTCGACGTGTTCGGCACGCGCGTCCGGGAACACCAGCGGATTGTCGGTGACCGCGTTGAGTTCGATCTCCAGCACGCGGCGCGCCTGCAGCATCGCGTCGCGCACGGCGCCATGGACCTGCGGCACGCAACGCAGCGAATAGCTGTCCTGCGGCTGGTGCTTCTTGCCGCCGCGGAACGGCTTGAACCGCGTGTAGAACTTCTCGCGGCCGTGGCGCTGGCCGGCGGGCACCCAGTCCCAGCCGATGTCGAACGTCAGCGCCTGCGCATCGGCGGTATCCCAGCTGGACGGCAGCCACGGCCGGAACTTCGGCACGAGGTGATAGGGAATGTCGGCGAGCGTCGAACCTGCGAGCAGGCGACGGACGTGCGCCGCCGATTCGACCTGGCCCGGATGCGGACGCAGCGCATGCACTTCCTCGGCGAACGCACCGAGACGGCCGGCGAAGGCGTCGATGGTCATCGCCGCGGCGAGATCGGCGGTGTCGAGCAGATCCTCCAGCCGGTGCAGCGCGAGCACGCCGCAGGCCAGCATCTGCGCGGTGCCGTTGTTCAGCGCGAGGCCTTCCTTGTACGACAGCGACACCGGCGCGAGGCCGGCGCGCTTCAGCGCCTCGTCGCCGCGCAGGCGCTCGCCGTCGTAGAAGGCTTCGCCGCCGCCCAGCAGCACGATCGCGAGATGCGACAGCGGCGCGAGGTCGCCCGAAGCGCCCACGGAGCCGAGCTGCGGCACCACCGGCACCACGCCGGCGTTGAGCATCGCCGCGAGCGCCTGCAGCGTTTCCACGCGCACGCCGGAATGACCGCGCAGCAGCGTGTTGATGCGGATGCAGAGCATCGCGCGCACGACGTCGGCCGGGAACGGCTCGCCCACACAGACCGCGTGCGAGATGATCAGGTTGCGCTGCAATTCCTCGTGCAGCGACCGCGCCGACGGCGTCGCGCCGGGCAGTTCGTCGCGCAGCGGATGCGCGCCCAGCAGCTTGTCGGCGTTGCTGCCGAAGCCGGTCGACACGCCGTAGATCGGCTCCTGCCGGCGCACCTGTTCGGCGAGGAACGCCGACGCGTGCGCGACGTTGCGCAGCGCGCCTTCGTCGAGCATCACCTGCGCGCCGCAGGCGACTTCGACCAGACGTTCGCGGGTCAGGGTGCGGCCGTCGAGGCGGATCGGCTTCATGCCGGCGCCCCGCTGCGCGGCAGCGCGCGCCATTGCTCGCGCTCGACCAGCAGCGTGCGCGCGAGGTCGGCCTCGGCCACCTCGAACTGTTCGCCGCGGCGCAGGTCCTTCACCGCCACCGCACCGCGCGCGGCCTCGTCCTCGCCGCGGATCACGACGAAGCGGATGCCGGCACGATCGGCGTACTGCATCTGCTTCGCGAACTTGCGCGGCTCCAGCTGGGTTTCCACGTTCAGGCCCGCCGCGCGCAGCTTCTGCGACAGCGACAGCGCGTGTTCGAGCCCGGCCTCTTCCATCAGCGACACCAGCACGTCGACCGAACTGTCGGCACTCGCCACCAGCCCGGCCTCGCGCAGCTGCCAGAACAGGCGGGTGAGGCCGATCGAGATGCCGACGCCCGGCAGCTTCGACTTGGTGTAGTGGCTGGCGAGGTTCTCGTAGCGGCCGCCGGAGCAGATCGAACCGATCTCCGGATTCGCGTTCAGCGTGGTCTCGTAGACGATGCCGGTGTAGTAGTCGAGGCCACGCGCGATCGACAGGTTCAGCGCGAAGCGACTGTCGGACACGCCCAGCGCGCGCAGCTGGCGCAGCACTTCGCGCAGCTCGGCGCGGCCTTCCTCGAACATCGGCGTGCCGTCGCCCAGCGCGTCGAGCGCGGCCTGCGCGGCGTCGTGCCCGGTGGCGCGCACGCGCGAGAACGCGAGCAGCGTGTCGGCCACCTCGGGCGCCAGCGCGAACTCCTCGCCGACCAGCGTCTCGCGCACCGCGGCCTCGCCGCGCTTGTCGAGCTTGTCGATCTCGCGCAGCACCGCGGCCTGGCGCTCGCCGTCGGCGATGCCCTGGCCTTCGAAGAAGCCGCGCAGCAGCTTGCGATGGTTGAACTGGATGGTGAACTCGCCGATCGCCAGCGCCTCGAACACCGAGGCGATCACCGCCGGCAGCTCGGCGTCGTAGCGCGTGCTCAGCGCGTCCTTGCCGATCACGTCGATGTCGCACTGGTAGAACTCGCGGAAGCGGCCACGCTGGGCGCGCTCGCCGCGGTACACGCGCTGCATCTGGTAGCGGCGGAACGGGAAGACGAGGTCGTGTTCGTGCTCGGCGACGTAGCGCGCCAGCGGCACGGTGAGGTCGAAACGCATCGCCAGTTCGGGCAGGCCGTCCTTGCCCTTGTCGAGCGCGCCGGTGGACTGCAGGAAGTAGACCTGGCGCTCGGTCTCGCCGCCGGACTTGGTCAGCAGCACCTCGGTCAGTTCCATCACCGGGGTTTCGACCGGCAGGAAGCCGTACCGCTCGAAGGTGCGGCGGATGGTGTCCAGCATGCGCTGGAAGGCGATCTGGTCGCGCGGCAGCAGTTCGAGGACGCCGGGCGGTGTACGCGGCTTGATCAAGTGAAGCTCCGGGGCATGCAGCGAAGCCCCCAGTTTACCGGCTGGCCGCCCGGGCGGGCCCGGGTCGGAGGTCCTTTCCGGCCCGGGAATCGCTTTCGATCGTGTCCGGGCTTGCCGAACCGCCGGGGGAGTCTTTACAATGCGTGGCTCGAACGTCGGGGTGTAGCTCAGCCTGGTAGAGCGCTACGTTCGGGACGTAGAAGTCGCAGGTTCAAATCCTGTCTCCCCGACCAACCGATTCAATGAAAAAGCCGCCTGCAAGGGCGGCTTTTTCGTTTGCGCGATCCCGCACCCGCCCGGTAGAGCGGCCTTCAGGCCGCTGCTCCATGTCTCGCGCCGTACTCGAGCAGCATCTTCCATGCCGGCAAGACCACGCTTTCCAGGCGCACACCGCGGCCACGCCACCAGCCGTGGCGACGGCCCGAACGGCCGGGCGCTTCATCGCATGCCTTGCGCGGTTCAAATCCTGTCTCCCCGACCAACCGATTCAATGGAAAAGCCGCCTGCAAGGGCGGCTTTTTCGTTTTGCGCGATCCCGCACCCGCCCGGTAGAGCGGCCTTCAGGCCGCTGCTCCATGTCTCGCGCCGTACTCGAGCAGCATCTTCCATGCCGGCAAGACCACGCTTTCCAGGCGCACACCGCGGCCACGCCACCAGCCGTGGCGACGGCCCGAACGGCCGGGCGCTTCATCGCATGCCTTGCGCGGTTAAATCCTGTCTCCCCGACCAACCGATTCAATGGAAAAGCCGCCTGCAAGGGCGGCTTTTTCGTTCCCGGGATCAGCTCGCCGGATTCGCCCGCAGCGCGGAGCTTCGCCCGGAAGCCGGATGCGCTCAGCGCCGCGACAGATTCCGCGTCTGCCCCGCCCCGCGCACGACGAAGCGTTCGATCGTCAGCGACTCCGCGCCCATCGGACCATAGGCGTGCAGGCGGGTGGTCGAGATCCCGATCTCGGCGCCGAGGCCGAGTTCACCGCCGTCGGAGAAGCGCGACGAGGCGTTGACCATCACCACCGCGCTGCGCAGGGCATGGACGAAGCGCGCCGCGGCCGCATCGTCGCGGGTGGCGATGACTTCGGTGTGATCCGAGCCGTGGCGGCGGATGTGGGCGATCGCGTCGTCCAGCGTATCGACCACGCGCACCGCGAGGATCAGGTCGAGGAATTCCGCGTCCCAGTCGTCGTCGTGTGCGGGCACGGCGCCGGGCATGCGCGCCAGCGCCCGCGGGTCGGCGCGCAACTGCACGCCGCGTTCGTCCAGCATCGCCGCGGCACGCGGCAGGAAGGCGTCGGCGACGTCCGCATGCACCAGCAGCGTCTCCAGCGCGTTGCACACGCCGGGTCGCGACACCTTGCCGTCCAGCAGCAGATCGAGCGCAAGGTCGAGGTCGGCCGCGGCATCGACGTAGAGATGGCAAACGCCCTTGTAGTGCTTGATCACCGGCACGCGCGCGTGCTCGGCGACGAAGCGGATCAGGCCCTCGCCGCCGCGCGGGATCGCGAGGTCGACGATGTCGTTGAGCTGCAGCAGTTCGAGCATCGTCTCGCGGCGCAGGTCGTCGACCAGCGTGATCGCCGCCGCGGGCACGTCGTGCGCTTCCAGCGCACGCTTGAGCGCACCGCCGATCGCGATATTCGAGCGCACCGCCTCCGAACCACCGCGCAAGATCACGCCGTTGCCGGCCTTCAGGCACAGCGCCGCGGCATCCGCGGTGACGTTCGGGCGCGCCTCGTAGATCATCGCGATCACGCCGAGCGGCACGCGCACGCGTTCGATCGACAATCCGTTCGGCCGCGTCTCGCGCCGCGTGACCATGCCGACCGGATCGGGCAGCGTCGCGACTTCGCGCACCGCGTTCGCGATCGCCGCCAGTCGCGCAGGATCGAGTTTCAACCGGTCCAGCATCGCGCCGGCGATGCCCTTCGCTTCCGCCGCGCGCAGATCCTCGGCGTTCGCGGCGAGAATGATCGGCGCATCGGCATCGAGCGCGTCGGCCATCGCGCGCAGCAGCGCGTCCTTGGCCGCGGTGGACAACGCCGCCACCGCCTGCGCCGCTTCGCGGCAGGCCAGCGCCTGCGCGCGGATCGTCGAATCGTTCATTCCGCGCGCTCCTTCTGCGGCGTGGTCAGCAGCGACAGATCGTCGCGGTGGATGATGGTGTCGCCCTTGGAATAGCCGAGGACCGCATCGATGTCCGCGGAACGTCGGCCCATCAGGCGTCGCACTTCTTCTGCGGAATACCGCGTCACACCGCGCGCGATCGACGCGAGGGCGCCGTCGGCGCTCCGGACACAGACATCGATCAGTTCGCCACGCCCGAAATGTCCGGGCACGGACACGATGCCGACAGGCAGCAGCGACGCGCCGCGTTCGAGGATCGCCCGCGCGGCTCCGGCATCGATCTCGACGCGTCCCTCGTCGCTTCGTTGTCGCCGCGCCCGGAACGCGTGGCCCGATTCGATCAACGCGAGATCGTCGCGATGCACGATGGCGTCGCCGTAGGTATAGCCGAGGATGGAGAGAATGTCGGAAGAACGCTTGCGCAAGAGACGACGCACGTCGGCCGAGGAATACTGCGTGATGCCGCGAGCGATCTCGGTGACGACATCGCCCGCTCTCGAAGCGATCCTCACCACATCGCCGCGACCGAATTCCCCCATGACCATCAGGATGCCGCTCGGGAGCAAGGATGCACCGCGCTCGCACAGCGCTGCCGCGGCGCCATCGTCCACGATGATCGTGTCACGGGTAGGCGCATGACGCATCCACTGCTTGCGAGCCAGCAGGCGACTGCGTTCGGACACGAAACGCGTACCCGCGAGCCGGTCTTCGCACAGACGTTTCGCGACGTCCGCGCGCGTGCCGTTGAAGAGCACGGTGTCGACTCCGGACACCGACGCACCGCGGGCAGCGTGGATTTTCGTCCGCATCCCGCCCGTCCCCACCGCGCTGCCGGCGCCGCCGGCCATCGCGAGGATGTCCTCGCCGATCTCGGTCACGGTCAGCACCGGGCTGGCGTCGGCGTGCTTGCGCGGGTCGCGGTCGTAGAGGCCGTCGATGTCGGTGGCGATGAACAGCACGTCGGCGTCGATCAGCGCGGCGACGATCGCGCCCAGCGTGTCGTTGTCGCCGAGCTTGAGTTCGTCGACCGAGACGGTGTCGTTCTCGTTGACGATCGGCAGCGCGCCGCAACGCAGGAGTTCCTGCAACGTCGCGCGGGCATTGAGATAGCGTCG
The DNA here is from genome assembly GCF_056313665.1 of Lysobacter sp. DMC104. Taxonomy (NCBI): domain Bacteria; kingdom Pseudomonadati; phylum Pseudomonadota; class Gammaproteobacteria; order Lysobacterales; family Lysobacteraceae; genus Lysobacter; species Lysobacter sp. DMC104. Next base: position 12,880 of record NZ_JBQUZW010000007.1, on the reverse strand, counting down.
GCGATTGCGCACATCGTCGTGCGTCAGCAGCACCTGCGCGACCGGGCGATCGAAGAAGCCCTGCCAGAACGCCATCAGCTTTGCCTGGCCCAGCGCGGCCAGTGCCTGGCGTTCGGCCATCGCCGCACCGGGATGCGGTGCGGCATGCAGGAGCGCGCGACCGGCGGCGACCGCGCCGGACGACACGATCACCACCTCGCGGCCCTGCGCCTGCGCGTGGCGCACGAACGCGGCGAGATGTTCGGCGTTGCGCGGCGTCAGGCCGCCCTCGCCCGCCAGCAGGCTGCTGCCGACCTTCAGCACGGCGCGCTTCCATGCGGGCAATGGTTGTTCGGTGAAGGCAGCAGGCGTGGTCATCGCGGTCTCACAGTGCCGACAGGCGCGCCTTCAATGCATCGAGCCGCAAGGCCGCCGCCGCACCGGGCGACGTGCGCGCGGCGAGGCTGGCGTCGGGATCGCCGGCGGACCAGCGCGCAGGATCGGCGGCCTGTTTGTAGGCATCGCGGAACGGCACGCCCTGGCGCGCGAGGTCGACCGCGAGATCGGTCGCGTACATCGACGGATCAAGCGCGGCACGCATCGCGTCCGTCTTCCATTCGAGGTTGCGCAGCAGGTCCGGCAGCAGTTCCAGCGCGCCGAGGCCGCGGCCGAAGGCGTGGAAGATCGCGCCCTTGCTGAATTGCAGGTCACGGTGGTAGCCGGACGGCAGCGACAGCAGTTGTTCGATCTCGCTGCGCGCGGCGGCGACGCTGGCGTAACTGGCGCGCATCAGTTCGACCACATCGGGATTGCGCTTGTTCGGCATCAGCGAACTGCCGGTGGTGTACTGCGCCGGCAGCGCGACGAACGCGAACTCGGCGCTGGTGAACAGGCTGAGATCCCACGCGAGCCGGCGCAGGTCGAGCAGCGCCGAACCCAACGCCTCGACCGCGGCGATCTCGAACTTGCCGCGCGACAGCTGCGCGTACGCCGCAGACAGTTGCAGCCGGCCGAAACCGAGTGCTTCGGTCACATGGTCGCGATCGAGCGGCAGGTTGACGCCGTAGCCCGCAGCGCTGCCCAGCGGGTTGGCATCGACCCAGGCCAGCGTGTCACGCGCGCGCTGCGCATCGTCGATGAATCCTTCCGCCCATGCGGCCCACCACATGCCCAGCGACGACACCACTGCACGCTGCAGGTGGGTGTAGCCGGGCAGCGGCACCGACGCCTCGGTCTCGGCGCGCGCCAGCGCGACCTGCGCGCTCTCGACGCACAGCGCCTGCAGCCGCGCGAGGCGATCCTTCAGCCACAGGCGCGTCGCGACCAGCACCTGGTCGTTGCGGCTGCGGCCGGTGTGGATCTTGCGGCCGGCATCGCCGAGGCGATCGATCAACCGTGCCTCGATCGCCGAATGGCCGTCCTCGAAGCGCTCGTCGAGCACGAAGTCGCCGTTGCGGAAATCCTCGGCGAGGTTCGTCAGCTCGACGTCGATGCCCGCGAGTTCGTCGGCGGCGAGGATGCCGATGCGCAGCAGGCCGTGCGCATGCGCACGGCTGGCTTCGATGTCGAACAGGAAGAACTCGCGATCGAGCACCACGTCCTCGCCGGCGAGGAAGCGCTGGATGCGCGCGTCGACCTGCACGCCGGGTTTCTGCCACAGGAGACCGCTCATGGGATTGTCCTCGGGAAATCGACCACGCTGATCGACGGAACATACGGTACAAAAGCGCCGTCATCCTCGCGCATGCGAGGACCCAGGTTCGATGGGCGATCATGTTTGGGTCCTCGCTTGCGCGAGGATGACCGCAAGTAGAGCGCGTACGGGATGACAGGAAGATTCACACCGGAATCCCGGCCATCTCGTCGAGCCCGAACGCGAGATTGAGGTTCTGCAGCGCCTGCGTGGCCGCGCCCTTGAGCAGGTTGTCCTCGGTGGCGACGACGACGAGGCGGCGGCCGTCCTCCGACAGCGCGAACCCGCCGAGGTCGACGTGGTGCTTTCCGGCAATCTCCCTGACCCACGGCGCGTCGTCGCACACGCGCACCAGCCGCTCGCCGGCATAGGCGTCGCGGTAGCGTGCGAGGACGGTGTCGCGCGTCGTCGCCTCGCGCAGCGGCAGGTTCGCGGTGATGGTCAGGCCGCGGAAATGCGGCGCGACGTGCGGCATGAACTCGACCGGATGGCCGAGGTGCCGCGTGACCTCGCGCTCGTGCACGTGGCCGGTCAGCGCGTACGGCATCAGGTTGTCGCGCAGTTTCTCCGGATCGTTCTTGTCCGACGGCGTGGTACCGGCGCCCGAGTAGCCGGACACGCCGAAGCACTGCACAGGACCGGCGAGCAGGCCGCGCATCGGCGCGACCGCCAACTGCATCGCGGTGGCGTAGCAGCCGGGATTGCTGATCCGGCGCTGGCCACGGTACGCGTCGCGGGTGAGTTCGGGCAGGCCGTAATACCACGTGTCGTCGAAGCGATAATCGGCGGAGAGATCCACGATGACCGGGTCAACGCCCGCGGCATCGAACGCCGCCACGCAGGCCGCAGCCTTGCCATTGGGCAGCGCCAGCACCACCGCGTCCGCGCCGAGCGTCGGCAGGTCTTCGTGCGACGGTGCGGTATAGCGCAGGTCGCCACCAACGCCGTCGTGGTGATCGGCGACGCGCTCGCCGTCGCGTTCGCGCGAGCTGACGAAATGCAGCACGAACCGCGGATGCGCGGCGATCAGGCGGATCAGCTCGGCGCCGACGTGGCCGCGGGCGCCGACGATGCCGACCCGGATCGGCGCGGTGTCAGTCTTGGACGGGAACATGGGAATTCGCTTCCAGTTTCGCGCGCAGGTTCGCGGCGACCGCCGGCCACTCCGCGCGCAGGATCGAAAAGACGTGGGTGTCGCGCAGCGTGCCGTCGCGATGGCGCATATGCGCGCGCAGGATGCCGTCGCGCTGCGCCCCGAGGCGCAGGATCGCCGCCTGCGAGCGCAGGTTCTCGTGGCTGGTCTCGAGCGTCACCGATTCGCAGCCCAGCGTGTCGAAGGCATGGCCGAGCAGCAACTGCTTCGCCTCGGTGTTGAGCGCGGTGCGCTGCACGCGCGCCGCATACCAGGTGTAGCCGATCTTCAGCCGTGGCACGCCCCGGTCGATGTCGTAGAACCGCGTGCTGCCGACGAGCGTGCCTTCAGCATCGAACACCGCGAACGGCAGCGCCGCACCTGCAGCGCGCTGCGCCAGCGCCGCGGCGATGTAGGCCTCGGCCTCGCCCGCATCGGGTCCGGGCACGCTGGTGAAGCGCAGTGTCCACAGCGCGCCGTCGGCGGCCGCGGCGCGCAGCCCGTCGGCATGGTCCGCGCACAACGGTGCCAGCCGCACATGGCGGCCGCTCAGCGTCGGCGTGGACCACGCGGCACTCATGCGCGATCCACCAGCGTCGCAGGCCGCGTGCGGCAGTGCGCGAGGCAGGCGCGGATCGTCGTCATCGCCTCGCCTTCGGGATCGCCGAGGCCGTACCAGTACGCACGCCAGCGCGGCTGCTTCACCACGCCATCGGCTTCGGCATCGTAGAAGGCGTTGACCGGATTGCCGTGGCGCGAGCGCCAGAACAGCCGCGGCTCAGCTTCGCGCATCAGCTGCCACACCGCGCGACCGAGGCCTTCGCCCTGCGCGTCGTCCAGCACCGCGAACTTGTCGAGGTACGGCACGCCGTCTTCCAGCGTCAGCACCACCGCGGCGCGGTAGTTCTCGCTGACCCAGGCGCGATGCAGCGTGGTGCGCGTGAAGTAGTCGGCCACCAGCGTGCGGCCGAACGCGGATTCGATCAGCATGCGCAGACGATCGGTGTCGAGGTCGGCCCACGTGCGCGCTTCGAGCACGCGCTCGCCGCGGCGCACCAGCGTGCCGGAGCCCTTGTGCGTGAACAGTTCCTTCGCCAGTTCGTCCGGGCGCGTGATCGACACCGACGACGACAGCGGCAGCGCATCCAGCAGCGACTTGATCTGTTCGATCTTCACGCGCATGCCGCCATTGATCCACGGCTGCGCCATCAGCGCGTCGTACTCGGTCGACAGGTTGATCGAGTCGATGACGTTGCCGTCGCCGTCGAGCAGGCCACCGGTGCCGGTGAGGAACACGATCTTGTACGGCTGCAGCTTCTGCACCAACTCGTTCGCGGCGAAGTCGGCGTTGACGTTGAGGATCTGCCCGCCGGCGGTCTCGCCGAGGCTGGCGATCACCGGGATCGAACCGGCCTGCAGGCTGGCGTGGATCGGTGCGAGGTCGACGCGCTTCACCTCGCCGACGAGGCCGTAGGTGTCGCGATCGAGATAGTCCGCCTCGAACACGCCGCTGACGATCGAGGTCGCGCGTGCATCACGCGCCTGCAGCGCCTCGACCAGCTTGAGGTTCTGCACGTGGAAGACCTTGCGCACGATCGCCAGCGCCTCGGGCGAGGTCACGCGCAGGCCGTTGACGGTGTGCTTCTCGATGCCCGCGGCCGACAGCGTCTCGTCGAGCTGCGGGCCAGCGCCGTGGATCACGATCGGCGTCAGCCCCACGTCCTGCAGGAACGCCAGCGACGACGTCAGCGCATCGAGATCGTCGCGCAGCACCGCGCCGCCGACCTTGACCACCGCGAAGCGCGCGGCATCCAGCTGCGAGAAGCGCTTGAGGTACTGCGAGATTTCCTTGGCGCCGGCCATGCTGGAGAGCAGACGCACGATGGTCTGCCGGGTCTGGGGGTCGTGGACCCCGGATTCGGGCAACAGGTTCATGCCGCTTGACTACCGGAAAGGATGCGGACGATCGACGCGGTGTAGCGCTCGAGATCATCGAGCGCGACCCATTCGTCGGCGGTGTGGGCCTGGGCGATGTCGCCGGGCCCGTAGACGATCGCGTTCATGCCGGCGGCCGAGAACAGCGAGGCCTCGGTCCAGAAATCGACGGCGTTGCCGATCGGCAGGCCGAGTTCATCGGCGAGATCGCGCGCGGCGAGGCGGCGATTCTCCGCATCGGCCACGTCGCCCGCAGGCAGCGACGGCCCGCGGAAGGTTTCCTGGTAGCGCTCCAGCGTGCCCGGCGCGGCGCAGGCGCCGAAGCGCACGTGCAGGTCGTCGATGCCGTGCGACGGCAGCGGCCGGAAGCCGAAACGCACCTCGGCGCTGGGCGCGATCACGTTCGCCTTGATGCCGCCTTCGACCTTGCCGATGTTGAACCGCAGGCCGGTGAGACCACCGAAGCGGCGGTGCGCTTCGCCTTCGACCACGTCCAGCGCCTTCGCACCCCAGCGCATCGCGTGGTGCAGCGCGTTGCTCTGCATCGCGTTGGCGCCCGAGGCATGGCCGGCGGCACCGCGGAACTTCAGCAGCACCGAGCTGATGCCGCGATGCGCGAGCACGGCTTCGCAGCGCGTGGGCTCGGCGACGATGGCGTCGCGGAACGGATGGCCGGCAGCGAGGAACGCGGCGATGCAGCGCGCATCGTTCGCTTCCTCGTCGGTGGTGAACAGGAACGCGGCATCGCCCTTCGCATGGCGCGCGGCGACGATCAGGCCCGCAGCGGCGCCCTTGATGTCGCAGGCACCGAGGCCGATCGCGCGATCGCCGGTCACGCGCAGGCGCAGCGGGTCCGCGGTCCACGCTTCGGACGACGGCACGGTGTCGAGGTGCACGTTGAACACCCGCGTCGGCTTGCCGCGCACCGCGAGCAGCGACACCGCGCCGTCGCCGTGGTCGGTGACGGTGCAGGTGAAGCCGGGCAACTGCGCACGCAGGTAGCCGAAGATGCCGCCCGCCGGCACGATCGCGCGCGGCGGATTGCGGGTGTCGAACGCGACCAGGGCCGCGAGGTGCGTGAGGATCTCGTCGCGCATGTCGATCGTCGCGTTCATTCCGCGCCGTTGACTTCGGCCCAGAGCGTGCTGCTCATGCCGAACAGCTTGATGAAGCCCTCGGCTTCCTCCACGCCCCAGTCCGCCGACTGCGCGTAGGTCGCGCCCTTGGCGTTGAGGATGTGCGGCGAACGCACGGCCACCGCGTCGACGCGGCCGCCGCGGGTTTCCAGCACGACGTCGCCGTTGACCTGGCGCTGCGACGAGGCGAGGAAGGCTTCGAGGTCGGCCTTCAGCGGATCGTGCCAGAAGCCTTCGTACACCAGTTCCACCCACTTGCGCGCGACATCCGGCTTGTAGCGGTTCTGCTGCTTGGTCAGCACCGCTTCCTCCAGCGCGCGATGCGCAGTGAGCAGCGCAACGAGGCCCGGCGCTTCGTACACGATGCGGCCCTTCAGGCCGATCGTGGTGTCGCCGGTGTACATGCCGCGGCCCACACCATAGGGTGCGAACATGGTGTTGAGCCGCGCCAGCAGCTGCGCGCCTGCCATCGCGTTGCCGTCGATCGCCACCGCCTCGCCTTCGACGAAGCGCACGGTCACGTGCAGCACTTCGTCCGGCCAGTTGCGGCGCGGCGCGCACCAGCCACGCGCACCGTCGCCCGGGGCTTCCCACTTGTCGATCTCGCCGCCGGACAACGTCACGCCCAGCAGGTTCTCGTTGATGGTGTACGCCTTCTGCTTGGCGCGCACGCCGAAGCCGCGCTCTTCGAGGTATTTCTGCTCGTAGGCGCGGGTCTGGGTGTGTTCCTTCTGGATTTCGCGGATTGGCGCGACGATGCGGAAATCGCCGCTGGCCTTCACTGCGAGGTCGAACCGCACCTGGTCGTTGCCCATGCCGGTGCACCCGTGCGCGATCGCATTGGTGCCCAGCTCGCGCGCCCGCGCGAGGCTGGCGTCGACGATGAGGTAGCGGTCCGAGACCAGCAGCGGGTACTGGCCCTGATAGGCCTCGCCGGCGCGCACGAACGGCTTGACGAAGCCGTCCCAGAGCGCGGGGCCGCCATCGACGGTGACGTGCGAGGCGACGCCGAGTTCATGCGCGCGCGCTTCGATGTAGGCGCGTTCTTCTGCATCGACGCCGCCGGTGTCGGCGAACACGGTGTGGACGTTCCAGCCGCGCTCCTTCAGGTAGGGCACGCAGAAGCTGGTGTCGAGGCCGCCGGAGAAGGCGAGGACGATGTCGTTGGATGCGTTCATGGGGAGGGGCGACTCGTGGGAGAGGGTCATTGGTGCGCGAGCGCGGCCATCACCGCCTTCTGCACGTGCAGGCGGTTCTCGGCTTCGTCCACGGCGATGCAGTACGGCGCGTCCATCACCGCGTCGGTCGCCTTCACGTTGCGGCGCAGCGGCAGGCAGTGCGAGAACACGGCGTCGTTGGTGAGCGCCATCTTGCGTTCGTCGACCATGAAGTGCTTGAACTGGTCGCGGATGGGTTTCTCGGGCGCCCAGTTGCCGAAATACGGCAGCGCGCCCCAGCTCTTGGCGTAGACCACGTCGGCGCCGGCGTAGGCGCTGTCGGTGTCGTGGCTGATGGTCAGCGAGCCGCCGCTCTCGGCGACGTTCTGCTCGGCCCAGCCCATGTAGCGCTCGTCGAGCACGTACTCCGGCGTGGGGCACAGCAGGGTCACGTCCATGCCGAGGCGGGTGGCGATGGTCAGTGCGGAGTTCGCGACCGCGGTATTCAGCGGCTTCGGATGGTAGGTCCAGGTCAGGACGTACTTCTTGCCGCGCAGGTCGTGGGTGCCGAAGTGTTCCTGCAGCGCCAGCGCGTGCGCCAGTTCCTGGCAGGGATGGGTGATCGTCTCCATGTTGATGACCGGCACCGTCGCGTACTTCGCGAACGACTTGAGCACGCGGTCCTCGCGATCGATCGACCAGTCGACGAACTTCGGGAAGGCGCGCACGCCGATCAGGTCGACATAGCGGCTGAGCACCTTCGCGACTTCGGCGATGTGCTCCTCGGTGTCGCCGTCCATCACCGTCCCGAGGTCGAACTCGATCGGCCACGCATCCTTGCCCGGAGCCAGCACCACGGCGTGCCCGCCGAGGTGGAACGCGCCGAGCTCGAAGCTGGTGCGGGTACGCATCGACGGGTTGAAGAACACCAGCGCGATCGACTTGCCCTTGAGCTGGTCGCCCAACCGGTTGCGCTTGAACAGCGCGGCCTGCGTGAGCACGGCGTCCAGTTCGTCGCGGCTCCAGTCCTGGGTGTTCAGGAAATGCTTCATGGCGGGTCTCGGGAGAGGGAACGGAGAATGGAGAATGGAAAAGCGAAAAGGCCCGGCGGGAGCCGGGCCTTTCCTGGAAACTTGTGTCGTTGCGTAGGGACGACGTTCCGGATTACCCAGCGTGAATGTGGGGTTCCGGTCGGCGCGCGCGCGAGGTCATGCCGGAGGCCATCCGGGCGCTGCTCGTCGACAGGGGCTGGGCGTGCGTCATGGGGGCGCATGCTCGCACGCGTGGCGCGGGCGCGCAAGGGCAAAACCGGGGTTTTGGCCGCAATCGGCGGGGATTTCCCACCCTGTTCCGACCAAGGTCGGATGGACCGCCGGTGCGTTGCCGGCGGCTGCGCCGGCACCTGCGGGCTCAGCGGCGCTCGCCGGGGGGGATGTCGGGGGTGATCGAGATCTTGATCCGCAAGCGCTTGCCCGGGTCGACCGGCAGGCGGGAGCGGTATTTCACGCCGCGATGGATGTAGTCGACGTCGTAAGCCACCGGCCGCTGGAATTCGCGCGTCACCCGCACCGGCCGGCAGTTGCGGTTGGTCGGGGCCACGCCGGTCGCTTCCGCCGGGTGGTCGCAGCGCTGTTCGATCGCCTGGGCACGCAGGGTCTGGTAGACCGGATCCACCCGCAGCACCTGGGCGTACTCGGTGCGCACGTTCGGCGTGATGCCGGGATCCTCCGCGCGCGCCGGCACGGCGGCGGTCAGGCAGGGGATCAGCGACAGGAGGAAGGCGAGGGGATGGGGACGCATGGGACCGCCGAGTGTAGGCGGCCATGGGGGGCGCTGGCTGAATCGCGGCTGTCGTGGCGGGAACGGGGCGGCTAGAATCGTGATGCCTTCCATGGATGACCCCCACATGTCCCTGCAGCTCTACAACAGCCTGACCCGCCGGGTCGAGGCCTTCGAACCCCGCGACCCCGCTTCCGGGCCCACGATGTACGTCTGCGGACCCACCGTCTACAACTACGTGCACATCGGCAACGCGCGCGGCCCGGTGGTGTTCGGCGTGCTCGCCGCCCTGCTCCGCCGTCGCTACGGCAAGTTGCGTTATGCCCGCAACATCACCGACGTCGACGACAAGATCAACGCCGCGGCGAAGGAACAGGGCGTGCCGATCTCGGTCATCACCGACAAGTTCGCCGCCGCCTACCGCGAGGACATGGCCGCGCTGGGCGTGGCCGGCGACTTCGCCCCGGACATCGAGCCGGCCGCGACCGCGCACATCCCGCACATGATCGCGATGATCCAGCGCCTGATCGACAACGGCCACGCCTACGCCGCCGAGGGCCACGTGCTGTTCGCAGTCGACAGCTTCCCCGAGTACGGCAAGCTCTCGCGCCGCGACATCGACGAGATGCTGGCCGGCGCCCGCGTCGAAGTGGCGCCGTACAAGCGCAACGCCGGCGACTTCGTGCTATGGAAGCCGTCCACCGACGACCTGCCGGGCTGGGATTCGCCGTGGAGTCGCGGCCGCCCGGGCTGGCACATCGAGTGCTCGGCGATGGCCGAGGCCCACCTCGGCGAGACCATCGACCTGCACGCCGGCGGCAACGACCTGATGTTCCCGCACCACGAGAACGAGGTCGCGCAGAGCGAGTGCGCGCACAAGCACGGCCACACGCACACGACGTTCGCACGCTGGTGGCTGCACAACGGCATGCTGAACTTCGGCGGCGCCAAGATGGCCAAGTCGGTCGGCAACATCAAGCGCGTGCACGACCTGGTGCAGGAATACCCGCCGGAAGCGCTGCGCTACGCGCTGCTGTCGGCGCACTACCGCCAGCCGCTGGAATGGTCCGACGCGCTGATCGAGCAGTCGATCAAGACGCTGGACCGGCTGTACGGCACGCTGCGCGACCTCGCGGATGTCGAAGCTGGAGCGGAAATCACGCCAGGCATAGAAAACATTCTCAGCGAAGACTTAAATACACCCTCCGCAATCGCGGAAATGAACAACTACGCCAGTGAAGCAAGGCGACTGCTTGCCATGGGGTATCGATCCACTCACCCCGATCAACACTCCCACCTTGCAGGAATCAAATCGGCGCTCCTCGGTGCCGGCCTCGCCCTCGGCCTGCTGCAGCAGGCGCCCGAAGCGTGGTTCGCCCGCGGCGCCTCCGGCGACGACGATGCGCGCATCCAGGCGCTGGTCGACGAACGCAACGACGCCAAGAAGGCCCGCGACTTCGCCCGTGCCGACGCCATCCGCAAGCAGCTCGCCGACGAAGGCATCCTGCTGGAAGACACGCCACAAGGAGTTCGGTGGAAGCGCGCCTGACGCCGTAACGTTCGACGCCACGCCCTTCTCCCCGCCGGAGAAGGTGGCGCGCAGCGCCGGATGAGGGCGTGGAATGCACGATGCCGATCCGGCATCGCGGCAGACCGGCCCTCTCCCCTGCCCCTCTCCCGCGGGAGAGGGGAAATCCGCGACCGCACCGAGCGGAACGCAGTCGACCGTTGGCGCATCCGGTCGCGCCCGACGTGGCGTCTACAATGTCGCCGATGACCACCTTCCCCCTCGAACCCACCGCCAGCGACGCCCAGGACGCCATCCGCGACGAGTTCGCGTTCTTCGGCGACTGGTCCGAGCGCTACCAGTACCTGATCGACCTCGGCCGCAAGCTGCCGCCGATGGACGACGCGCTGAAGACTGACGCGCACCGCCTGCACGGCTGCCAGTCGATGGTGTGGATCGTCGCCGACGGCGACGCGGCGCGGCTGGACTTCACCGCCGCCAGCGACTCGGCGATCGTCTCCGGCCTGATCTTCCTCGCCCTGCGCGTGTATGCCGGCCGCAGCGCGGAGGAGATCCTCGCCACCGAGACGCGCTACATCGCCGACATCGGGCTGGCGAAGCATCTCTCGCCGACGCGCAACAACGGTCTGGCCGCGCTGCTGGCGTTCATCAAGGCCCGCGCACAGGCCGCCCGCGACGCGGCGCACTGACCGCGCCGCGATGGAAACCGCCGCCGACGCCACCCCCGCGCAGGCCTCGCCGCTGCGCAGCCGCGCGTTCGTCGCGCTGATGGCGTACCGGCTGTTCACGATCCTCTCGTACCAGATCGTGGCGGTGACGGTCGGCTGGCACATCTACGAACTCACCCGCGACCCGTGGAAGCTCGGCCTCGTCGGCCTCGCCGAGGTGCTGCCGTTCTTCGCGGTGGCGCCGTTCGCGGGTCATCTGGTCGACCACCTGCCGAAGCGGCGGCTGGGCATCGTCGCCTGCCTCGGGCTGGCGATCACCCCGGCGCTGCTGCTGGCGATCGCGCAGGGCTGGCTGCACGCCGATGCCCCGCGGGCGCAGACGTGGATGATCTACGCCGCGATCGTGTTCACCGGCGCGGTGCGCTCGTTCCTCGGCCCGGTCTACAACACGCTGTTCGCGCGCGCCCTGCCCCGCGACCGGTTCACCCGCGGGTCGAGCATCGGCGCGGTGGTGTTCCAGGCGGCGCTGGTGCTGGGCCCGGCGATCGGCGGCGTGCTGATCGGCGTCGCCGGCAAGTCGGTCGCCTACGCCACCGGCATCGCGGTCGCGCTGGCGGCCGCGGGCGCGCTGGTCGCGCTGCGCGTGAGCGAACCGCCGCCGGCCGAGGCGCGCGGCCCGGTGTTCGCCAGCATCGCCGAGGGCCTGCGCTTCGTGTTCTCGCAGCAGGTGATGCTGGGCGCGATGGCGCTGGACATGTTCTCGGTGCTGCTGGGCGGCGCGGTGTCGATGCTGCCGGCCTTCATCAAGGACGTGCTGCACGCCGGCCCGGACGCGCTGGGCTTCCTGCGCGCGGCGCCGGCACTGGGCTCGGTCTGCGTGGCGCTGTGGCTGGCGCGGCATCCGCTGGAACGCAACGCCGGGCGCATCCTGCTGTTCGCGGTCGCCGGATTCGGCCTGTGCACGATCGCCTTCGCGCTGTCGCGCCACCTGCTGCTGTCGTTCGCGATACTGCTGGCCTACGGCGTCTGCGACGGCATCTCGGTGGTGATGCGCTCGACCATCCTGCAACTGGTGACGCCCGACCACATGCGCGGCCGGGTGTCGTCGATCAACAGCATCTTCATCAGCTCGTCGAACGAACTCGGCGCGTTCTACGACGGCGTGATGGCGCGGGCGTTCGGCCTGATCCACGCGGTCGTCATCGGCGGCTGCGTGACCCTCGGCGTGGTCGGCCTGACCGCCTGGCGCGCGCCGAAGCTGCGCGACCTCGACCTGCGCGACCTGCACTAGGTCGTCGGCAAAGGAGAAATTACTAGGATATTGCGAAAATTACTAGAATCTACTAAAGTGCATGCCCCGCAACCCAAGAGACCCTAGGCATGCCTAACTCTCCTTTTGATCCGCCTGACCCTAATCTTCCGATTTCGCTCACACCTGATGCCGCTACCTCTCATAACGCGATTGCCGTAGCCAACCAATTGCAGGCACTGGTAGACGGAATCCGTACCGGAACCATCACGCAGTACGAACTCAAGCAGACCTCCAATACCGTCACGCTTACTGTAGATTCGCCGGATGGCGCCCAAAGGCTTATCCGTAGCAGAGATGTAAGGCCCGGCTTGATACGAGAACAAGAAACCCGCATCGAAAGGCAGCCCGCTGATGAGCGTAGGCAGACGGTGAAGCAACTATTTCAAGAGGGCTTCACACAAACCGAGATCGCAAAGCTGACGCTTCGCTCACAGAAGACGATCTCTAACGATATTCAGCGCCTAAAGAAGGATGGTGAGTTGGACTGACCTGCGTACGGATCTTGTAGCCACTCAGGCGGTGAGTCCTGTGGGGATGGTATCGGGTTCGGACCAGTTCCGG